>CALXAN010000107.1 GCA_944386305.1 uncultured Clostridia bacterium
CTATGACCTTGTAGGAATACTCCCCGCGTCTTTACTGATTGACCTGCAAAACGGAGAAACGGCATAGCCGAAGCTACGCCGTTTCCTGAAAACATTCTTATGCTGTTTTATGCGTGCCGCCCCGACGCCAGTCCTTTTTTTTATCATTTTAATATAGATAATTTCCGTTTAAAATATTGTAAACAATACTGTCGGATATGGCTTGGTATAAGTATCACGGTGATTTACTCGGGTTTCTGTAATGAACGGCCTTTGTCGACCGACAATAATACGACTCAAAGAAAAAAAAATGACAAACAGTCGAGACACTGCAAAATGGGCGCTCTGCCGCAGTCAAAGCGCCTGAAGAAAATGAGTACGACGTAATCTTTAAGGCGAAAGACTCAGGCATAAGAAAAAAATAACAAGTACGGAGACGCTCGAATTTATCTGCCGCCCGCGCCTCGGCCTGACCGAAGAAATGAACGCGAATATTGACAAAACACGGCAGGCGGAGTATAATTATTCCTACATGTATGAATTGTGGGGGTGATTTCTATGCCCGGGGGCAAACATGTGCTGGGGGCAAGGAACGGCAGGCGGATACTGGGCACGGCGAAGGTAGGCCAAAAAGGCCAAATAGTCATACCCGGGCAGGCGCGCAGGGAATACGGCATCGAGCCGGGGGACACGCTGCTGCTGATAGCCGACGGCGCGCGGGGGATACTGATAGCGCCGCCGAGCGTATCGGACGGACTGGCGGACAGGATACTAAACAAGGAAGCTGAGGAAAAATGAGCATGTACGACATGTACGGAAGGCTCGGGGTGAGCCGCGAAATATACGACTTTGGGCAGAGCGTGCTGCAGGAGCTGAAAGACAGATTTGACTCCATAGACGGCACGGCCGAATATAACCAGGCCAAGGTGATAAGAGCCATGCAGAACAGCAGGGTCAACGCCGCCTGCTTCAATCCCACCACGGGGTACGGCTACGACGACGCCGGGCGCACGACGCTGGAGCGGGTATACGCCGACTGCTTCGGCACGCAGGACGCTTTGGTCAGGCCGCAGATAACCTGCGGCACGCACGCTTTGGCCGTAGCGCTGGCGGCCAATCTGCTGCCGGGCGACGAGCTGCTCTCCGTCTCGGGCAGGCCGTACGACACGCTGGAGGAGGTCATTGGCGTGCGCCCGTCGACGGGTTCCTTGGCCGAATACGGGGTAACGTACAGGCAGGCGGACCTCAAAGAGGACGGCTCGTTCGACTTTGAGGCGATAGCCGCCGCGATAAACGAGCGCACGAAAGTAGCGGCCATACAGCGCTCGAAGGGCTATCAGACAAGGCCGACATTGAGCTGCCAGGCCATAGGCGAGGCCGTAAAGTTTATAAAATCCATAAAGCCCGACGTCATATGCATGGTAGACAACTGCTACGGGGAGTTTGTACAGACGGTCGAACCGTCTGAGTTCGGAGCGGACATGACGGTGGGCTCGCTGATAAAAAATCCCGGCGGCGGGCTGGCGCCGGCGGGAGGGTATATCTGCGGGAGCCAGGAATGCGTGGACAGATGCGCCTACAGGCTGACGGCGCCCGGGCTGGGCAAGGAGGTCGGGGCGAACTTCGGGCTGATGCGGCAGCTGTACCAAGGGCTGTTTCTGGCGCCCACGGTGGTAGCCGCCGCGCTCAAGGGCGCCATATTTGCGGCCAATGCGTACGAGAGGCTGGGCTTTAAGGTAGTGCCCGACGGCAGGGAGCCCCGCTACGATATCATACAGGCCGTCCAGCTCGGTTCGGAGGAGCTGATGTCGGCTTTCTGCAAAGGTATACAGGCCGCCGCGCCCGTAGACAGCTACGTTACGCCCGAGCCGTGGGCCATGCCGGGCTACGACAGCAGGGTCATCATGGCCGCGGGAGCGTTCGTGCAGGGTTCGTCCATAGAGCTCAGCGCCGACGGGCCGATACGCGAGCCGTACGCGGTGTATTTTCAGGGCGGGCTGACATGGCCCCACGCCAAGCTCGGCATACTCATGAGCCTGCAGAAGATACACGAAATCCGCCCCCTCGACATCTGAAGAGGAGCGGCAAAAAAACAAAAAAGCAAGGGGAAATAAACGCATGTGGTTTACATATTCTGTTATAGCGCTGCTGTGCTGGAGCGGCTCGGACCTGTTCTCCAAGATAGGCTGCCGCAACCCGAACGCCAAATACAGCCACCTTAAAATGGTCATGGCCGTAGGCCTGGTCATGGGCCTGCACGCCGCGTATGAGCTGATATTCGCCGGCACGGAGCTGCATTTGGACATAGTGCTGGCATACCTGCCTGTCGCCGCGCTGTACATAGCGTCGATGGCGCTGGGATACCTGGGGCTCAGATACATAGAGCTTTCGATATCCTCGCCCATATGCAACGCATCGGGGGCGCTGACGGCGCTGATAGGCTTTATCGTATTCGGCATGAGGGACACTCCGTGGATAATGCCCGCCGCCGTGGCGCTCGTATGCGCGGGCGTGATAGGCCTGGGCGTGGTGGAACACCTGGAAGACCCCGCCGCACGGCTGAAAAGGCAGGAAAAATCCAACTATAAATACGCCAAATCATTCGCGGCCATCGCCCTGCCCTTGGCCTACTGCGTGCTGGACACGGCGGGCACCTTCGGAGACACGCTGGTGCTGCAGCGCCTGACCGAAAAGCGCTGCCTCGCGGCGGGCATAGCCTACGACATGGACGCGCCTTCCGAGGCCGCCACGGCCATATCCGACGCAGTGGCATCCAGCGCCAACGCGGTATACGAGCTGACGTTTCTGCTCTGCGGCATAATCTGCGCAATATACGTACTGGGCATCAAGCGCGACAGGCTCGTACCCCGCCAGGAGGGACCCAAACTGCTCGGAGCGGCCTTTGAGACGGCGGGTCAGTTCGCATACATATTCGCGCTGAGCGACACGGCGCACGCCATGTACTCCGCGCCCATAATATCCTCCTACTGCGTCCTTTCGGTCATATGGAGCAGGGTATTCCTCAAAGAGCGGCTTTCGGCCAAGCACTACGCCATGGTCGTGATTACTATTATAGGAATAGTGCTGCTGGGCATATTCGACGCATGAACCATGTGCTCAAAAATTGCGGGAGCCCGCACCTACAGGTGCGGGCTCCCGCGCATATATAAAAGCATCAAGGACGGCACGCCGCGGATATATAAAAACATTTTACACCGTGCAGCTGTTAAAGCAACGAGCTCATGCAGCCCGCCCCGAAGAAATCGCATATACAAAAACATCCGGCTCTTACAGAAAAAAATTCGCGGCCCTCAAAGCGAACGTCGCCGCTCCGCCCGCCGCGGCGGGACGTCAGTCTATTTTTATTTTGATATCTCCCGTATAGGTGCTTATCCTGCATATGCCGCCCGTATGCGGCGCGGCGGGGACGTCTACTCTGCCGGTTTCGGTCTGTGTGACGAACGTCTTATCGGTGAGCAGGCTGCCGGTAACGTCTCCCGTATCGGTCTTTACGATTATTTCCGCGGCGTCCGAGCCGTCGAACGCCACGTTGCCGGTGCTGAGCTCGACCTCAAGCTTTTCGGAGGCGACGACGCCGTTGAGCGTGATGTCCCCCGTGTCCGCGACCGACACAAGGTTGCAGCACTCCACATCGCTCAGCTCGGTCTCGCCGGTGGAGGAATCTATCCCGACGTCGCCGCAGCTCACTTCGCGGACCGTGATCCCTCCCGTTGTAGAAGAAAGCTCAAGGCTGTCCGCGGATATGCCCTCGACCCGGATGCCGCCCGTGCTCGTCTTTATTGCGACCGAGCCCGAGGCGGAGGCAAAAAGCGCCACGTCTCCCGTACTCGAGCATATATCTATGTCAGAGAACCCAAAGTCCCCGGGCACCTCGACGGCCCCTGCGCCCCCCTTAATGATAAGCGAGGCGTATTCTGTCCTCGGCAGATAAACGGTTATTGAAGCCATGTCGAAACTTATGCCGATATATTCATACCACTTCCTGTCGTCGACCGTATCGACGACGAGCGTATCGTCCCGAACGTCAGCGGAATGCTCGACTCCGTCCCGCTCATAGCAGACCACTCTGCACGTATCGTCGTCAGAGAGAGCCAGCAGGACGTCGGCGGTATCCGCGCTTATGGATATACTGCTGAACCCTTCGCTTATCTCAAAGGTGCTCGTCTCGTATTTCTCCGTGTCCAATTTGTCAAAATCCCAGCCGCAGACCGACATGGCCGCCGCGAATATGATAAGCCCGAGCGCTACGAGGCAAGCCGCCGCAACGAGCCATATTTTAGTCGCCCTACTCATTACGCTCCCTCCTTTTTGATAAAACGGTTCTTGACAGATATAACAATCTTCTTTGTAAGCATTGACACTCCCCTTGTCGCCGCAAGGCATACAAAAAACATAAAAATTGAAAGCCCGGCGCAGGCTGCCCCCGCGCCTATCACGGCCAGGCCCGCAGGCACATTGCCGCCGCAGGCAAAGACGACTCCCGCCGCAGCGCCGCCCGCCGCGCAGCAGACCAATGAGCCGAAAACGCACCACAGACAAACCACCGCGGCCCACAATAAGACATAAAGCGTAAAGACAACCGCAAGCGCTGCCACGAGCAGCGAAAGCCATATCGGAGACCCGAGCGCCAAAAGCACTATCTCCCACGCCCTCAGGGTCCTCTTGGACCTCAGTTTGTCCTTTACGAGCCTTGAGAGCGGGATATCCGCCACGGCCTGCGATACGATCTCGTCGATATCGCCGAGCCGACTAACGGCCTCCTGTTCCGAAAGGCCCTCTTCCGTGCGGTCGTCTATCATCTCGCCGTAAAACGCCAGCCGCTGCTCGACGTCGTCGCGGGGCAATCCCGACAGGCCCTTTTGCAGCCGTGCAAGAAACTCACGCTTGTCCATTGCCTTCATCCTCCTTGCTCACAAATCTATATATGGACAGCATCTCTTTCCACTCGTCCTTAAAATCCTCGATGCGCCGCAAACCCTTATCTGTTATATGATAATATTTACGCAGCCGGCCGCCGTGCTCCGCCGTCCGCACCGAGAGCATGTCGGCCGCTTCCAGACGCTTTAGGATAGTATATAATGTAGATTCGGACAGTTCGATATACGGCTTTACGTCTTTTATGATCTTATAACCGTATGAATCCTCGTTTTTTATGGCCGCCAGCACACATACATCCAAAAGACCGCGCTTCAGCTGAATATCCATGCAATACCTCCCCTTACGTTATACATCATATCACGAAGTATTGTTTTTGTCAACACCTTCCTTCAAAAAAATCAAAAAAGGCGGAGGATGCTCTCCTCCGCGCAAAGCTCCCGTCCTTGCCGGCAAAGCGGGAAGGACGGGAGGCAGGTATGATATCATATACATTTCGGCGAGCGGCGCATACCGGGCGCACTTAAAAAAGCTTTTGTCCGGCAGTTCGCCGATATCCGCGCTGCAGGCCGAGGGCCGCGCTGTCCTGCACGGTATCGGACGTCTGAGTAAGGATATCGCAAAAAGGAGCCGACGAGAGCCTACAGCGAGTTGACATACCCGATAAACCTGTCAAACGCCGCCTGTCCCTCCGCCGTGCGCTTGTATACGCCCGCGCATTCCAGCACCTGCACAAAGGTATCGCCTATCTGCCGGCGCAGGATATCGTCGATATTGTCTTTTGTAAAAGCGTATTTATCCTTAAAGGCGTCGAACCATGCCGCATGCTTGCTTATCGACGGCTCGGACGCGATGTCGCCGCCCGACAGCACGGTTTGGGCCAGCAGGGCCATCTCGTCCTTGAGCCTGGCGGGCAGCACGGCCAGCCCCATAACCTCGATGAGGCCTATATTCTCTTTCTTTATATTATGGAACTGCTCATGGGGATGGAACAAACCCAGGGGGTGTTCGGGCGTCGTGATATTGTTGCGCAGCGCCAGGTCGAACTCGTACTCCCCGCCGCGCATGCGGGCGATGGCCGTGACGGTATTGTGCGGCTCGGAGCCGGTCTGCGCATAGATAAAGGCCGACGGGTCGGAATAGCCGCGCCACGCCGCAAGAATCCTGTCTGCCAGCTCGGCCAGGCGCTGCCTGTCCGCGCTGCGGATACGGATGACAGACACGGGCCAGCGGAGTATGCAGGCCCGCACGTCCGCATAGCCGTCAAAAACTACCTCCCTGTCGGCGCCCGCGCGCTGCATGGCGAAGGTGTAGCGGCCGCCCTGCATATGGTCGTGGCTGAGTATGGAGCCCCCTACTATGGGCAGGTCCGCGTTTGCGCCTATAAAATAATGCGGCAGAAAATCGATAAAATCCAGCATCCTGCGGAATGCGGCCGAATCGGTGCGCATGGGCACATGGCTGCCGCTGAGGGCTATGCAGTGCTCGTTGTAATACACGTAGGGCGAATACTGCAGGTACCAGTCCTGCCCGTCCAGTCTGAGCGGAATGAGGCGCAGGTTCTGCCTGGGCGGCTTGGCGGCCCCGCCGCTGAAGCCCTCGTTCTGACGGCAGAGCTGGCATTTGGGATAGTCCGACTGCGCGGAGAGCCGAGCCGCGGCTATGGCCTTGGGATCCTTTTCGGGTTTGGAAAGATTGATGGTGACGTCTATGTCGCCGTACCGGGACGAACAGACCCATTTTACGTCTTTGGCCACGCGGTAGCTGCGTATATAGTCGCAGGCCAGGCTCAGGTCGTAGAAATAATCCGTCGCGGACCGGGGGTCCTGCGAATATTTGCACAGAAACGTCCTGAGCACCTCGGACGGGCGCGGCGTAAGCAGGCCCATAATGCCCGCGTCGAATATATCCCTGTACGCGGGGCTGTCGGCGGGGATGAGCCCGGCGTTCTGTGCATAGTCGTCCATAATGCGCAGAATATCCTGCAGCGGCATATCCGGTCCGGCCTGCTCCATATGGTCCAGCCCCAGCGCGTGCAAAAGCCTGTTCTGCGCCCACATAAGGTCGCGCGATTCTATCAGTCCCCGGCCGAGAGCATAGCGCAGCAGAGCCCCTACCGCTCGGTATATCATAGCGTGATGTTCCTTTCGTATGTGTCAATATCGGTGCTTAAATTATATACTCGCCGCCGCATATTGTCAATAACATGCGCGATAATTACGGGCAGGCGAGATATTTTTTTAAATATTTTAACAAAATGACTTGCAAAATTTTACCTTTGCAGTTATAATATTAATGCATATCGGCGCAGGGCGTGCGCCCTGCATGCGGGCGCAGCACCGAGCGGACAGACTTAAATGTATATCAATTATATTATTATAAACCAAAAATCGGAGGAACGCGCTATGTTAGTATCGGCAAAAGACATGCTCACCAAGGCCAAACAGGGCCATTACGCTGTAGGACACTTCAACATAAACAACCTCGAATGGACCAAAGCCATTCTTCTCACGGCCCAGGAGCTCAACTCCCCCGTCATACTCGGAGTATCGGAGGGCGCGGGCAAATATATGTGCGGCTTCAACACGGTAGTAGCCATGGTCAACGCCATGCTCGACACTCTCAAAATAACCGTGCCCGTAGCCCTGCACCTCGACCACGGCACCTACGAGGGAGCCAAGGCCTGCATAGAGGCGGGCTTCTCCTCGGTAATGTTTGACGGCTCGCACTATCCCATCGAGGAAAATATAGAAAAGACCAAGGAACTGGTAGCTGTCTGCAACAAGCTGGGCCTTTCGCTGGAGGCTGAGGTCGGAGCAATAGGCGGCGAGGAAGACGGCGTAGTGGGCATGGGCGAGTGCGCCGACCCCGACGAGTGCAAGATGATAGCCGACCTGGGCGTGACGATGCTGGCCGCAGGCATAGGCAACATGCACGGCAAATATCCCGCAAACTGGAAGGGCCTTTCGTTCGAGACCCTGGCCGCGGTACAGGCCAAGACGGGCAGTCTGCCCCTGGTGCTGCACGGAGGCACCGGCATTCCCGCCGACATGATAAGGAAAGCCATAGACCTCGGCGTGTGCAAGATTAACGTCAACACCGAGTGCCAGATAGCTTTTACCGCCGCAGTGCGCAAGTATATAGAAGAAGGCAAGGACCTGCAGGGCAAGGGCTTCGACCCGCGCAAGCTGCTCGCGCCCGGCGTAGAGGCCATAAAGGCCACCGTAAAAGAGAAAATGGAACTCTTCGGCTCCGTAGACAAGGCCTGAGCCGCACAAACATGGGCACCCGCAATCGCTTCATATAAAAGAACAAACAACAATCGTCGGCGTCAAGTTCGGCCTCATTCGGGGCTCGGGCTTGACGCTGCCGAACGTTTAGGCGCCTGCGCGTTCTTTAGCCTGCAAAAGCATTTATACACACGGCAGAATGCAAAGTAGCCGATCGCTTAACCCGGCTGCCGCAGACCTCTTAGGCTGGCAGAAGCCGAACAAAATATGCCGAAAAAAAATGTGCTTCGGTATCTTTAACATACGTCCCGCAGACATGTAAAGGAAAAAAGCCCTGTAAGCCTGCAAAGGCAAAAATCCGTCGTTCTTTTCGCTGCAGTTTTGCGCGAGCGGATTTTTGTGCAGACAGGGCATAAAACGCAGTTAATTTTTTTTCGGATTAAGCAGTACGCGCGAAAATCAGCCGACCCGTGTCGTACTCGGCTCCTACGAAGCTTAGGCTCGGGCCTGACGTCGCCGAACGTTTAGGCGCCTGCGCGTTCTTTAGCCCGCAAAAGCATTTATATGCACGGCAGAATGCAAAGTAGCCGATAGCTTAACCCGGCTGCCGCAGACCGCCTATTCCCGGGCCTGACGCGCACGCCTGCGTATTCTCAGTCTGCAAAAGCATTTATACGCACGGCAGAATGCAAAGCCGCTGATCGCTTGACCCGGCTGCCGCAGACCTCTTAGGCTGGCGGCAAATGTACTATTTTGTCTTAAATTGTTTAGAACAATCGTGGTTTTCGGTGTTTTCAGGCTGTTTATGCCCGCCGCAGCGGTGTTTAAACAGCTGGTTCCGGGCCGCCAGTATCCGTCCGCACGGCTCAAAGCCCGCGCAGAGCGCCGTCTTTCGCTCGGCTTCGGCAAGCGGGGAGAACTCCGCCTCCTTCAGCCCGCGGCAAAAAAAGCGGCATAATAATATGCAAACCGATTTAAACTCAAAAGCGGCAAACGGAAACAATTAAAGCGCTTCGGCTTCTGTAATTTACTCAGCCTATCGGAAACTTAGGCGGCGGCAGATCCCTGCCGCCGCCTAATAAGTTATGCGAAAAAAATTAAAGAAAAGCAAATACTCAGCCTTAAACATAAACCCTATTTATAATATAAAGTTTTGAACCCGGCCAAATGTAAACCCCTGATAAAAAATTTCAAGCCCGATATAAACCCCTAAACTTAACATAAAGACCTGAATTCAGAAAATGTAAACCTTTAAAATGCAATTATTTGGCTAATTCAACCCCCTGACTCTAATATAAAGTATTGAGCTAGGTCAAATGTAAACCTCTGAAAAAAATTTCAGGCCCGATATAAACCCCTAAACTTAACATAAAGTCCTGAATTCAAAAAAATGTAAACCTTTAAACGTATCCGGCCCAATACTAACCCCTAATTTTAATATAAAGTATTGAGCCTGGTCAAATGTAAACCTCTGAAAAAAATTTCAAGCCCGATATAAACCCCTAAACCCAATATAAAGTCCTTAACTCTGTAAAATGTAAACCTTTAACCTTATAATGCAAGGCAGAAATTACACAAAAATGGCATCATATGGATAAAAACACACAAAACCGCCGAGCCCGCGTCGAACGCGGGTTCGGACTTTTAAATAAAAAAATACAATTGAAAACGCATATTCGAAGTAAAAAAGACTGCTTAATCCTCAATATAATGCCTAATCCTTAATCTTAAATTCGGCAAATATAAACCTCTAAAAGGCAAACGAAAATAATTAAAGCGCTTCGGCTTCTGTAAAGAGTTCACTCAGCCTATCGGAAACTTAGGCGGCAGGGACCTGCCGCCGCCTAATAGATTATGCGAAAAAAATTAAAGAAAAGCAAATCCCTATCTATAATATAAGGTTTTGAACCTCAAAATCTTAAACGACCCTTGGAATGAGATTCAATATAAATCCCAAAAAAGGCCCAATAACTAATATGAAGTACTAAACTCGGCTAATTGTAAACCCTAGAAAATAATTTTTTCATTCCAACTAACTCAAACCTAATATAAAGTACTGAACTCGGCCAAATGTAAACCCTTGGAAAAAAATTTTCGGTCCAACTGACCCCAAACCTAATATGAAGTATCAAACTCGGCCAATTGTAAACCCCTGAAAAAAATTTTCAGCCCAAATAACTCCAAACCTAATATAAAGTACTGAACTCGGCCAATTGTAAACCCCTGAAATAAATTTTCAGTCCAACTGACCCCAAACCTAATATAAAGCACTGAACTCGGCCAATTGTAAACCCCTGAAATAAATTTTCAGACCAAATAACTCCAAACCTAATATAAAGTACTGAACTCGACCAATTGTAAACCCCTGAAATAAATTTTCAGACCAAATAACTCCAAACCTAATATAAAGTACTGAACTCGGCCAATTGTAAACCCCTGAAAAAAATTTTCAGTCCAAATAACCCCAAACTTAATATAAAGTACTGAGCTAAGCCAAATGTAAACCTCTGAAGCGCAAAAATTGGGCCTCTTTATCTTTTGCGCTTTCAGCGCAAAACAGGGTGAGACGCGATATACTCATCCAGCAAATCGGCGGCAAAAGCCACAAAATGCACGCAGTAGTTGAGCCTGAACCACGCATGGTCGTGCGGCTCGTCGGACACGAGCAGCTCCCTGCATATATACGAGCCGTATTTGTCCTTAAACCCGTCCACAAGCCGCCTTACCTGCTCGTAATAGGCTACCTTGTCCTCCTCCGTCACCGTGGAGCCAAAGCCGTACAGCGCGCCCAGCACCATACACATGCCGCTGACCGCCCCGCAAAGGTCGTGCATTCTGCCTACGCCGCCGCCGAACGAGGCCGACAGCCTGCACGCAGTGTCCACGTCCATGCCCATATCCTCGGCAAACGCCGCCACGAGAGCCTGGGCACAGTTGCAGCCCCCGTCAAATAATTTCAAAGCCTTCTGTGCATGCGTCATAATATAATACCGCCTTCCCGCGCCGCGCATTCATCCGTTTGCCCGCGCGGCTCAAATATATTTTTATCGCCCTTCCGCAAAAATCGATACGGGCTTTCCAGCCGCTTGTACGCCGAATCATTGTCCCTGCGTCCTATTTTAAAGACTGCGCAGCCTCAGCTTGTCCGTAAGCTTTACGCCCGTCTCTTCGGCCAGCAGGCGCGCCGCAGCCTCCGTGTCGCCGTCGGACAGCGCGTCCGCCTCGTGCGCGTCGCAGCCTATTACCGCGCGGGCGCCGACGCGCGCGGCTATGCGCCAGAAATCCCGGCGCGGATAATGCCTGTGCGTACGCAGCCCCAGCATGTTTATCTCCAGCGGTATCCCCAAGGCCGCCGCATGCTCGCACATACGGCTCATATGCCGCCCGTATACGGCGGGGTCGCCCACGTAGTTTATAAGATCCGGGTGCGCAACACAGCTGAACAGGCCCGTATCCAGCGCCTCGCATACCTGGTCTGCATACCCGGCCAGCACAGACTCGTCCGAGGTAGGCGCGCCCGAATATACGCCGTCGTACTCGTTGTTCAAAAAATGCTGCCCCAGTATGAGATAGTCGCACTCAAAGCTCAGAATATTCTTGAGCATCGCGTCTATTTCGGCGGGATAATACTCGGCCTCATAGCCTACATATATGCGTATACGGCCGGCAAACTCCCTGCGCAGAGCCAGTATCTGCGACACATAGCCGCCCGTGCTCGACTCGTCCATCCTAAAGCTCGACCTGTGCCCGGTACTGAACGAATACGGCACATGGTCCGAAAAACCCAGCTCTTTCATTCCCGCGTCTATCGCGCTGAGAACATACTGCCGGGGCGTGCCCTCGGCATGGCGGCACAGATAGGTATGGGTATGATAGTTCGCGTACATGAAAGAAATCGCCTCCGAAGCTGATTGTAGCAAAAATACGCACTTTTGTCAACGCCTCCAGCAGCCATAAAGCCCGAAACTCCGACACGAAAACGGCTTACGCTCAAAAGCGCCCAATATCAATTTTAGACCCGATATGCCGCGTGATATAACTTGTAATTATATCAAAACATAATATTTAAATATTTGCCAATTTTGCCGTACAGTATTATAATTTAACCGTAAGCAGCTGAATCAGCATGGGGCGGCTGATTCTGAGTTAAAATAATCCGAAATCGCTGCGCCCTATCCGCACAAAAATCCGCTCGCTTAAAGCCGCACGTACCGAAAGGGTCGGGCACCCGCGCCGGCATATTTTCTGCGGGCGTACGTCAAAGACGCCGAAGCGCATTTCTTTCGACATATCCCGCCGTCAAGACAAGCTGCATCCGCGCCGGCATATTTTCTGCGGGCGTACGTCAAAGGCGCCGAAGCGCATTTCTTTCGACATATCCCGCCGTCAAGACAACAGGCGGCTGCACCCGGAATATTTTGCGCATTGAGCGGTTTGAGAACTACTCAAAAATGTTTTTTTGGGGGCAAAACTTTAAAGTTTCTCTCTGCCGACGGCACGGCGAGCGCCGAAAGTCCCTGCTTTATTCGACCAGTCAGCGCCGCGGCGCTGCGAAAAATAATTTTTGAGGCAGGACAGAAATAATACCTCAGAAAAGCAGCGTTTTTCGGGAAAGGCAGATCCCAATACCTCAAAAGCAATAACACGGCTATCGTGTTTATCTCGATTTTTCGCGTCAGGACTTTTCAGGCATAAAGCGGAAAAAGAATTACGCGGTACGCATCTGCTGTTTCCATTGATGCAGAAACGGGCGGAATTCCCGGCTATCAAGGATAACTAATACGGAGAGACCGATATGACACAGATAATAAACCAAACCTTCGACCAGGAGCGCGCCCTGTACGGCAGCCGCGGCCTGTCGCTGAAAGGCTGCTCGTTCGACGGACCCGCCGACGGAGAGAGCGCGCTCAAGGAGAGCTCGGACATACAGGTGCAGGACTGCCGCTTCAACCTCAGATACCCGTTCTGGCACGACCACGGGCTGAGCATCAGCGGCTCGGAGCTGACCCCGCTGTGCAGGGCGGCGCTGTGGTACTCGGAGCATATAAAAATTACAGACAGCAAGCTGCACGGGATTAAGGCGCTGCGCGAATGCAGCGACGCGGAGCTGGACGGCTGCGACATAATTTCGCCCGAATTCGGCTGGTCGTCAAAAAACGTACAGATGCGCGGCTGCACGGCGCAGAGCGAGTATTTTATGCTCAGGGCTGAGCATCTGCGCTTCCGAGATGTGAAAATGAGCGGCAAATATTCGTTCCAGTACATTCGCGGCGCCGAGTTCGAAGACTGTGAGTTCGACACCAAAGACGCTTTCTGGCACGCGGAGAACGTGGTGATACGCCGCAGCGTCGTCAACGGCGAGTATTTGGGCTGGTACAGCAAAAACGTCGTATTCGAGGACTGTCTTATAACCGGCACTCAGCCGCTGTGCTACTGCCGGGGCCTGAGGCTCATAAACTGCCGCATGCAGCAGGCCGACCTGGCGTTTGAGCGCTCGGAAGTGCAGGCGGATATAACCACGCCCGTGATAAGCATAAAGAACCCGCTTTCGGGCCGCATAACCGCGCCGCAGGTAGGGCAGATAATACGCGATATACCCGGCGCGGACGCGCAGATAATCATAACAGGCGCGCAGACCGACGCGGGCGCAGCCCAAACCGCCCGCACATAAAAAGAGCGTACAGATGCTGAAAAAGCGTAAAGGCAGACATGATTTTGGGCCAAGGCGCAAAAAAATATTCAAACTATCGGCGTAGAGGCCGATAAAAAAGCTATGACTGCGCAGACCGTAAAGAGACGGAGGCGATGCGGAAATGCCAAAGAAACTGCTTCTGACGCTGTGCTGCATAACAATCTTCTGCGCCGCATGCGCAGACCGAACGGGGAAGCATGACCCGACAGCCGAACCTCCCGCAGCGGCCGAACCCGAAACTATGCAGACAATTCAAACCGAAGCCCCGCAGACAGGCGCGGCCCCTCAGACGCCGACGACCGAACCGACGGCGGAACCCGACGTCCAAACGGGCGTACCGAGTTCGGACGCAGAGACGGGAGGATCAAACTCCGACACCCAAACAGGCGACTCAAACACCGGCGGCGAACGGCCCGAGGACCATTATTCCGACGCAGACAAAACTCAGCCCGGCGGCGGCTCGTCTTCCGACATTGAGCAAACGCCGACCGACGAAGAAAACGCCGGCCAGGCAGAACAGGAGCAGATGAAGATGACCATACGGATAGGCTCGGCGACCTTTACGGCCACGCTTGAGGACAATGAGGCGGCAAGGGAACTTTACGGCATGCTGCAGTCTCAGCCCCTGACGCTGCGGCTGCGCGATTACGGCGGGTTTGAAAAGGTAGGGGACCTCCCCTCCGCGCTCCCGGCCTCCGACAGCCGTACGACGACCCGAGAGGGCGACATAGTCTTGTACCAATCCGACCAAATAGTCATATTCTACGGCTCAAACACCTGGGCCTACACGCGGCTGGGCCGAGTAGACGATCTGACGGGCTACCGTCAGGCGCTCGGTTCGGGCGACGTTACGCTGACGCTGTCGGCGGACTGATTAAGCGGCCGGTGGCCGCTTTTCGCCCGAATTCCGACATAATGCTGAGATTTTATTAAAACGAACATTTTAAAACGTGTATTCAATTTAATTACGCAGGCTGAAATATCTCATAAATTGGGACGTTTTTCAGCATGGTTTTTAGGCTTCCGACTCGTTTTGGGTACCATAGTTTTGGCATACGGTTTTACGCCCTGCGAGCATTAAGAACGCCGAAAAAATATTTCTTCGGGACATGACGGTGATGCTCGGGTTTTGAAAAGGGCATATGAAGTAAAGGGATTTAAAAAACTGACTGAAACAGCTCCGGTTCAGAACTATAAATCCCGTTTTTCCGAGCCATCGGGTCGGGCTTAAATACCTTAAGTTTTAGGCACGTCCGCCTCATTTCCCGACGTCAGAGATGCAGCAAGCGCCGACTACGGCGCGGAGCATCAGGTGCGAAAAATCACGCTATACAACGGGGACGGCGTTTTGCCGGCCTTTATATAAAAGGCAAACGCGGAACATGCCGATTTAATTTTCATCTGCCGCTGATGAAGATTTTAATCCCTATTACGCTTCAGCGGCAGAATGGAGATTAATATGGAATACAGAACCCTGCCCCACGGAGGGGAGCGCATAGGCGTTATAGGCCTGGGCAGCAGCGCGCTGACGGAACGGGCTGAGGCCGAAAAGACCGTGCGTACGGCCCTGGACCTCGGAGTAAACTACATAGACATGGCGGCGGCGGAAGCGGAGGCGTTTGCCGTATGCGGCAGAGCTATAGCGGGACGCAGGGACAAGGTATACCTGCAGCTGCATTTCGGCGCGGACTACAGCAGCGGCAAATACGGCTGGACGACCGACCCCGACGCTATTAAACGTTCTGTAGCCTGGCAGCTGAAGCAGCTGGGCACGGACTACATAGACTTCGGCTTTATACACTGCCTTGACGAGGAGTCGGACCTGCGGGACTTTGAGCAGGGCGGCACGCTCGAATATATACTCAGGCTCAAGCAGAGCGGCATGATACGGCACATAGGCCTCTCGACCCACACGCCGAGCGTGGCGCAGAAAGTGCTGGACATGCACATCATAGACATGCTGATGTTCAGCATAAACCCCGCCTACGACTACCGTCACGGAGAGTTTGCCTACGGAGGAACGGACGAACGGGCGGCGCTTTACCGCCGCTGTGCGGCAGAGGGCGTGGGCATATCGGTGATGAAGGCTTTCAGCGGCGGACAGCTGCTGGACGCGGCGGTGTCGCCGTTCGGGCAGGCGCTGACGCCGTGGCAGTGCATACAGTACGCGCTGGACAGGCCGGGAGTGCTGACAGTGCTGCCGGGCATGCGCAGCAGCCGCGACGCGGAGCAGATACTCGGCTTTTTTGACGCGACGGAACGGCAGAAAGACTACTCCGTACTCGGCACCTTCGCGCCCGCCGAGGCCGACGGCAAATGCGTGTACTGCAACCACTGCCAGCCGTGCCCCGCAGGCCTGGACATAGGGCTGATAAACAAGTACTACGACCTTGCGGCGGCGGGCGACGGACTGGCCCGCAAGCACTACCTCAGCCTTGAGCTGAAGGCGGACGACTGCATACAATGCGGCCACTGCGACTCGCGCTGTCCTTTTCACGTGCGGCAATCGCGGAAAATGCAGCAAATCGCAGAATATTTCGACAAAACTTAAGAGTAAACCCGTTTTATGGGCGCGCTGAATCAATAAAAAAATTTTTGCGTTTTGGTATAAGCGCGAGCCGCACAGGGCCGCGGAAGAATGATTTACGGCAGCGTTTCGTTTTTTTTATTCACTCAAAGAGCCTAACCCCAAACGCCCCAGGCGGCGATACGGCGGCGTTGTTTGCCGACTTTAAGATACAAAACGGGCGCAAAAATCGACCTGCGCCGACGGCGCCCAAACCGTGATAAAGCTGCGCTCTATAAATATTTCGTTGCTCGAACTCTGCGGTCCGAACAACGCAAACGCATCCCTGTTCTGCAAATAAGCCGCCCTGCGCCGCGCATTCGAAGCCGCGGGGCGTATACCGCCCCGTGCGGGCAAAAGCTTGACTTTAAAGTAAAATTATAGTATAATCAATTCGGAAAACGACGGACAGCGGGCCATGGCCCGCTATTGACCGTTCGGCACGACAGAGGCGCACGTCCGAAAGGGGCGGGCGGCGCGCCCGAGCCGGGAGAAGCGGTCGCTGCGCGTCAGGCGCATGCCCGTCAGACTATATGAGACGGGACAGGCGCGGAGCCGCAGGGCTTCGCGTCTGTCCGCCCGCTTTCTGCCGAGGCGCGCACGCCGAGGCGGAAAGCGTATTTTTTTATGCAAATGCCGACCGTACCGAACGAAAAAAACACAAACAAACCCGCACCCTCGCCAACGCCGCGGGGAGGCGGGAAATACGGAGGTGAATCAAACAATGCCCGGAGCAAAAACCCTTCCCATAAACCTTAATCTGATCATAAATTCGGAATGCGGGATATTCTACCATGCGTCCATCATAGAATGTCTGCCGTACGGCATGGAGTGGCTGACGACGCACATATCCATGATGACCAAGAGCGACGGGGAGATAACCATAGGCGTGGACGAACGCCCGTTTATGGTAGAGCATTTCTCTGAAATACTCGACACAGACTACATAGACTACGAGGACGTGGCGCCCGAGCGCGTAGTGCAAACCGTAAGGAACCTTATAGACGACGGCTGCTACGCATACGTGTTTATGAACACGGGCATAGCCTTTCAGGGACAAGACAGGCCCAACCCGTTCCTGCACGACTACGTGGTATACGGCTACGACGACGAAGAGCAGCTGTTCAAGGTCGCCGCGCTTTTTTCCACAGGGGTCAGAGACGTGCGCGTCACGTACGACAACTTCAGAAACTCGTACGAATACATCGTGCGCAGGCTCAAAGACAACCCGTCCGAGCGCTTCGACGCCTTTTTCGCCCAATACTATGTCATAACCTACGTAAAGCCGAGAGACTACCGCGTGCGGAACAAGAAATACATTCACGACGCCATGCGCGTGCTCAAATACTATCTTATAGGCAAAAAGCTGACCGTGCACGACTACGCCGACCGCGGGCCGAGCGGCGAGAAGAACGCCGACTACACCCAGTACAGCGGCATAGGGGTCATAAAAGGCATGGCGGAGCTGATAGACAAATACGAGGCCGACCATATTGTTTGGCGGGGTATAAGCAGGATAGACAAATCCGCAAAGCGTATTTTGGAGATGCACGAGCTGCTGCTGAACCTGCTGCAAATGCTGGCCGACAAGGCCGACCTGCACTCTGGCGTCTGCGACGGACTGATAGAACAATACCGACAACTGACCCGCGCGGCAAAAAAATGCCACCTGCTGGCCATGAAATTCGTCATAGACAAAAACGAACGCACTTTGTTTAAAATAAGGGACATGTACGAGTCGATGTTTGCCGACGAGACACAGACCCTTTCGACACTGTACGGCCACGTATACGAGCGCCTGCTGACCAAGCCGAGATTCGACTGAACACCCACAGCACAGTGCAAACGCAGCTCAGCAGTCCCCGCCGAACAATGCAAACACAGGGGCCCCCTCGTAAGTATCGAAAAGTCCCGCCGATACACGAACGCAGCAGAATACGGAAAAAAGGGCAAGACGGCCGCTGTACACCGAAAGGCTCTTATGAGATTTGCGCTGGCCCGCCCATACACGAACACCGCAGAATGCAGAAAAAGAGCAAGACGGTTGCTGCGCGCCGAAAGGCTCTTATGAAGTTTGTGCTTGCTACGCAGCTTTTGCGTATCAAAAAGGCCCGCCGTCAATGACGGCGGGCTGCGGCCCTGCGTACAAATATCCTCTGCGCCCGCTTCGGATTGCGGGGGCTCCAAACCGCCGCGCCCGAAGCCTGTCTTCCGCCGCGCGGCTTATCCTCGCTCCGCGGCTTTAGCGTATTAAAAAAGGCCCGCCGTCATTGACGGCGGGCCTCAGTCTGTCGAATAACCCTAAATTTCAAGCGATATTTAGGGTTATGAGTTTTGTTTTGGCAAAAAATGTATATAGCCTAATTAAAGCACTGTATTGGTGAGACCTTTTCCACCTATGCAGTGCATACTTTTTTAAATTCATGGCAGCAAATTTAAGCCTAACCCAATTAGTAACTTGGGATAAGCCTCGGTATGGGGTATATCTCATTGCGTATTTTTCTTTCGCGTCTGCGAATACCCGTTCAATTGTCTCTTTTCGTCGTTCGTACAAAGCCTTGTACTCGGGCGTATACCTGATGTCTTCTACCGTTTCAAGGTAATCTGACCATATATGTTTAGTGACGGTTTTTTCAAATTTTTGGTTTTCGGTGCATAAATGCCTTGACGGACAGTTTTCACAAATATAGCCTTTACTCTTAAACTCTCGGTAACCTTCTCGATTGGTTGTAGCGTAGCTCAGCACTTGGTTTTCGGGACATATAACACAGTTAAAATATTCATCGTAAACATATTCATAAGGCGGGAAAAAGCCTTTCTTGCTCATCGGTCTTTTGTACGGTAATACGGGTATTCTGCCGTCATCAAGTATCCTTTTGCTGATCCATGGTGTTTTATAGCCTGCATCGGCTACTACTGCCTTTATCTCAGGATTTTTATCTACAAGTCTGTCATATAATCCGTCAAATGCTACGCTGTCGTGTACATTCCCGGGGTTTACCGTCACATCCATTACATATCCGTTTTTATCACAGCCTGTCTGAGCTGTATATGCAAAACACTTTTTATGTTCGCCCTTGTGAAACACTCCGCTTTCAGGGTCGGTTGTAGATTCCGAAATTTCCTTTTCCTCGGGCGGTTTAGGTCCGTCAAAAGGTTTCTTGCCGTGGTCGTTTCGCTCTTCGTTAATTTCTTCCATTAACTGCTTTTCGTAGGTCTTTGCCGCCTGCGGTACTGCCTTTTTTACCGCCTTCTTCAAATTGGCATTTGCTTTAATATGCGTTCCGTCTACAAATACAGCTTCAGGTGATAAATATCCTGCCGTTTCTATTTCTCTTAATATCCAATAAAATATTTCTTCGATTGTTTTTTCGGTGTATCTATGCTTGAAATTGTAGCTTACGGTTGAAAAATGCGGTATCTGTTCGTTCATCAAATACCCTAAAAACCATCTGTATGCCACATTCATTTTAATTTCTTCTACCGTTCTTCTGAGTGACGGCAATCCGTATAAATGCTGTATCAATACCATTTTAAATATTACTACAGGGTCTATACTCGGTCTGCCGTTATCCGCACAGTATAAATCTTCCACTATGTCATATATATGGCTGAAATCTACCGCGCTGTCTATTTTTCTGAGCAAATGGTCTGCCGGTACAAATTCCTCTATGCTGAATACTTCAAGCTGGTCGCGGTTTTCTCTTCCCTTTACTATCACTTTTATCACCGCTTCTATTATACCATATTTACGCAAAAAAGCCCAGTGTTAACTGGACTTTTTCGACAGGCTGAGGCCCGCCGTCATTGACGGCGGGCCTAAGCTCTAAGACGAGCAGATACCGGCTGTATGAGCCGAAACGCGCGCGCCTGCCGAGACAGCGCCGACACGCGAGGCGTAAGCCGGAGGGAGCCGAAATATGCCGAAAAAAAATGCGTCTTTGCGGCGGCATACCGCAGGTCTGCAAAGGAGAATACTGCAAAGGTAAAAATCCGTCGAAGACCACTTTTCGGCACAGTTTTGAGCGGGCGGACTTTTGTGCGGACAGGGCATAAAACGCAGTTAATCCTTTTCGAATTAAAATTCTAACGCAGTATGCGCGAAAATCAGCCGGCCCAGGCTGCGTCCGGCTCCCGACAGCTTAAGCAGGGACGGGATTGTTTCAGGGCCGATAAGCCGGCTGTATCCGACGCGATCTGCGTCTGCGGAACAAAACAATTGTATTTCTCTCAGGGCGTTAGCTTTCTTATGAGATAAATCATATCGGTAAGCATCACGCCGCGTTCGTACATGGGATGGTCGTAGTTATCCGTAAAGAAATTTTTGACGACGTGCGAGCGGACAAAGCCGCACTTCTCATAGAAAGGTATCATCATCGGACTCGTACCCGCCTGCAAGACCGAATATCCCTTATACTTCTCCGCGACAAACTCGATCAGCGCCCTGCCGTACCCCATGCGCTGACAGCCGGGAGCTACGGCGATGTTCTTTATCTCCATCACGCCGCCGCCCTCGTCCGTCACGACGCACTCGCCCTTTACCCCGCCGTCGTCAAGTACGTACATTACGCCTCTGCCGAGGTATCTGTCTATCATATCCTCCTGCTCGTCCGCCAGCAGCAACAGGGGGAGATACCGCTTTTTGTCCCCTTTTACTTCCGTTATGCGCATAATACTCTCCTCACAGCGCGGGTTCCGTACTGCCGCACGATTCGGCCGCGCCTGTTTTTCCTCGCTCTGCGCGCGTATCCCGAAGTAAAAGCGCGGCAGAAGGTCTTTGCACAGACTTTTTGCATCCCTCATGCCCGGCTGTCTGTGCGTGCTTCTGCGTCCCGAAGCGCGCCTCCCATTTTTGGCGCATCTTTACGCAAAATTTTACGCATTACAGCCATCCATGCCCTTTGCTGCACACGCGCCGCCGGTTCTCTGCAGACAGGCCTCTGTTTTTTTGCGCCGCGCGGGCGCTCTTCTGTACATTCGCAGGCGCGCGGCTTACCGGTGAGCGCGGCTCTTTATGCGAATTTTGCACTCAGAGAGTGCGGGGAGGCCTTTTTTTGCAGCGATCCGTTTTTTTACTCAATTGCGCGAAAACTGCACCGCTTTTCGGCGCGCGGCGGCAATGACCGAGGAAAGCCTGAAATTTCCGGGCGCGCGGGTTTAAACTGAGTATTTCAGCCCGCGGATTTATTTTTCGGAAAAAGTTGTTTTCCAAATGCAGGAAACGGAATCCCGCTGTTTAAAAAAGTCGGGCCGCGGCGATATCTGCGGCCTGAATCAGTGCGTTTTAAGCTGTTTAGCGAGCAGGCGCGTTTTTAAGCGCGCGGATTTTTTCAAGTTCGCGCGCTTTTTCCGAGTCCGAAACGCGTCAGTCTTTCTGCGGCCCGTCGTCCCTGCGCGCGGCGCGGTCCCGGGGCCGAGGCTTGAGCCACAGCCACAGGCACAGCACGCTGTGCGCGATGACTACTATGCAGAAAGCAAAGATGAGCCACAGCGTTATCTGACTGCTCATAAAGCCCATGGCGTGATTGAACCTATCCGTGACAAACAGCGTCAGCAGCACCAGCGACAGCACTATGGTAAGGTTGGAAAGGAACACATAAGTAAACTTCTTCATATCAGCCTCTCACTCCGTTTCCCCGACGCAGACTATGTCGAATATGGCCCTCGGCGTACCCGAGCCGGGGTGCCCGTTGCGCAGTATTTGGCCGTTGAAGCTGCCGTGCGCGGACGCGCCGCCGTCGAGGTTGTAGGCGTTCTGACACCCTAATTCTTTCAGTATTTTGGCGGTCATGCCCAGTTTCATGCCGTTATTGCCGCCCGCGCCGCCGTCTACGAGCAAGAATACATAATGCCCCGGCTCCACGCAGCCTATGGCCACCCTCGGGTTCCAGCCCGCGATATCGCGCCGATGGTTAAAATACGTCATAGCCTTGCCGTCCTTGACCAATATGGGGCCGAAGCACCAGGCCTGGTACGGGGACAGCTGTATCAGCTTGTCGTAGCTGTATTCGTCGGCGTCCATGATGGTCATGCGTCCGTCCCAGCCCAGCACGCACAGGTCGTAGCGTATCGTATCGGATTTGCGCAGTACCATGCCGTTGCGCACCACTACATAGGCGGAGTTGGCGTTGCCGCAGTAGTCGCCGCTGACGGCCGCCACCGCAGTGGGCACGTCCTCAAGCCAGTCGGTAAAGAGCTTGCGCTCCGTCATGGAATAGGCGCAGAAAAGGTTTTCTATATTGCGCACGTATATATCGTAGATATAGTATTTTATCGGCCTGCCCTCCACGTCCCTCGTCGAGCGGGTGAGAGTGACGTGTACGTCGCGGCTCTTGTACTCGTCGGGCGTGGATATGTACTCGTCCTCGCTTGCGGCAAACTGCTCTGCAAACCTCTCCCCGAACTGCCCGTAATCCGGCTCGGGCGCGACGACCTGCTCCGTTTCGGGCTGCTCCGTTTCGGGCAATTCGGTCTGAGGCGGCTTCTGCACGACGTCGACGACTTCCGAGCCGTGACCTCCGCCCAAATTCCACAGCATGCGCACATGATGAAAGTACGAAAACACGCACAGCGCCGCCGCCGCGGCCAGCACGTCCAAAGCCAAATATTTCAGAATTTTCGGCCACATATAAGAGCCCCCCAGTTCTATATGATTTCCGACTTGCTCGGAAATGCCGAAAAAAAATACATCCCGGTCCTATTATATATCGCCGCGCCGGATAAGTCAATCGGCGCGCGAAAAAAATAACCATACCGCCGTGAATATAAAAAAGCGCCCGAACGGCAAAACGTCGTACAACCTGAAAATCAAACGCCTCCCGCTAAAGAGCATTCTTTGCCCTGCCCTCTGCAAATAAGCGTCCTCATGAAACGCAGGCAGCCTTCCCGCATAGAATGATTCTGAAACGCGGAAAATCAGGCTTTCGCGTAAAACAAAGACAAGGGTTCGTTCGCTGCGTCCGAGACTGAAAAAGGCGGCGATTTTTTTTGCCGATTTGAATATACAAAGCATGTTTCAAACTTCTGCACAAATCATTCTCCTGCGACTCACGGCGGCGCTCGCTTAAAAAATACTGAAACAGACACAGAACTTTTTTAATTCATCCTCAGATCTCATAGAACGGTTTACATAGAGAGTATTTTTTTTCTGTTGATTCGCCCCAAACGCCCAAAGCGGCGGCTCGGCGGCGATTTTTTTTGCCGATTAAAAATATTGAAACGAGCTTTCGGCTCAAAAAGTTTTTTTATCAGCCCAAAGCCCGCGATAAAACAGCCGTCGGCCCCGCCAAAACGGGGCCGACGGCTCAAATATACGGAAATTTGCAAAAAGACGGTCACGCACTCAGCCGCAGCTCCAGCGCGGCCTGCAGGGTCTGCAGCGGGATATTTATAAAGCGCTGTTTTATCACGGTTTGGGCGCCGTCGGCGCAGGTCAGGGTCAGATTTTTGCGCCCGTCGTCCAAAGAGTATGAGGATATATCGGACAGCGGGATCGGAGCGGAGTTGAGCACGGTGATGCTGTCGTCGGACAGTCTCACGGTCGGAGCGGAAAAGACGTTGAGCAGAGAGAACACGGCCGTACCCGACGCGGCGATGAGCAGTATCACGCCGAAAAGGAAGCCGGTAAACGCACCCGCCTTGCGCCACGCCCCGTCCAAAGGCAGACTGTACACAAACGTCAGCCAAAAGCCCGCCCCGACGGCTACGGCGGCCGATATCAGCGCCCGCAGCGCGTTAAAGGGCTTGGGCGGCCTGAGTACAAGCTCGTTCATACGGCAAACCCCACCTTCTTGTACACCTTGCGCAGCGTCTTCTGCGCCAGGGCGTCGGCCCTGGCCGCGGAGTCGCGGCATATCTGCTGCAGCTGCGCTTTATCGGACATATACGCGCAGAAGCGTTCCTGTATGGGCTTGAGCCCGTCGGCTACGGTCTCGGCCACGGCCAGCTTGAACTCTCCGTAGCCCCTGCCCTCAAACTCGCGCTCTATCTGCTCATAGCTCTTGTCGGTAAAGGCGGAATATATCGACATGAGGTTGTTTATGCCGTCCTTGCCCTCGGCGTATCTGACGCAGGCCTCCGAGTCGGTGACGGCCCGTTTAAACTTTCTTATAATCACGTCGCGGGGGTCCAGCAGGTTGACGCAGGCGTTCTCGTTTTCGTCGCTCTTGGACATTTTTTTGGTCGGGTCGGCCAGCGAGCGCACCTTGGCGCCCACCTCGGGGATTTTGCCCTCGGGCACGGTAAATACGTCGCCGTACACGGAGTTGAAGCGTTTGGCGATTATTCTCGTCAGCTCCAGGTGCTGCCGCTGGTCCTCGCCCACGGGCACCACGTCGGTCTGATACAGCAGTATGTCCGCGGCCATCAGCGCGGGGTATGTAAAGAGGCCCGCGTTGATATTGTCCGCGTTTTTGGCGGACTTGTCCTTAAACTGCGTCATGCGGCCCAGCTCCCCGTACATGGTGTAGCAGTCCAGCACCCAGGCCAGCTGGGTATGCGCGGGCACGTGGCTCTGCAGAAAAAGCAGATGTTTGTCCGCGTCTATGCCGCAGGCCAGCAGCACGGCTATCATCTCCAGACTGTTGCGGCGCAGCAGGGCAGGATCCTGGCGGACGGTGATGGAGTGCAGGTCGGCCACGGCGTATATGCAGTCGAACTCTTCCTGCAGCTTTATCCAGTTTTTGACAGCGCCCAAATAGCCGCCTATGTTAATCTGTCCGGTGGGCTGTATGGCGCTGAAGCACCTTTTCCTTTGTTGTTCCATACGAAAAAACTCCTTTGAGCATATCCGCGGCTGAGCGCGGCGTTTTTTTTATATCATACCCGCACCGTACGGACACGGGCTTGTCTTTTATGGTCAAAAACCGAGAGCGATAACATGTCGAAGCCGCTGCATGAGCGTAGAAATAACCAAAGATTCCCGACGGCGCTCAGCGCGGCAGCGCCGCCGGACGGGCCGAGCCGAAGCCCCGCACGTCCGCGCAGTCCCCGCATGCTGTTCCCCGTCAGGACAGCGCCACGACAAAGCCCAGCACGGAGGCCAAAAACTGATTGCGCAGTATGGAGCGCAGACTGCCCGAGGTCCTGTAGCGCACGGCCGTGAGCCGCAGCTCGCAGACCAGCCGCAGCATAAAATAATCGAGCGGATAGCGCACGGGCGGCTTGACGTCCACGGACCTGCCGCACAGCGACAGCACGCCGCGGGTAAGGCGTTCGGCCAGCTCTTCCTGCGCCTGCTCGTAGCCCGAGCCCTCGCCCGCGCCGAGGAGCATGTAAGTATCGAGACTGTACAGCGCGTCGAGCGCGGCCGCCCATTTGTACACAGCGTCCGACAGCTCCGCCGTGCCCGAAGGTACGGTGAAAGGCTTGCTTTCCGCGGCTTCGAGCCTGCGGTACATCGAGCGCAGCCGCTCCTCCTGCGGCTCGGCTATATACAGGAACAGGTCGCGCTTGCTTCTGAAATATTTATAAATATTCCCCGCCGACATGCCCGCGGCGGCAGCGATGAGCCGCATGGAGGCGTCCCGGTAGCCGCGCACCAAGAATTCCTCCCTGGCGGCGTTGACGATGTCGCTTAACGCGGACTGCTTCTTGACCTGCATGTCAGGAATACGGGTCGGGCTCTATCCTCGGGCCCGCTATCATAGGCACTATCTCGTTGGCATAGATGATATACAGTATATTGACGGGCAGAAACAGCGCCCAGAGCCCTATATCGAAGCCGAGCACGGAGAAGACTATACCCTGCATGCCGCCGTCGGCGGGCAGCACGTAGGCGTATATCTGATTGACGACATATGCCGCGGCGATAAGGGCATATACCACGCAGAAAACCTTGGACAGCCGCTCGCCCGCCGCATAGGCGCGCCTGGAATACATCATATCGCCGTACGGGCCTTTCCACGCCCGCTCGCGCCTGTCCTCGGCGGTGAGGATGCGCTTGTGCAGCTCCGAGGCCGTGCCGTAGCAGAAATAGGCGATAAATATCATATATATCGCGTCGAGGAAAAAGTTGACATACAGCGCCATCTGCTCAAACAGGGTCACCACTACGGCCACCGCGGCCATGCCGCTGCCCACCGAGCTGTTCTGCAGATAAGTGATAAACAGCGGACTGAGCTGCCCCACAAGGGTCATGAAAGACAACACCAGGCACCCGGTGGCAAAATTGGCCGCGTCTCTGAGGTAGCGGTTGTAGTACGACATCTTGTCCATACCCAGGCGAATGAGCAAAAATCCGATAAAGTCCGGTATCAAATCTATATACAGCGTGCGGCCCGAAGCAAGGGTCACGGGATAGATTATAGCCAGGCTCACAAACATCAGCCCGATAACTGTTTTCTTCTTCATATGCTCGTCCTCTCTATTTGATATTCTTTGAGCGCCGGGTCCTCGGCTACCTTGAGCCGTATGCCGAACTCGGCGCCGAGTATGCGCAGGTTCTGCCCGTGCTGGCCGCACATTTTGGAGGTATGGCCCTTTGCTACCAGCAGCTTTACATGTTCGCCGCGCCGCGTGCCGCTCAGCAGCCGCCTCGCTCTGCGCAGATATATGCGCTGGGCCGTCAGCTCCCCGAACGCGGGGTGGAACGGGCCCGCCGCGACGCTGTCGTCCCTGACCAGGTCCGAAGAATGCAGGCCCACCCTCAATATCTTTATGCCCGAACTCATAAACAGCTCGCAGGCCCGCGAGCAGATATCCGCGGCCTCGTCTACGCCCAGCGGCGTAAACCCGCCCGCGAGATACATATCGCAGAGGGCCGTATCCTTTATAACTACGCAGGGATATATGCGCACCCCGTCGGGGCGCAGCTCGTTTATGCGGCGTACGGTATAGTCTATGCTCTGCGGAGTATCCTGCGGCAGACCGGGCATAAACTGCAGCACCAGCTCAAAACCGTAGGCCTTTATAAGCTCGCAGGCCCTGACCGTATCGGCCGCGGTATGGCCCCTGCGGCTTGCCGCAAGCACCTCGTCGGACATGCTCTGCGCGCCCAGCTCCACGGCGGTAACCCCGTACGACAGCAGAAAGTCCAGTATATCGGGCGTTATATAATCGGGGCGCGTGGACAGGCGGATGCCCGTTATGCGCCCGTCGGCCCTGCGCAGCTCGGCGGCGGGGCGCAGGTACGCGGCCATCTCGGGCTTTGACAAACCCGTAAAGCTGCCGCCGAAAAAAGCTATATCCACCTCGGTAAACCTGTCCGACAGCTTCTGCACGGCCGAGCGCAGGAACTCCGACGGGTCCTCGGGCGGGCGCTGAGTGCCCGCTATGCGCCGCTGGTTGCAGAACACGCAGTCGTTGGGGCAGGCCAGGTGCGGCACAAATACGGGTATGGAAGCGTGCCTCATTTTATCACGCCCATGAGCCTGAGCGCCTTTTTGGCTGCCTGCTGCTCGGCATGCTTTTTGGACTTGCCCGTACCGTCGGCTATGTCGTTTGAATTTATGCGCACTCTGCACACAAACGTCCGGTCGTGGGCCGGGCCCGATTCGGAAACTATGGAGTAAGAGAGGGTCTCTTCCTTGGATTTCTGCACGATTTCCTGCAGCAGGGTTTTGTAGTCCTTTTTGTCCCTGAGAGTGTCGAAATGTTTCTCTATAAACGGCAGGATAAACGCCCTGGCCCGCTCGAAGCCGCCGTCCAGATATATCGCGGCGATAAGGGCCTCAAAGGCGTCGGCCAGCGTGGAGGGCCTGGTTCGGCCCGAAGCCTCGCCCTTGCCCAAAAACAGATATTTGCCCAGCTCTATCTCCGAGGCGTACTCGTACAGGGCCTCCTCGCGCACCAGCATGGCCCGGGTCCGGGACAGATTGCCCTCGTCGCCCCGCTCGTGACGGTACAAAAACTCCGCGCACACGGCCGAAAGCACCGCGTCGCCCAAAAATTCCAGCCGCTCGTTGCAGGGGCGCAGGTCCCTGTTCTCGTTGTAAAAGGACGAGTGCGTCAGCGCGGTGAGCAGCAGCTCTTTGTCGGTAAAGGCATAGCCTATCTTTTTTTCCAGCTCTTCCATAGTTTTCTGTCTCCGTTTTTTCGGCTTCGGCGGCGCCCGCTCAGGGGCGGGTCTGCCGCCGCTCGATGTACTCTTCCAGCTCGGCCACGGTGCGCAGAGACTGCGCGTCGGCGAGGTCGACCTGCACGTCAAACTCCTCCTCGACCGCCATGAGCGCCTCCTGCATGTCCTGCAAATCGGCGTACAGGTCCTCAAAAGACGTGTCCGGGCTTATCGCGTCGGTCTGAAATATATCCGTAAGAATATCATACAGGCGCGCGTCCATATCAGGCCTCCTCGGAGGGCGCCATGGCGCGCGCAATATCGGCGGTAATATCGGCCCGGGCCATCGCCGCGGCCTGGCGGACGGCGTTCTTCAGAGCCCTGGCGTCGCTGGAGCCGTGCGCCTTTATCACGGGCGCGGTAAGGCCGAGCAGCACCGCGCCGCCTATCTCTTTGTAATCGGCTTTTTTCTTAAACGGCTTGAGCTTGCTCGACAGCATCAGCGCGGCCAGCTTGGTGAGCAGGTTGGCGTAGAACATGCCCTTGAGCTCCTTGATGAGGAACGAACCCATGCCCTCCAGCGTCTTCAGTATCAGATTGCCCGTAAAGCCGTCGGCCACCAGCACGTCGCAGTCGCCCAGCATTATGCCCCGGCCCTCCACATTGCCCACAAAGTTTATCCTGCCGTCGGCCTTGAGCAGCTTGTGCGCCTCCACATACAGCTGCGTGCCCTTGCACTCCTCCGAGCCGTTGTTGGCCAGGCCCACGCGCGGCGACTGCAGGCCGAATATACGCTTCATGTACGCCGAGCCCATGACCCCGTACTGGGCCATAAACTCGGGCCGGCAGTCCACGGTGGCGCCGCTGTCTATTATCATCACGTGCCCCTCGGCCGTGGGCATAACGGGCGCGAAAGCCGCGCGCTTGACGCCCTTTATACGCCTGAGCACCAGCGTGCCGCCGGCCAGCAGCGCCCCGGAGTTGCCCGCGCTGACCAGCGCGTCGCCCTCCCCGCCGCTGAGCATGCGCAGCGCCAGGCCCATGGACGAGTTTTTCTTATCCTTTACCACGCTCAGAGGGTCGTCCTCCATGGATATGACGTCGGGCGCGTCGGCTATGTCGATGCCCGAGGGGTCTATGCCCTCGGAGCGCATGACTTCGCGCAGCGCCGGCTCAGGCCCCGTTACGGTAATCTGCACGCCCAACTCGCGCACGGCCTGCTCGCAGCCCTTAAGTATCTGCAGCGGAGCGTGGTCTCCGCCCATTCCGTCCACTATTATCCTCATCTTCGCCCGTTTCCTCCTTAATATGCAGAAATCCGCCGTTATGTTATTCAAAAAATTACTTCAAAAAAAATTATGCTTCAAAAAGACCTTAAAAATATATTTTCAAATAGATTTTGACCTAAAATATATTTCCGATAAGATTTTGATGTTAAATTTTTACTTTGAAATGTATTTTTAAAAATTTGTATTTGCTATTAAATAATTGAGAAAACAATTAATAAAATTCCTACTATTACAAAAATGCTGCCCCATATTCTAAGAACAATTTTCATTTTAGGATTTTTTAATAATTTATCTGGTATTCTAGGACTTT
>CALXAN010000108.1 GCA_944386305.1 uncultured Clostridia bacterium
CCGGTCAGCAGGCGGCTCACCGGATCAGGGAAAAACTGTCTGAACAAGGAATCCAATCCGAAATTCTCGTGTCGATCCGTAAAGACTGGAATGAGGACAGGCAAGCCGCCTGTGCCAACGCTCCGCACAAAAGTGCGGGGTTTTCTATATCCGAAGAAAGTGAGGATTATCCATGTCCGGTATTACAACTCTAATCGTTGTCGCTGTGGTTATGTTTTGTGCGCTGGGCGGCGTAACCCTTCTTGCCCATATCTATAACCTCAACAACATCAAATCCAAAACGGTCGGTGACGGTCAGCACGGTACGGCTCGCTTCGCATCCAAATCAGAAATCCGGCGCACCTATAAGCAGGTACCGTTTACGCCGGATTTGTGGCGGGAGAAAGCAAAGAAAAATGTATTGCCTGAGCTGCCGCAGGGTATCATCGTAGGCTGTCGGAACAAAGGCGGCGAAACGATTGCCATGGTGGATGACGCCGACGTCCATTGCATGATGGTCGGTGCGGCGGGCTGCGGCAAAACCGCTTACTGGCTGTATCCAAATCTGGAATATGCCTGCTCCAGCGGGATGTCTTTTCTAACCACCGATACCAAGGGCGATCTCTATCGTAACTACGGCGGCGTGGCAAAGGATTGCTACGGCTATAATGTAGCAGTAATCGATCTTCGCAACCCCACAAAATCAGATGGCAACAACTTACTGCACCTTGTGAATAAATATATGGACTTGCACAAGGCGAATCCCGGCGATGTGGCATACAAAGCAAAATCTGAAAAATACGCAAAGATTATCTCCAAGACGCTCATCTACGGTGACGGCGATGCCTCTGCCTACGGTCAGAACGCTTTCTTCTACGATTCCGCAGAGGGGCTTTTGACTTCGGTCATTCTTTTAATTGCGGAATTTGCAGAACCCAAAGAACGCCATATCGTATCGGTGTTCAAGCTGATACAGGAACTGCTGGCGTCCAGCGGTGTCAAGGGAAAGAATCATTTTCAGCTTCTGATGGATCGTCTGCCCGCCGATCACAAAGCAAGGTGGTTTTCTGGTGCGGCGCTCTCCACCGGCGATCAGGCGATGGCAAGCATTATGAGTACGGCGATGTCCCGTCTAAACGCTTTTCTCGACAGCGAGATGGAACAGGTTTTGTGTTTTGATACTGCCATTGACGCGGAAAAGTTTTGCAACGAGAAATCCGCTGTTTTTATTGTCATGCCGGAGGAAAACCCGAATTCTTTCTTTATGGTGTCCCTGTTCATCCAGCAGCTCTACCGTGAGATATTGGCGGTTGCCGATGAGAACGGCGGCAGGCTGCCGAACCGCGCTATGTTTTACTGCGATGAGTTCGGAACGCTGCCGACCATACAATCTGCCGAAATGATGTACTCCGCTTCTCGTTCAAGGCGGCTCTCCATCGTCAGCATCATTCAAAGCTATCAACAGCTTGAAAAGAACTATGGCAGAGAGGGCGCTGCCATTATCCAGGACAACTGCCAGTTAACCATTGCGGGCGGCTTTGCTCCCTCCAGCGAAACGGCGGATATTATCTCCAAGGCGCTTGGTACACGCACGGTCATGACCGGCTCGGTATCAAGAAGCAAGAACGATCCGCCCCAAAGCCTGCAGATGACGGAACGCCCGCTGATGACGGCGGACGAGCTGAAAAGCATGAAGAAAGGCTCTTTTATTGTGATGAAAACCGGAGCGCATCCCTTTGTGTCACAGCTCAAGCTGTTCATGAAATGGGGGATCTCCTTCCCTAAAGAGTCTTATACAATAAAAGATTTGGGTGCACGAAAGGTACGGTATATCTCCCGCGAGAAGCTGATACGCGCGATTACGGACAAATATCCGCTCAGGAAAAAGCCGATATATATACCACCTGATGATGCATCCGGCGGACAGATGATGACTGAGCCTGTGGAGGCAAACTTTGCACAGGAAGTCAATCACACGGCACAGCAGGAAAAGATTGCAAAACCAATACGGACAGGATAAGGAGGTGCTCACTTGCCGTATTTTTCAAAGCTATATCAGACCGAGCTGCCGCATCGGGCAATCTCCGTATATATTTATCTTATGGACAGGGCGAATAAGCACGGCGAGTGCTGGCCTGCAATTCCTACTATTGCAAAAGAACTCAAGCTGTCGCAGTCTACTGTTCGCAGGGCGCTAAGGGATTTGAGAAAGGCAGGACTCCTTGAAACGGAACAGCGCTACCGCACCAAAGGCGGCAAGAGCAGTCTGCTTTATAAAATCTGCAATCATTGACGGAATAAAAAATACACCTGCCGCCAAGAGGGCATTATGCCCTTTTGGTGACAGGTGGTACCTGTCATCATGACAGGAGAAAGTGAACCTCCCACCTAAAAACAGATTACAGCAGAGAGAATAATAGATATCCCAGCAAACAAGTCAGTTATATGTTTTCGCAAAACATTGCGATATTTTGTGAAAGATTATTGAAATCATATTGTAAATTGGCGCGACTTATGCTACAATAAGTTGTACAATGACAAGGAGGACAAAAAGGGTATGGCAATCACAATTAGCTATAACAAACTATGGAAGCTGTTAATAGATCGGAAAATGAGCAGAGCTGATCTCCGTAGAGCTGCGGATATATCCCCCAACACGCTTACAAGACTTGGTCGTGATGAAGAAGTCTCTCTGTCGATACTCAAAAAGATTTGTTTTTGTCTGCAAGTAAACATTGGAGATATCTGCGAGTTTATACCGGAAGCGGACGATGAAAAACAATCGTAAGCCTGCTTTCAGCGTATACAATTCAGAAAGGAAACAAACAGATGTATCCGACACCCTTCCACGCATATTATGCAGCAAGGCTTTTGGAAAATCTGCCGCAAGAGGATAAGCTCGTTCCTGTTTATGCATCATCCGATATTCAGGTCTATCCTTTTCAAGTTGCGGCGGCCAGCTTTGCCATGCGCTCTCCCTACCAAAAGGGAGTCATCCTTTGCGATGAAGCGGGAATGGGAAAAACGCATGAGGCCATTCTCGTTGTGGTGCAAAAGTGGCTGGAAGGAATAAATCGAATTTTTATTGCCGTTCCCAATGCCGATTTGCTTATGCAGTGGATCGATACGCTTGACCGCTGCTATACCGTCCCTTATGTTATGCTGACCGGCCGTGAAGATTGGGAGCAAAACATATCGGATGAAAATCCAAACGCCTTTGAACAGAACGCGGTTATCTTGACCACCTTTGATTTCTTGACGGATCAGCAAGCGGCGGCCAAGGAAATCAAATGGGATCTGACCGTATTCGAGGAAGCCAATGCTCTGTCCTCTGTCGGTAATCAGGGTAGCAGTCAGGCGAAAATTCTCAAGGATATCGCGGAGGATTCGTTTAAAATCTTGCTGACTGGAACGCCTATTGAAAAGAATATCATGGATTTGTACGGTCTCATGTATTTTATCGATGAAACTGTCCTACCGGACGCCGAAACCTATATGAAACAGTATCTGAGAAGGCCGGAGAACTACCCTGAGCTTGCTGAGAGGGTGAGCAAATACTGCTTTAGAACCCTGCGCTCACAGGCAAAGCAGTACGCCAAAATACCCGAACGAATCCTTGTTACGCTGGAATATACGCCGTCTGCCAAAGAGCAAAAGTTGTACGATTTATTGTATGCTTATGTAAACCAAGACAACAAGATTGCCTTTCCTGAAATGAACCGTTATGATCTTGCCCTGCGTTTGCTCGGTTTGCAAAGCTCCTCGACGGCTGCTGTTTTACAGACGATCAGGGGCGTTATCAAGCGGCTGAAGCATCTGCCAAACGCGGAGGATGAGCTAAATAAGTTCAGAGAGATGGAATCAATTGCCGAGAGCATTGAAACGGATGAAAAAGCAAAACTTCTTCTGAAGTGGCTGACGAAAATCATGCCGGTTCTCCGCAGACTCGGCGCTAATAAAAAGGCTGTGATTTTTACCGAAAGCGTTGAGACGCAAAAGACGTTATATGCTTTGCTCAAAGACAAATACCGAACGACAGTCTACAACGGCTCAGCCGATTACTCTGCCATTCGGGCGTTTAAGGAATACGGCGAAATTCTTCTATCCACCGACAATGGTGCAAGAGGCTTTGATCTTCAGGAATCCGCCCTTGTGATTAACTACGATCTGCTATACAACACACTGAAAATGGAACAGCGGATCGACCGCTGCCACCGCCTGGATCAGCAAAACGACGTGCTGGCGGTCGCCTTTATCAATAAAAACAATTTTGCCGATGTGCGCAAGCTGGAGCTTGTCAATAAACGCTTTCTTGTATCAGACGGAGTGTTCGGCGTGTCCGATTCAGTAATCGGCGGCTTTACCAAGGATTTGAACGCCGCCGTCAGCGAATTTGCTGAGAAAGCCCGCACGAAAGAGCAGATACAAAGCGATTATCTCGCTCTCCTCGATGAGAATCATCAGGAAAACAGGCAGTTGATATCCGACGCCGAGGACGTCCTGTTTACCACCTTTACAAGTGAGCTTGCAAATAAAGTGAAGATTACACCGCAATATGCAGTAAAAAAAGCCAAAGACATCAACAACAGGCTGTGGGGGCTTGTCAAGTATTTTTTTGAACAGTACAATGTGGAAAATACGGACTGCCATTATGAAATCAACGAGGAAGAACAGACGGTAACAGCCGTTAACTACGAGGAGCTTCCCATGTTGTTTTACTACTGGTCTAACGGCGGCAGCCGGAAATACAAAAGCCAAAAGAAATATGGTATGTCTCCTGATTTTAAACCTCGGTATGGGCGTATTACCCTTTCGAGCATTTTAGGACGTGGCATTTTGCACGAAATGGAATGTGCCGATGACGGGGTACTTGTTGTTGATTCGGACATAGAAACTTGCCATATTGCGCTTTATACAGTTGAAGTCCGCCCACGCCGCAAGGAGTATACTGTATTTATAGGCAAAACAGAATCAGGAAAAATGCTCTCAGAGGACGATTGCCGCAAAATTCTGTCATTTCCGGTTATACGTTACACGGAGTGTGAACACAAATCAGCGCACTGGCTTAAATCGAGCGGGAGAATCAATTATAATGAGCTTGACCGTTACGTTAATACGGACGAGATTTTGAAGATTGAAACCGAACAGCTAACCCCGCTGCAGGCGGAAAAAATAGACCAAATGAAGTTGCAAACGGCAAAAAGCAAAGCCGCATTGAACCGCACCGTGGATGAATTGGAAAAACAGATCAGGACAATGGAACAGGAACTCGGCACAACCGACGACAGACTAACCACGCTGAAACTGCAAAAGCAGATAAACCTGATCCAAAAGGAATTCATGCAGAAGCGGCAAACGCAATTTTTTGAGGAAATGCAACTTGACTTGAAGCTGGAAAAAGACATTGAAGAATTTATGAAGAAAGAAAAACCAACGGCAAAAACTACCAGAGACTTTATCATAAAAGTGGAGGGCAAAAACAATGGATAAATTGGACGGAATGAGTATGGATTTAGAACAGACTAATATGGACAAGTTGCATGAGGTTTTCCCCGAATGTTTCTCTGAGGGTAAGCTGAATATAGATAAACTACTGTCCCTTTGCGGCGAATATATAGATAACGATCATGAAAAATACAAGTTTGAATGGAACGGGAAGAGCGAATGTTTACGGCTGGCGCAGAAGCGTTCCACCGGCACGCTGCGCCCGTGTCCTGAGGAAAGCGTAAATTGGGACAGCACGCAGAACCTTTACATAGAGGGCGATAACTTGGAAGTTCTCAAATTGCTGCAAACCTCGTACTACCGAAAAGTAAAGATGATTTACATAGATCCGCCCTATAATACGGGCAACGACTTTGTGTATGCCGATGATTTTGCCGACCCGATGGTGCGGTACAAGGAAGTGACGCAGCAAACCACAAAGAGCAATCCCGAAACGATGGGCAGATTCCATACCAATTGGTTGAACATGATGTATCCCCGCCTGCGGCTGGCGGCAAATCTGTTGCGGGATGATGGCGTGATTTTCATCAGCATTGATGATAATGAGGTCACCAATCTGCGTAAGGTTTGTGATGAGGTGTTTGGTGAAGAGAATTTTGTTGCAACCATCAATTGGAAAGGACGTGGTGGCAGACAAGATAGTAAGTATTATGCTGTGATTCACGAGTACATTTTGTGCTATGCTAAAAATATTGACAACTTTGTAGCAGGTGAGGAAGTGAAAAGCGGTGATGTATATCCTAAATTTGATGAAGAAAAGGGTAGGTATTATAAAACTCAATTATTACGCAAATGGGGTTCAAACAGCCGCAGAGAGGATAGGCCGAATTTATATTACCCTATCCAGACGCCGGACGGGAAAGAATTATTTCCCATGTTAGATGAAAATAACGAAGGTCGCTGGCGCTGGGGGAAAGCTACTATGCAACAGGCTATTGACGATGGGCGAGTAGAATTTGTTTTGCAAAAGGAAGGATCTTGGGTTGCATATGAAAAGATATTTGCACCGCTAGCGGGTGAGGAAAAAACAAAAAAATATGTTACATGGATTGATGATGTAAGTAACGGGACACAAGTTATAAAAGAATTATTCGGTATAACTGTTTTTGATTACGCTAAGTCACCTGAACTTATAATAAGATTTATAAAAATGGCAAACGTTGAAAACAACGACATCATCCTCGACTTTTTCAGCGGCTCGTCAACCACCGCCCATGCTGTTATGCAGCTGAATGCCGAGGACGGCGGAAACCGTCAGTTTATCATGGTGCAACTTCCTGAGATGTGCGATGAAAAATCAGAGGCATATAAGGCAGGTTTCAAAAACATCTGTGATATTGGTAAAGAGCGTATCCGCCGCGCGGGCGCAAAAATCCTTGCTGAGGTGGAGGAAGCAAACCGTCAGGTCAAGCTGGGTGAGGAAGAAAAACCGCTGCCCGACGTCGGCTTCAAGGTGTTCAAGCTGGACACCTCCAATATCAAGCTGTGGGACGGAACGCCTGTAAGCGAGGAAGATTATCAGATTGTGCTTGACCGCATGAACGATATGATAGACTCTATAAAGAACGACCGAACCAATATGGACGTAGTGTATGAGATTATGCTGAAAATGGGAGTTCCGCTGACCTATCCTGTTCAGCCTATCGAAATCGACGGCGTAAAAGCATACTCCGTAGGTGAAGATAGTTTGCTTATGATTTGTCTTGACGAAGGTATTACGACAGAGACAATAGAAGCAATGGCGGATTATGCTCCGGCAAAAATTGTAATTGCGGAAAACTGTTTTACCGATGTCTCGGCGATGAGAAACGCGCACTATGTTCTAAGGGACAGGAAAATTGAATTGAAGTTGATATAAGAGGGTAATAACAATGAATGATAGTATTTTAGATGTTGATTTTTCGACCGATTTTACACGAATGGTAGATGCTGATATTCAAAAATGCGAAGTTATCCTTGCCGGCAATTATGATGAAAAAGTGTGGAAAGATTTGCATATTGAACTTACTTCAAAGTATTCGGCTCATATTTCGGATATATCTTCTAACATGTGCTGTTATTTTGCCAATGGCTCTTTTTATGATATAAATTCAATGAATGAGGCTACTTTGCGGCATAATCTTTTGGTATTAAAAAATAAATTAATAGCATTTAAGAATTATGGGTATAAAAACAGGGAGTCGGTAGCCGGCAATAAAGGAATAAACATTCAGAATAATCAATATGCTACGCAAACACAAACAGTCAACATATCTTTTGAAGCCGTAAAGAAACAGATAGAGGATATGACTGCTCTTTCTGATGCAGAAACGAAAGAAACACTTCACAAAATAGATGAGATAAAAGCCATTGTTGAATTAAAGGAGCCGAAAAAGAGTAAATGGCAAAAGATTAAGCCAATTTTGATATGGCTTGCAGATAAAAGCGTAGATGTAGGAATTGCTTTACTTCCTTTGATAGCTAAAATTGGTGAATCGTTATGAAGCTGAAATTTAAAAAACAAAATTATCAAACTGACGCTACCTCCGCCGTTGTGGATCTGTTTGCCGGGCAGGAAAAGACAACATCAACCTTTGCTGTTACGCAGGGACGGCAATTCAGTTTTTTGCAAAATGATTTCGGTATCGGCAACGCGCAGCTCATAGATGACGCTTCCATGTTGAAGAATGTGCACGCTATTCAAAAGCGGTTTAATCTGCCTTTAACGGACGATATAGACGATAAACGTTTCTGTGTGGAGATGGAAACCGGTACTGGCAAAACTTATGTTTATACCCAAACCATATTAGAGCTTAACCGCAAATACGGGTTTACAAAGTTTATCATTGTTGTGCCGTCCGTCGCAATCCGTGAAGGTGTGTACAAATCTTTTGAGATTACCAAAGACCACTTTGCGGCGCTGTACGATAATGTGCCGTACCGGTACTTTATCTACAATTCCGCCAAGCTGTCCGATGTGCGGCAGTTTGCCACCAGCGCCAAGATTGGGGTTATGATTATCAATATTGGCGCGTTCAAAAAGGCGGAGAATATTATCAATCAGGCGCAGGACAGACTCAACGGCGAAACAGCTATGCGATACATACAGGACACCAATCCGATTGTAATAATTGACGAGCCGCAAAGTGTGGACAACACGCCGAAAGCAAAGGAAGCGATAGCCTCTCTGAATCCACTGTGCGTTCTGCGCTATTCAGCTACTCACAGAGAGAAAATCAACACGGTATTCCGCTTGACTCCTGTGGACGCTTATCAAATGGGGCTTGTCAAACAAATCTGCGTGTCCAGCGTATCTATCGAAAATGATTTTAACAAGCCATATATCCGCTTGCTTGATGTGTCACAGCAGGACGGCTTTAAGGCAAAGATTCAAATCGACGTCAAGGCAAAAGACGGCAAGGTTTCCCGTAAGACGGTAACAGTAAGGCCTAATTCGGATTTATATCTCCTCTCCGGAGAGCGGGAATTTTACGACGGCTATACCATATCCGGCATAGACTGTACGCCCGGCAATGAATGCATTGAGTTTTCCAATACGGAATTCTTAAAGTTGGGACATGCGATTGGCGACATCGATGAGAATTTAATTAAGCGTGAGCAAATACGCAAAACCATTGAAATTCATCTTGACAAAGAGCTGTTACTAAACGGCCGCGGAATTAAAGTGCTGTCTTTGTTCTTCATTGACAAAGTAGAAAAATACCGTACCGAGGACGGCGGCATGGGAACCTATGCCCAAATGTTCGAGGAATGCTATAACGAACTGATCAACCGTCCGAAGTATGCAGAGCTGAAAGCGAAATACAGCGACGCGCACGCCGCGCATAACGGATATTTTTCACAGGATAAAAAAGGTACATATAAGGACACCAAAGGCGATACGATTGCCGACTACGACACCTATAATACTATCATGAAGGACAAGGAATGGCTGCTGTCTTTTGACTGCCCTCTGCGCTTTATTTGGTCGCATTCCGCCCTAAAAGAGGGCTGGGACAATCCGAATGTCTTCCAAGTCTGCACGCTGATAGATCAAAAATCTACTTTTACTTGTCGTCAGAAGATTGGCAGAGGCCTGCGCCTTTGCGTGGATCAGACCGGAGAGCGAATCGAGGACAAGGACGTCAATTTGCTTCATGTCATTGCAAATGAAAGTTTCGCTGAATTTGCGGAAACCTTGCAAAAAGAGATCGAGGATGAAACCGGACTCAAATTCGGTATGATAGAGATCGGCATGTTCTCCGGAATGATTTATGAAGAAAAGAAAACCGTGGAGAAAACCATAACTCCTGAGCAGGCGCAAGATATTATCAGCAGTTTTGAAATCAAGGGCTATATAGATGATGACGGCAAAGTCACTGAATCACTGAAACAAGCCGTCACTGAGGAAGCTGTTGAACTACCGCCTGAATTGGAACCTGCGAAAGAACAAATCATTCAGGCGCTCGCTGAGGCAGAGGATTCCATAGAACCGTTCAGCATAACGAAAATCACCTATACTGAAACCGTGACAGAAACAAGAAAAATCAGCTACGACGACGCAAAGGAAATTATTGAACACTTTGAGAAAAAGGGATATATCAGCAAATCCGGCAAGATGAAGGATACTATGAAAAACGCTCTACTGACCGGTACGCTCGATCTTCCCGCAAAATATGAGGCTGCGAAAGAGAGATTTGAAAATATCCTTAAAAAAGCCGACAGCAAGCCTCCGATTCGTGACGCCAGCCGAGACGTAATCGTAAGGTTGAAGAAACAAGTCATAATTTCTCCTGAATTTATGGAACTGTGGGATAAGATAAAGCAAAAAACTACTTATCGAGTCAATATTGATACCAATGAATTGATTGAAAACTGCGTCAGGGACTTTAAAGAGATGCCCGCTATCCCGAAAACGCACCTCGTATCTCAGACCGCAGACATTGATATCGACAGCTACGGCGTAACGCATAACGCAAGAGAATATATAAGCCGGGATATACAAGATAACAATATGACTGGTCCGAATATT
>CALXAN010000109.1 GCA_944386305.1 uncultured Clostridia bacterium
TCTATTGCTCAGCCCGTAGGCGTTGGCGGTATTAATGGGCTTATGCCTCAAGTATCGAGCATTGTTGACCTCGTTAAGATTGTAGACGCTTCTAACATGGGCGGCGGCTATAAGATTGCTTATCAGATTACCGACGCGGCGGCGGCTACTCATACCGAGGGCAGCGCGGCTACTGAGAGCGAGCCGACGTTCGGCGTTCTGACCGTATCGGCTACCGACAAAGCCCTTGTGTCTTATATCTCCAATAAGGTGCGCAAGCAGTCGCCTTTGACCTACGAACAGAAAGTGCGCGAGAGCGCAATGACCGCTCTGCGTAAGGCCGCGTCTGAAATGATAGTCGACGCGCTGGAGGCAAGCACGATTGCCGAGACAATGGATATTACGCTTACTGGTTCGAGTGCTAAGACTGGCGTACTTGACGAGAAATTCCTGCGCAAAATCACGTTGTCCTATGGTGGCGACGAGGCAGTTATGGGCGGCGCGGTTCTTATGCTGAACAAGCAAGACCTTATCGCGCTGGGCGACGTTCGCGGCACAAATGAGAAACTGCCCGTATACAAGATTACGCCGAATGCAACCGACCCGAACACGGGTATTATCGAGGACGGCGGCCTTGCCGTTCGTTATGTAATCAACAATAATTGTACTGCATTGAGCGGCACCACTCAGACCAGCACTGCGATTAAGGGCATTTTCTACGGCGCGCCGCAGGCAATCGAGCTTGCTATGTTCTCTGATTACGAGATTGCGACCTCGGAAGATTACAAGTTTGCCGAGGATATGCTTGCCGTTCGCGGTACTGCGTCTATGGGCGTAGGCATGGGCGTATATCATGGATTTGTTGTTGCGCAGATTCCCGCAAATGCTTAATGCGCCGAAACGAAACAAAAGATAGGGGAATAAATACATGACAGAGCAGGAGCTATTAGCGAAAGTGAAAATAGGGCTTGGAATCACTGGAGAGTATCAGGACGAAGCTGTGTCCTTTTACATTGACGAAGTGAAACATTTCATGCGTCAAGCGGGCGTACCGCAAAATGTCGTTGATAGCTCCGAATCTGTCGGAGTTATCATGCGGGGCGTGGCTGACTTGTGGAATTACGGAAGCGGAAGCGTCAAATTGAGCGAATATTTCGTGCAGCGCGTGATCCAGCTTGCAACGCAGACGGCGGGAGGCGACAGCGATGTATAGACCTTCGTCGGCAGATCAAATGACAACGCCTATGCAATTGCAGATACCGACCAGCTTAACGTCTTACGGCGTGGCGACAAAGACATATACCGACAGCGATGTAATCATGTGCAATTTTAAAACCTTTGGCGGGACGGAAAGTACCAGTAACGATGTTTTGAGCGTGTTCGACACTGCTCAGATTACATGCTGGTATCGTCCCGACATAAAGGCGAATTGCAGATTGAAGCGTCTGCCTGACGGCGCAGTTTTTGAAATCGTCGGAGAGCCGGAAAACCTCGAAATGCGAAATCAGATTTTATATTTCAAGGTTGAGCGCGTCAAGGGTGGTGCGTAATGGCACGGACAGGCATAAAATTCACATTCAAGGGATTTGATGAGCTTGTTGAAAAAATCCAAAACGCTGGAGGCTCTATTGACGGCGCGGTAAATGACTGCATGACAGAATCAGCTCAAATAATGCAGGATGAATTGAAAGCAAGCATGCGCAAAACGAAAGTTGCGTCCTCGCTTATCAGCCGTATGCCGCCGCCGTCCGTAGAATGGAACGGGAATACATGTACCGCAGAGGTCGGATATGAAAAAGGCAAATATGACCCAAAGAATCTATCTGACGGGTACAAGGCCGTTTTTCTAAATTACGGTACGCCTCGGATAACACCGCGCAAATTTATAGTAATGGCAAAAAAGAAAGCCAGCAGGCAAATAAAGAAGCAGCAGGAAAAAACGTTGACCGAAATTTTGGAGGGCTTGAAGAAATGAAACAAAAACTTATTACAGAGCTTGAAAAATTCGGATATCCCGTATTCCTGCAAGGTTCTTTGAACGAGGCGGACAAATACCCGACAGCTTTATCACGATATGGACTGATGATGTCCTTGACAACTCTAATTATGACGACGATACAACGTCGTATGCGTGGGATTTTGAAGTGATCTTTTACAGCAATAATCCTGCGCTTGTAAACAGCAAGCCTGACGAAATCCGAAAGGCATTAAAGGCGGCGGGATTTATTCCGCAGGGCAAAGGGCGGGACATTCCGTCTGACGAACCTACCCATACGGGCTGGACACAAAGTTTTTATATTCTTGAATATCCGAATAACTAAGGAGGCTTAAAAAATGGCAGTAGAGTACAGAGGTTGCAGCAACCTTGTATATGCTGAGGTCACGGGCGACGATAACGAAACAAGCGGCGGCTATATTACGGGAGAAGTAAAACCGCTCGCCCCTGTCGCGGAAATCAGTAAAACCGTGGAGACCTCAAGCGAAGCCAAATATTATGACAATGTCGCCGCAATTGTAATTGACAGCGAAGGCAGCGACACGGTAACATTTACTATAGCAATACCGCCCGATGAAACGTTGGCCGAAATAACAGGCCGTATATATGACGAGACTAAGCAAATGTTCATCGAGGCGCCGAGAGTAAATAAATATTTCGCCGTCGGATACATTCTCGGAGAGGTCGGAGAGGGCGAACAACAGAAATATGTGTGGAGATATAAGGGCACGTTCGGCGTCCCCGACGAGACTTCGGCTACTAAAGACAATTCAACCACAAGCAACAACATGAGCCTTACTTACACGGGCATATATACCGAGCATGTATTTACCAATGGCGGCGGAACGGGTAAAGCCGCACCCGCAAAGGCTATGGCTATGCGCCCGTCCGAGACCGTAACCGAAACGAAGTTTTTTGAAGAGGTTGCAACGCCCGATACTTCTTTTACGGAATAATTTACAGACGGAGCAAAAAGGCGCATAAAAATTGACGAGATTCACAAACCGTTATCGCAACGACAATATAACGGATTAACAAAGCATGCGAGTGGAGGCTGACGATGGATAATACGATAATAGCAGTGGTTGTCCCCATAATTACAGCGTGTTGCACGGTCGCCTCATTCGTTGTCGGGCGTGTAGTCTCCACTCGCAAAGAGGCGAAAAGCAAAGGAAAAAATGAGGGCGAATTGAAATCAGATATTGATTATATAAAAGCTCGCTTGGATTCTTTGTATTCTGAACAGCATGAAATGGTCAAGAATTTTGAAGCTAATTCTGAGCGGATAACGAGGTGCGAGGAAAGCGCAAAACAAGCCCACAGGCGTATTGACCGCCTTGAAAATCTACACGACAGATCTAAATAATTGGAGGAGTAATAATGGCGAAATTCGAGCTTAATATCTACGGGCAAGACGACGAAATCATAAAAACATACGAGACAGAGCATGTGCGTTGGGGCGTTTTCCTGAACGCGATTAAATTGCAGGAAACCCTGAAAGATAAATCTGCTTCGGAACAGTTCAAGGCGATTAATGACTTTATCAAGTCTATTTTTTCAGGCTTGACCGACAAAGAGCTTGAACAAGCTGACAGCCGCGACGTTATGAATACGTTCAGGCAATTAATTTCATCCGCAAACGGTGTTGAAAGCTCAAAAAACGGATAGAGGGGGCGAATAGTTCCGTCCCCTCTAAAGGCATATATTATGAATTTATGGAAGTGTCTATGTCATTATGTCGTTCGCATAATATGACGCCGTTTTATCTGTTCTCGCAGAATACCGATGAAGTAATAATGCTTATTAATTATTATATTGCCAAAGGCAATTACGCAGAAAATACAACAAATACAAATATCAATGTACGCGGCGAGAGAAGAATCCGCGTAAATGACCGCACGGCAACAGGCGGCTGGTTTTAATATTCTGCAAGCAAAGGAGGTTGAACAGTGGCAGGCAGTGAGACTTTAGGCGCAAGCTTTACTATAGACACGACAGATCTAAAAGCCGGGTTAGCTCAGGCGAACCGCTTAATCAGGGAGAGCGAGAGCGAATTTAAGGCCGCGGCAGCTGGCATGGATGATTGGAGCAGTTCATCTGACGGCGTTTCTGCGAAAATCAAACAGCTAAACACGACAACCGATTTGCAACGCAAAAAAGTTGAAGCTTTGCAAAAGGAATATGATCGCCTTATTGCTAAAGGGATGGATCCGACAAGCAAAGAGGCTGTTGATTTGCGCACTAAAATTAACAATGAGACAGCCGCGCTCAACAGAAACGAAAAAGAACTGGCAAATCAAACGAAGGCCCTTGAGGATTTAGGGAGCGAGAGTAGGGACGCGGCAGACGACACCGACAAGTTGACCGACAGCACGAAAAAATCGGGAGACAGCTTTACGGTTGCGAAAGGAGCGATAGCGGGCTTCATTGCTAACGGACTGTCTGCGCTTGTAAGCAAGGCGGGCGAAGCCGTGAGCAGTCTGTTAGGGCTGGCAGAAAGCACGCAAGGGTTGCGATCGTCAATGTCGCGCCTTGAAACAAGCTTTACTACAGCGGGACTGTCAGCAGAAGACGCAACGAATACATATAACACTCTTTATGGTGTGCTCGGCGACGCAGACAGAGCGTCGGAGGCGGCAGGGCATTTGTCGCTGTTGGCTGACAACACAAAAGACCTTGAAGCATGGACGAACATTGCAACGGGCGTATATGCCCAGTTCGGGGATAGCTTGCCGATAGAGGGCTTGACCGAGGCCGCGAATGAGACGGCAAAGGTTAGAGACGTTACGGGCGTTCTTGCCGACGCCTTGAATTGGGCGGGAGTGAACGAGGAAGATTTTCAGGCCAAGTTGGACGCTTGCTCGTCGGAACAGGAGCGGCAACAGCTTATAACATCAACGCTCAATGGGCTATATTCCGAGCAGGCAGACAGATACAGAGACCTCAACTCAAGCGTAATCGAGGCCAATGAAGCGCAGAACGCGCTGTCTCAGGCGCAAGCCGGACTTGGCGAGGCGATGCAGCCGTTGAATACTGCTATTTCTTCCGTTCAAGCGTCTGTATTAAGTCGATTTACTCCTGCAATAGATGAAATGACTAATAGCCTGCTCGGAATGGTTCAGGGTACAGAGGGTTCAGCTGAACAATTCACGGAAGCATTCAGCAGTCTTGTTAATAATGCGCTTGCTAAGATTACAGAAATATTGCCCCAGTTGGGGTCGCTGGCAGTGAATATAATTACAACGCTTGCGCAGGGGCTTATAGACAATCTGCCTCAGATTACGCAGTCGGCAGTGCAAATTATAACAATGCTGGTTCAAAGCATGATTGAAATGTTGCCACAGATAACAGAGGCGGCAATCCAAATTATTTTAGCCCTGATTACGGGGCTTGCCGACATGATACCCGAACTGATCCCGACAATAGTACAGGCTATCATTACGATATGCGAGACATTAATAGACCACCTCGATGACCTGATAGACGCAGGCATTGAGTTAATAATGGCATTGGCAGACGGGTTGATAGAGGCGATACCCATACTCGTTGACAAGATACCCGAACTGATTTTAAAACTCGTAGACGGAATAATTGAGAAAGCCCCTGACCTTATCGCGGCGGGTATCGAGCTTGTCATTGAGCTGGCGGTGGGATTAATCGAGGGAATCCCCGAGCTTATCAAAAAACTGCCTGAATTTTTCAAAAAGCTACTGAAAGCTTTAGTAACCGAAGGCGTCCCCGCAATGATTGAAGTCGGTAAAGAGCTGCTTAATGGTATATGGGACGGTTTAAAAGGCGTGGGCACTGCTATATGGGACGGAGTTAAAGAAGTCGGAAACAGCATCAAGAACGGGTTTAAATCTTTCTTCGGGATAAAGTCCCCGTCTAAGATGTTCCGAGACGAAATAGGCGAGTTCATGGGCGAGGGCATGGCTTTGGGGCTTGAAGACGGGTTCGAAAACAAGATCGCAGGGGTGAGAAGTTCAATCGTTAAATCCATGTCCGGCATTAGCAGCGATGTCAATCTTGGAGTGCAGGCCAACGCGGGCGTAAATGGGCTTGCAAGTGGTTCAAACGGCGTTGTAATTAACCAGTATAACACGTTCTCACAGGCGCACAGCAGATATGAATTATTCAAGACCAAGCAGCAGACAGCGGCGGCGGTACGGCTTGCCGCGGCAGGAGGTGTGTGATGCTCACACTTGAATATATCACCGACAAAGGCGCAGTATTGCCGTTGACGAACAATAACAAATTCAAATTGTCAAACGTTGACGGCATAACAACGGCAAATGTTGAGCTTGCAAGCTCTACTGTTGTCGGGATGGACGGGGATTTTGTCAACAGTCAAAGAACCGTGCCGCGCAGTATAGTGCTTGATTTGTCTATCGAATCGCCCGAAGTGGAGGAAATTAAGCGATATATCTTGCAGTATATTAAGCCAAAACAAAAATGCACGTTGAGAATGACGCAAAATGACCGTGAAACGCAGATCGAGGGCATAGTCGAGGCAATAGATATGCCTCGGTTCACGAATGCAGTAACAATGCAAGTCACTCTGTACTGTTCCCAGCCGTATTGGGAGGACGTTGACTATGTGGTGCAGGAAATATCAGAGACAATCGACCTGCACTACTTCACGACTGAGCCTGACGACATGCTGTACTTCATCGATGACGGCATTGTTATGGGCGAATATGACGCGAACAGGACAAAAACTATCGAAAATTCGGGAGATGTGACTGTCGGTATTGAGGTTCGCATAATTGCGCTCGGAACGGTAACAAATCCCGTACTGTCTAATTCCGCAGGGGAATATATCGGCGCGAATGTTACTATGACAGGCAATGACGAGATTATAATCACGACAGGCAAGGGCGAAAAAGCAATAACGCTCAACGGCGACAATATAATGTCGAAGCTACGGCGCGGAAGCACATGGCTACAGCTACAGACGGGCGAAGATGAATACACTATCGACAGCGAGGACGGCACAGAGGGCAACATGTACTTCACGATCACATACAAACGGAGGTACGTCTGATGATTGAGTATGTGGAAGTGCGAAGCGGCGAAACACGGGAGATAATCGGAATCATTGACACGGCGCAGTCGGTCATATGGCAATCGTCATACTATGGCGTGGGTACATTCGAGATATACGCTATGGCTACGCCGGATAATTTGTCGTTGCTCATAGAAGATAATTATATTACTCGACCTGATAATGACGAATGCGGAATAATTGAGCGCGTCGAGATTACGGACAACAGTTCTGAGGGTAAGATGATAGCCGCAAGCGGACGATTCATAAAATCTATATTAGATCGCAGGGTTATCTTCTCCGCGAGTATTACAGGCGCAGGCACAAACTATGTATGGAACTGTTCGGGAAGCGTTCTGAGCGGGAATGTCGAAACCGCAGTCCGCAAGCTGATATATGATAATGCGGTAAATGCTACAGGCAGCCGTCCCGAAACTGGATCATATCGGAATATCGACGAGATATACTGGACGAACGACGACGTGTCCGGCATTACGGACGTTATTGTGACTACCGATGACAGCGGCACCGAGCAGAACGCCGAGAAACAAGTAACATACAAGGTATTACTCGATTATACCGACGGCGTATTGCAGGAATACGAATGCGGGGCTAAGATGTGGCTTGACCTCGATAGGCTGAAATTCCGCTACAAGGTATTCAAGGGCATTGACCGTTCAATCGAGCAATCAACTAATGACCCCGTTATATTCTCAACGGAATTTGATAACCTCGTGTCGTCCACCTACACGTCGGACAATTCCACCGTGAAGAATACCGCCTTAATAGGCGGAGAGGGCGAGGGAACAGACCGAAAATGCGCCTTTTACTTCACTTGGGGCGACGAGCTGAGACACATTAAAGGCATAGGCCGCCGCGAGACGTTCGTTGACGCTTCGAGTATCTCAACGACATATAAGGACGGAGACGAGGAAAAAACGTACACGAATGACGTGTACCGCAAAATGCTTGAGGCTCAGGGGCGGCAGTCAATCGCCGAATTACAGCGAATTGAAAAATTCGACGGCGAGATAGACACAACTAACAGCAGCTTCACATACGGCGAGGACTATAACCTCGGAGATCTTGTAACTATCGAGGACAGAGACATAGGCAAGTACATCAACGCGCGTATATTGTCCGTTACGGAAGTACAGGACGACAACGGATATAACATTGATATTGAATATGGATCATGAGGAGGGTTATTAATAATGGCACAATCGAGCGGATTTTTTAACGCGCTGCAGAGCGGCGGCACATACGACCGCAAATACAATGCGGAGGATTACAGCGACAACCTCGGCGCGATAATCAGTACGGGAGTATTGAGGAGCGGGAACAATGACCTATATGTTCAGGCGGCGGGCGGCATGGCATTGTCTATCAATGTAGGCCGCGCATGGATAGAGGGCAAATGGTACAAGAATGACACGGCTTTTACGGATTTTTCCGTTCCGACCGCGCCTACAGGAGACAGAGGACGTGTTGACCGTGTTGTCCTGCGTCTCGATACGAATATAAGCGGCAGAGAGATAGAGCTTGCGTATCTTGCGGGTACGCCTGCAATATCCCCGACCGCGCCCGCGCTCACTCGGAGCGGCGGCATATATGAGATTGCCCTTGCAGATATCGCAGTCAATCCGAATGTAACGACAATCACGCAGTCGGACATATACGACCGTCGAGCTGACACCGATGTATGCGGGTGGGTGACTTCGCCTGTCGGCTACGACGATTACTTCACTAATCTCGATACGGAATTCAACACCTGGTTCGCAGAGACAAAGGACACTCTCGCCAGCGTGACAATGGTCAAGCAGTATCATTGGGGAACAACGGCGACAGGCTCAACAACGTCGGTCACATTTAATATCCCTCAATACGATCCGACGGGCGTGGATATTGTTCAGATCTATACGGATGGGTTGCTGATGATCGAGGACACGGATTATACGCTCAGTGGCAGTACAATCACATTCACGACGGCGAAGTCCGCGGGCACGAATATAGACGTGTTCGTGTACAAATCCATTGACGGCACGGGGCTGGGCAGTGTGTCCGACGAAGTGACCGCGCTGCAAAATCAGGTAGATAGTATCACGGAATACATGTACTTATGCAACGGCAGCACGGACAACGTGGAATTGACAAACATCGCTCAGACATTCCTCGCCAACGATACGGCATACGACAATATGACCGTCTATGTGCACGGAACCTTCGGCGCGACGTCTCCTGTCGGGGGCTCGGGCACATCTTCCGCGCGTTATGTATGGATGAATTTAGGCACGGAAAACGCTGGCATGAAGCGATTGACGTTCGATTTCGAGAACTGTAGCCAAATCACATTGAACTGCCAGTCGGGATACTATTATTACGGCGTAGGCGGTAACGGAATACATCTGCGCAATGCCAGCATTGTCGCTAATTGCGATTACTCCGGCAGTCAATTCCTTATGATAGGAGGCACGAGCGGCAATATATGCGACGACTGCACGTTCGTTATTAACGCTTACGATTACGGATGCATCGCATATTCCGGCATGTTCAACAACTGCAACGGGACGGTTATTAATTCGTCAAGCAATCCCGCCTATCCCTACTGCTTCGATATAAGAAGCGGCTTGCTTATAATTAACGACGGAGAATATTATTCATATTCGGGCAATGCCAGCGGGGATTCGGCGATAATTTATACGGGAATCGCAGGATACTATGCCACTGCAAGCCTGGTGTGCAATACTATGCGATGCCCCACTGCGGCGCGCAGCGGACTGACGCAAAAACAGATATTTAACGCCACGGTAATTCGCGGAGCTGCCAATAACCTAATCACATCGCTTGACGAAGGGTCAAGCGGCGCGCTTGTAATTAACAACACTATCAATTATGCAAGTCCGTTATGATTGCAAAAGGCAATTTGTCACTTGCTTGTCACTTGTGTGTCACTTGTAGCGGCGAATTATGCCGAATTTAAACAAAGTATAAAAATGAGAGAACCTTGAAATCTACACGATTTCAAGGTTCTCCGTCTTTTAAAAAGTTATGGCTGGGATAGCTGGATTCGAACCAGCGAGTGCGGGAGTCAAAGTCCCGTGCCTTACCGCTTGGCTATACCCCAATATTTACGCGCCGGGAACCGGCGCTTTATTTTGTGAGGAGCATTAGCGCCTCAATATTTCAAAGACCCAAAAATTCTGTTCCGCTCCGTAAAATACATGGACTATGTATCGACAAAATTATTCTGAGATGCACGAGTATAAGTTTCTGACGGCGCATGCGCAAAGGCCTATAAAACACCCGTTTCACTTAATAGCAGATTCAGTCCACCACGGGTATATCTGTGCCGTCAAGATATTTAAACGTCAACCTGTCAAAGCTGCGTATAAAACCGCTGCCGCGGTCCTGCCAATAGATATCGTAGCTTGCGTCGTCTATAGCGGCGTCGATTATATCCGAGCACACCGCGGAGGCCGTAGGCAACTTGCCCGCGCCGCGGCCGATAAAGGTGACGTCTCCGACCATGTCCCCTGTTATCTGCACGCCGTTAAACACGTCGTGTACATGCGCCAAATTGTGCGTTTTCTTTATGGCGCACGGACTTACGAAAATCTCCACGTCTCCGCCCGGTATAAGCTGCGCGCAGCCGAGCAGCTTTATGGCATAGCCCATCGAGTCCGCTCTCTGCATATCTTCTACCGCAATGTCGGATATGCCCCTGGTATACACGTTCTCGGGATATATGTGGCGGCCGAACGCTATCGATGCGAGTATGGCGATCTTACGGCAGGTATCCTTGCCCTCCACATCGGCCGACGGATTGGCCTCGGCGTAGCCGAGCCTCTGAGCATTACACAAAGCCTCGTCAAAGGGCATGCGATCCGATATCATCTTGGTAAGTATGTAATTGGTTGTGCCGTTGAGAATACCTATTATCTTGGTTATACGGTTTGCGCTCAGACAATTTGCAAGCGGGCGTATCACGGGTATGCCGCCGCCGACCGCCGCCTCGAAGAAATAATGCGCGCCCGAGGCCTTGGCTATCTCGAGCAGTTCCGGACCGTGGGTAGCCACCAGCTCCTTGTTGGAAGTTACGACGCTCTTTGAAGCCGCAAGGCATTTTTTGGTATATTCGTACGCAGCCTTACATCCCCCGATAGCTTCCACCACGATGGATACTTCCCTGTCCTCGACAATGACGTTGAAGTCCTTTGTAAGTTTGTCCGCATTTTTATCTTCCGGCAGATCCCTTATATCCAGTATATATTTTACCTGTATGTCGTCCCCTATCTTCTTTTTGAATAGGTCGCGGTTATTTTCTATTACGTCGACCACGCCGCCGCCTACAACGCCGTAGCCCATAACTGCCGTATATACCATCGTGCGTTCTTTCTCCTTGAGTCATGAATACTTACTTTGGTATTGTACCATATTTTTCGGATTTAAACAAGGGGGGTATCTTTCAATTTTCCATAATTTTTTAACAAAACGGCGTTTAGGTGTTCCATTTCTGCGTACAGCATGGTATAATATATCATATTTCAGTACGTGCGCTGACGTCCTACTGCAAAAGCCGCGCACAGATACGGAGGAATAGAAAATCAAGCTATATATAGGGAAGGCGTATCGCTGGCCTTTTATTAACATAAAAGGCAACCGCGGAACATGTTAATCTCCATTTGCCGCTGATGAAGATTTTAATCCCTATTACGCTTTTGCGGCAGATTGGAGACTAATATGAATATAGTGGTAATAGACGCGCAGAGCGGCAAGATAGGCAAATCGCTGCTCGAAGCCATCAAGAAAAAATGCCCCGACTGCACACTGACGGCGGTGGGTGCGAACGCGATCGCCACTCAAAACATGCTCAAAGCCGCTCCCGACAAAGCCGCTACGGGCGAGAACGCTGTGATTCGGGCATGCGCCAAAGCTGACATAATTTCAGGCCCCGTCGGCATCGTCATAGCCAATTCAATGCTGGGCGAGATCACGCCCGCCATGGCCGCAGCCGCTGCGTCCTGCGACGCCGTCAAGGTCCTGCTGCCCGTAAACAAGTGCGAAACCGTCATAGTGGGGACAGCCGACCTCAGCCTGAACGCCCTTATCAGCGCCGCCGCAGACGAAATAGCCTCAAGGTGCGCACAGATAGAATGAAGCCTATTTACAATTTCCCGGAGTAACCGTACCGAACGCCGCGGCGGGTTCAGGCGCTTTGAGAATAAAAAACTTTTCCAAACAGTTTCTGCCGAATCGGATGCTATTCCAAGCTGTTTCGGCTTATGCACATTTTAAGCATACGATTATTTATAAAAAGATAGCGCAGGCGGTTGACTTATTATGATTTTTGTGCTAAAATAAATTCACGTTCTGATTACGCGGCAGCTCGCCGATATTTATAACGGGGTATTAGCTCAGTTGGGAGAGCGCTACACTGGCAGTGTAGAGGTCACGGGTTCGAATCCCGTATGCTCCACCACATTGGAGCAAAGTTCGCTTTGCTCCGTTTTTTCTTTGCAAAAAAACGCCCGCCCGCTCCACCGTTCCTCCTTCGCAAAAAGTCACGCTTCGCCGAAACAAGCTTCGTTTTATCTGATTTTTATAATAAAAATCAGCCGACCGCTTCGCTGTTTCTCCTCCCCCCGCAAAGTCGTAAAGACTTTGCGGGAACCCAAGAGCCTGTTCGGCTGTAAACGCCCTTACGACGGCTCGCTGTCGCTACCAACTTTTTGCGAACCCCATAAATTATTTTTACCCTTGGCAGTAAGACGCCGGGCCCATGCATTCGGGTTCAGCGTCATTTTTTTACTTACGGCAAGGCCTTATCCTCAACGCATTCTTTGCTGGGTTATCGTCGCCGCAAGCTGCATATCGCTTGCGGCGACTTTTTTACAAAAGTCACCGGTGCGCTCATTGGGCTGCCCGCCCTCTTGCGGCGCCCGGCTCCGTCCGCGGCGGATAAGCCGCCTTGCCGCAGGCCGACCGCTGCACCGACAAATCCTCGCTGTATCCCGCGCCGCGGGCGCTCGGATGTGTCGCCAACTTTTTGCGAGTTCGAGAGTTCATATTCCACATCCGAAAAACCGAAAATATCTTTTTCTAGCGCTGTACCCATAGTATGGGTTCAGCGTATTTTTTATTCTTACGACAAAATGAAAAGAAATAGGCAATATAAATTTCTACTGCTCTATATAAGGCCTAAATTACTTCCTGCATATTTACTACCGATAAAAAAATAAATAAAATATTTACATATATATCAAAATATGCTATAATATATACAATAAATTTACATACTTATTTCAAAAAAAATATCAAATTAATACCTACATAGGAGGGCAAAATATGAGCCGTGTTATCTTGCCTTTTAAGATATATTGCATGATTAACGCTGATTGCAGAGCCTATATGAGAGTCGCTGTTATCGAGGCTCTTCCATACGGAGCTGAATGGCTCACGACGCACCTGAACACGATGCTCAAAGGTGACGGAGAATTCCTATGGGGAACAGATGAATTACCTCACTTCAGCTGGCAATTTTCGGAAATCGTTGATACGGCTTTCGTTGATTACGCCCTGATAGACCATGAGCATATAGTTGACGTTACAAAAAACATATTGAACAACGGCAATTATCCTATTATACTTATGAGCTGCGACATTATATTCAACAGAAACGAACCTGACGAAAGGGATGAATACTCAAACATTCACGATTATATTATTTACGGCTATGATGACGACAGAAAGGCTTTCTACATGGCGCACTCCAGCTATGAGGGCACGTTCGAGCATCTGATAAGCTACGATTCATTTAAAAGGTCGTATAAATATATAAAAGAACGCATGGCACGCCGCTCTGATGAGAAATTTGAAATGTCTATACTGCAGTACAGAGTTATAACTGTACTTAAAACTAGAGAATATTCTATATCAGACTTAGAATATGTACACGACGCAATGCGTACGATACTATACTACCGCAAATCGACTCGACATGCAGTAAGCGTATACGATGAATATGGCAATATAAGCGAAACATATACCCAACACACGGGCCTTGGAGTATTGATAGGCATTGGCGCTTTTTTGGACAAATACACAGAAAATCACGAGATGTGCAGAGCTATATCCAGGCTGCGCCATACTGCCAAAGGCATACTCGAGGCGCACATGATGACGGAGAAATTACTCGAACTGGTCGGACGCAGACTCGATTTGAGCAAAACGGAATACGGACAAATGCAGAAGGAATACAACGACCTGGTCCGCACGGTCAAGCAGTGCCACCTGCTGACTTTAAAATTTGAGCATACTTCCGAAGACAGAATACTCATGAAAATAAAAAATAAATACTCAGACGTATATGTAAAGGAGCAGGCGCTGCTCGGACGAATATACGACCTGCTCTACGACAAAGCGGTAAACGGACGGTAACGCTGCTTGCGAACTGAGAGATGCGGCCCCTATTCATTGAGCGTATCGCTCGACGAAATAAATTTCGGCATGTATGCGTGTGCAAACCCTAAACCGAACCGCGCGGAAGACAAATCAAGAATCTGTACGGTAATGTTCAATAAAAAAATCAATTAATAATCTGCAAAGCGCCGTCGTTCAACATTCGGACGGCAGGATTTGCTGAAAAGAGGCCGATGTTCCCCGCCTCTGAGGAGGCGGGGAACATCGGCCTATATTATGACAAACTTTTGCCTTATCCTGATATATCAGTTGCACTCGGCTACCAGCGGGCCGGCCAGCTCGCTCAGATAGAACAGTTTGCCGGGCAGTGTGGGCATAAAGGTCGAGGTAATGTTCATATCGGGCCCGTAATGCAGCGTGGTCAGGAAGCTCATGCCCTGCCAGCCCATTCCGCGGCTGAGCGCGCCGTCGCAGCCGCCGATAGCATAATCAGCCTGAAGGAACAGGCCGGGGCCTATCGTATTGGCACGGCACGGGACGAGGGTCGTCCTGGATTTAAAGCTCGTGATGGCGTTCTGCTCTATGGTGAGCGGATGAAGCTTGGCAGCTATGCGGTACGGCTGCTTCTTCCACTCCTCCACAGACTTAAACTCAGCTGCAAACTGAGGCTCCCAAAACGCGATATGGCACATTCTGCCTATGCCGTATATAAGCACAAGCTTTACGCCCTCGGCTTTGAGTTTGGCTATCTTTTCGGGATAGGTGGGGAGATTGTCCTTTGTCGCAAAGTTTCTCTGCGACTCGGGCACGGTGAGCTTGCCGAGCTTATTGAAAAACGCCTGCTTCATGGAATATTCAAAAGACGCGGGGTTGTCGCTGGGCAGAGTGTTGCCGTCCGCGTCGCACCACTCGTCCATATTGAACGTATACACGTGGTCGCAGCAGACGTTCCACTCCTTGAGGAAGAACACGGCCCACTTATACATTCCCATCGGGCCGACGGGCAGTATCATGGCCAGCTTTTCGCCCTTGTCCCTGGCCTTTTTGATCTGCAGGGCAATCTCATGGCCCATCAGTGTGTCGAACTCCGCCACGTTATCGCAGGCGATGGGCTTGAATTTCTTATTCCAAAAATCCTCTCTCTTTACGCCCTTATCGCAGCAGGCGTCAATCTTGGCCATGTCCCAGCCGGCAGGATAAAAGCCCTCTAACAGAGAGCCCTTGACAGTTGACATAAAATCCATAATAAAACCTCCGTTTTTCTGTTTCTGATAATATGCAGAAGCTCAGCCCTCGTACAGGTGGTCGAGCGCCGCCATTATGCCCGTTTTGATAGCCTGAGTCGGCTTGCCGTGCTTTTGGCAGAGCTTAAGCGCGCCCAGCAGCCTGTCGTTGGGCGCAAGCTTACGCTCTGCGTCGCGGCCCACGCGGGAGGTAGTGTCTCCCAAATAGCGGTTTTTGAACCGGAATATAAGGTCGTCCGCATATGCGAGCACTTCACCGACGTCCTTACCGTGCTCCTCGGCCAAAGCCTCGGCGGAGGCATGCATGGCCTCTGTAACGGTTGCGGCTATCTCGGGGTCCTCCATAGCCTGCCATATGTATTCATAGCCCTTGTTCATGCCCATATATGCGGCTATGGCATGGCCCATATTGTGCAAAAAGAGCTTGGACTGTATATAATACGCAAACGGGGAACTCGGCACCATACCCTTGATATCGGGTATAGGATTGCGAAACGCATCCTTATCCACAGGCAGAGTGCAGTAAGGCTCGACCCAAACCTTGTTTATATTGCCCTCGCGCATCTCGTCCGTCATAACAGGTACCATACGGCCCACGCTGGCCTCGACATAGCCTACATCGTCTCTGTCGAGCCCGACGAGGTCTTTGAGGTACTTGTCGGCGTTCATCAGATTTTCGCAAATTACTATATCTACGCCGCGGGTACGCTTCTCTATACCCGCGCGGAGCACGGGCGCGACAAAGGGCAGAACCCTGACGCCCGCGGAGGTAAATATAATGTCGGCCGAGGCAATCTCGTCCACAGCGTCGTCGGGAATGACGGCGCGCACGTTGCGGATGATGATCTCCTCCTGCTTGTCATTGGATACAATCTTTATGGGATAGCTCTTGTCTTTATTGAGCTTATCTATCATAGCGGTATTGACGTCGACAAACACGGTCTCAAAGCCGCTCTGATAAAGCAGCTGCCCCAAAAACCCTCTGCCGATGTTACCGCCGCCGTAAACGACCGCTTTCATGCGGATATCAGCCTCTTTTCATATTCATTGGCCGGGCGTGTGCTCGGACATATATTTTACTATTTCCTCATAAGAGCGTATGCCTGTGCTGGCGCCCTTTGCACCGACGCAGAAAGTGCCCACCGCATTGGCAAACCTGCCGCAGTCTTCAAACGACATGCCCTTGGCAAGTCCCGCAAGGAAGCCTGCGCAGAAACTGTCGCCCGCGCCGGTGGTATCGACCACGGGGGCAGAGTTGTACGTAGGCAGTTCAACAGGCTGCGAATCTTTGGAATACCTCATATACGCGCCGTGCTTGCCGTTCTTGATAACTACGTGCTTTACGCCGCAGTCAAAGAAGAAATCAGCGATATCGTCGAGCTTTTCCTTGCCCGAGGCGGCCCTGGCCTCCTCTATGGAGGGCAGGAAGTAATCTACATA
>CALXAN010000110.1 GCA_944386305.1 uncultured Clostridia bacterium
GGAGAGCCCGAAGCGCTAAACATGCGCAACGAGGGGTTTAGGAGCAGGAAAAAAATCTCTTTCACTATTCAAAGGCTTTGTCATATTACGCCGCAGCGCGGGGCGGATGAAAGCTCAGGCTTATGTATATATGCTGCGGCGTGGCGCGGCTGAAGGCTGCGGATTGTGCATATATGCCGCCGTGCGGCGCGAATAAAAGCTGCAGCTTTGCAAGGCGGCTATGTCAAATACTGCGGGCGCGGCCGGCACATAGGGCCGCACACGATGTGCAAAAGAAAAAGAGTTGTCGGAGAGCGTGAGGGGCTAAAGGCAGTGAAGGGGTTATCGGAGAGCCCGAAGCGCTAAACATGCGCAACGAGGGGTTTAGGAGCAGGAAAAAATCTCTTTATATTCAAAAACCTGTCATATTACGCCGCAGCGCGGCGCAGCTGAAGGCTGCGGATTGTGCATATATACAGCAGAGCGGTTCGGCTGATCAACTAAAATATCAGCAGATAAACTGAATAATAAAATTTGTTATATTTCGCTTTATGCGCAGCTGTGCGGCCGTTTAACAAAATACACGTTGACAACGGCCCGATATGGGTTTATAATATACTGGATTAGGTATAGGCCGGCGCGCGGCCGACGCACGGAGGTAGAAATGGGATTATTTGAAAAGATTTTTGGGACCTACAGCTCACACCAGCTCAAGAAGCTGTACCCCACGGTAGCCAGGATAAACGCGCTCGGGGACGAATATCGGGCGCTGTCCGACGAACAGCTCAGGGCAAAGACGGGCATATTCAAGCAGCGCATAGAGCAGGGCCAGGCCTTGGACGAGATTCTGCCCGAGGCGTTCGCCGCGGTCAGAGAGGCGTCAGACAGGGTGCTGGGCATGAGGCATTTTGACTGCCAGCTCATAGGCGGCATAGTGCTGCACCAGGGCCGGATAGCGGAGATGAAGACCGGCGAGGGCAAGACGCTCGTGGCGACGCTGCCCTCTTATCTAAACGCGCTGACGGGCAAGGGCGTGCACGTCGTGACAGTAAACGACTACCTGGCCCGCCGCGACAGCGAGTGGATGGGCAAGCTGTACAACTTTATGGGCCTGTCCGTCGGCCTCGTCACCCACGATGTACAAAAAGAGGACAAAAAGAAAGCCTACGCCGCGGACATAACCTACGGCACGAACAACGAGTTCGGCTTTGACTACCTCAGAGACAACATGGTCATCTACAAGGAGCAGGCCGTGCAGCGCGGCCACGCGTACGCCATAGTGGACGAGGTGGACTCCATACTCATAGACGAGGCGCGCACGCCGCTCATCATCTCGGGCCGAGGAGAAAAGGCGGACGATATGTACCAGCGCGCGGACACGTTCGTCAAGGGTCTGAAGCCGCTGCGCATCAAGGAGATGGAGTCCAAGGAGCTGTACGAGGACGTAGACGAGGACTACATCGTGGAGGAAAAGAACAAGACCGCCACCCTGACGTCCAACGGCGTCCAAAAGGCTCAGGAGTTCTTCGGCGTGGAGAACCTGGCCGACGTGGAGAACGTGTCGCTGCAGCACTATATAAACCAGGCGCTCAAGGCCAGGGGCACGATGCAGCGCGACGTAGACTATGTGGTAAAGGACGGCGAGGTGATTATCGTCGACGAATTTACCGGGCGTCTGATGTTCGGCAGACGGTACTCCAACGGCCTGCACCAGGCCATCGAGGCCAAAGAGGGCGTGGAGGTGGAGAGCGAGACCAAGACGCTGGCGACGATAACGTTCCAGAACCTGTTCCGCATATACGACAAGCTGGCGGGAATGACGGGAACGGCGCTGACCGAGGAAGCCGAGTTCAGGGAGATATACGGCCTGGACGTGGTGGAGATACCCACCAACAGGCCGCTGATACGCAAGGATTACAACGACCAGGTGTACAAGACCGAAAAGGGCAAGTTTGACGCCGTGGTGCAGGATATCAAGTCCAAGCATGAGAAGGGCCAGCCCGTGCTGGTGGGCACCGTAACCATAGAGAAGTCCGAAAAGCTCAGCGCCATGCTCAAGCGCGAGCGCATACCTCACAACGTGCTCAACGCAAAGTATCACGAGCGCGAGGCCGAGATCATAGCGCAGGCGGGCCGAAAAGGCGCGGTGACCATAGCCACGAACATGGCGGGCCGCGGCACGGATATCATACTGGGAGGAAACCCCGAATACACGGCCAAGCTGCAGATGCGCAAGGAGGGCGTGCCCCACGAGCTGATAGTGGCCGCCACCGGCTACGCGCCCACCGACGACGAGGACATACTCGCCGCGCGCAAAACCTACGACGAACTGTACGGCAAATATAAAGAGGAATATTCAAAAGAGGCCGAGCAGGTCAAGGCCGCAGGCGGCCTGGCCATCATAGGCACGGAGCGGCACGAAAGCAGGCGTATAGACAACCAGCTGCGCGGCCGCGCAGGCCGCCAGGGCGACGTGGGCGAGACCAGGTTCTACCTGTCGCTGGAAGACGACCTCATGCGCCTGTTCGGCGGGGACAGGGTGGCGTCGATAGCTTCGGCGTTCAACCTGCCCGAAGACCAGCCCATAAACGCAAAAATACTCTCCAACACCATAGAGAACGCGCAGAAAAAGGTGGAGAGCTCCAACTTTGCGCGCAGGAAAAGGGTCATACAGTACGACGATATAATAAACCAGCAGCGCAAGATCATCTACGCCCAGCGCCAGCAGGTGCTGGACGGCAAGGACATGAAGGACAGCATCCTCAAAATGGCCGACGACGTGGCCGCCGAGGCCTGCGCGGCATTCCTGGCGGGCGATGAGCGAAAGCTGTGGGATTTTGCGGCGCTCAGGTCCGACTTCCCCGGCTCCATGCTCTCCGAGCAGGACGTCAGCTTTACCGACGAGCAGCTCAGGACTCTGACGCAGGACGAGGTCAAGGACAGAATCATCTCCAAGATAAAAGCGGCCTACGACGCCAGCGAGACGGCCAACAGGCCCGAGCGCATGAGGGAGCTGGAGCGCATACTGCTGCTGAAGAACGTGGACAAATACTGGATGGACCACCTCGACGCCATCGAGGAGCTGCGCAGGGGCGTGTCCCTGCGCTCTTACGGCAACAGGGACCCGCTGGTCGAATACTCGTTTGAGAGCGACACGATGTTTAACGACATGATAAGCACCATAAAATCCGAGACGGTCAAGCAGGTCATAAGCGTCCGCATCGTGGAGGGCAGGGAGATCAAGCGCCAGCAGGTCGCCAAAATTTCCGCCGAAGGCACCGCCGAAAACATCGCCGCGGAGAAGCGCAGGCCCAAGGTCAAAACCGCAGCCGAAAAAGTCGGGCGCAACGATCCCTGCCCCTGCGGAAGCGGCAAAAAGTACAAGAAATGCTGCGGCCGCGAACAGGGCGCCGACTGATACCTCCGCTTATTTACGTCAAGTCGGCTCTGTATAACAAACCGGCGACGGTTAAGTTTATTTACATCAAGACAGCGCTGAATAACAGGCCGACGATGGTTAGATTAACTGAATAACAGACTTATTTACATCAAGACGGCATTCTGATATAACCAAACTGTTTATATCAGAATGCCGAATTATTTACATCGACAAAAACCGAGAGCCGCATACCGCGTTTTCCGCGCCGCCGCTTATTATTTACAAAAATCCCCTTTGTAAGCTGAAATTTTATCGTTCGTCAGCCTCCGTAAGTTGATTTTTTTCAGCATGAAGCTGCTTCACGCCGGCTTTGAACATTGATTTTATTTGGACGCAAATCTGTTTTAACGCCGGCCTTCGCGCAACGATTCTTCTACGCGGATCTGTTCTACGTCGGCTTCCGCACGTTGAATTTTGCCTTCATTGAGCATTATGGCGAAAATTTTGCTGATTTTCGAGGGTGCAGCCGCTATCGTACGCTCGTGCCTTTCCCATAGGTTTTTGAGATAAAGGCGAAATAAGAGGAAATAATAAACCTACGCCGCACAGGCCTGATGCATATACCTGAGATTTCTCAGTCCGCGCCTTACATTTTAACGCATTTAATATCAATAATAAATAAACATAAACGATTTATTTTATTCATACATACAGAGAGGCCGCGGCGCATTTGCGCCGCGGATAGAGAATTATGCTTAAAAGCATCGGAAAAGTCTTTTACCTTGATTGCGGTTCGGGCGCGATGCGGTTTAAGACGCGTTGAGGTTTCAGCCGCGGAGTTTCTTGTTCGACGGGTCAAAACGGGTTTCTATCGTTTGCAGCCGTCGAGCAAACAGGAAAGCGAAGCTGCGCTCGATTGATACGGAGCCGAGCTGTGCCGATACATGAAGGTTATGAAGAGCTTTATGCAAGCGTCTGAAAGAAAGAGCTCAGATAAGGCCGCGGCATTGAGAACAGAACCGAGCGGTCGCGCCCCGCGGAAGCTTCTAAGAACAAAAAAAACGACATCTTCCGCCTTCATTTGTCAGGCGGGGACGGCCGCGCATTGAACCCCGAGAATGTCGCCGCTAGTCCCAAGCCTTTTTCGCACCGCCTACGGCTATCATGCAGTGAGGCGTGGACGAGTAGTAATACATCGCCCTCTTCGACTATCTCGGCATGGCCGCCGCCCGGACCCTGCGCTTGCCGCCGGAAAGGAAGCTGAAGCATTGAGAAAGGCTCCCCTGTTTCGGGCAAAGGCGCGTAGAAAGAAGAGCGGCGCCGACATATAATTGCTACGGGATCAAAACAGGCTTTATTGTTTACAGCTATCGTACAAATAAGTCCGCCATAGTGCCGAGCGGCCGTCCGGCGCGGACCCGCCGCGGAGTATTTATGTCAGCTGCCAGTTTTGGCTTTCCGTCTGCAGCTTCAGCATACGGGCGTAAAGGCCGTTTTTCTTTTTCAGCTCCTCGGGCGAGCCCTCTTCCGCCACCGCGCCGTCCGCAAGCACCACTATTTTATCCGCGCCGGCCACCGTGCGCATCCGATGGGCGATCACCAGCACGGTCTTGTCGGCGATCAGGCGGGAAAGGGCGGACTGAATCAAGGTTTCATTTTCTACGTCCAGCGAGGCGGTAGCCTCGTCTAAGAGGATAATCGGCGCGTTCTTCAAAAAAGCGCGGGCGATGGAAATACGCTGCCGTTCCCCGCCGGAAAGGAAGCAGCCGTTTTCACCTATATAGGTATTCCACCCGTCGGGCAGCTTTTCTGCAAATTCGTCCACGTTTGCCAGCCTTGCCGCCGCCAGCACCTGCTCGTCGTCGGCGTCCTTGTTTCCTATCCGAATATTTTCCATAACGGTATTGTCAAACAGGGTAACATCCTGAAACACAATCGAAAACAGGGACAGCAGCGCTTCCGGGTCCGTCTCGGAAACGTCCATGCCGCCCACGGTAATCCTGCCCCGGCTCACATCATAGAACCTTGCCGCCAAACGGGAAACCGTCGTCTTCCCTCCGCCGGACGGCCCCACCAAAGCCGTGACCTGTCCCTGCTTTGCGGTAAAAGAAACGTCTTGCAAAACCGCCTCCGAGGCGTCGTAAGCAAAGCCTACATGGTCAAAGACAATGTCATAGCCTGTGTTGGTGAGCCGTTCGTTTCCCTGCTGGACGGGGTGTTGCAGGATTTCGTTCATGCGGGCGATATTGGTGCGCGTGCTTATCACCGCCGCCAAATTCTGCAGCGCGCCCTGCAGCGGGTCGTACAGCCTCGATACCACCAGCAGGAACATAAAGAAAGTCAGGATATCCAAGCTGCCCCGCGTCAGCAGGACAGCGCCCGTCAGCGTGACCGTGGCAATGCCCAGCTTGAGCACCAGCGACGCGGAAACCACAAAGGCCGCCAGCCCGAACTCGTTGAGGATGGAACGGCGCTCCACAGCGCGGATTTTTTCCGCCAGTGTGTCCAAGTACCGCCGTTCGGCGTTGTTGGCCTTTAAATCCCGCACCGTCTCTATACACTCCTGGATACCGTCGGCGCAGGCTATTTTGACGTCCATGGCTTTTTGATTGAGCTTTTGCTGCACTCCGGAGGAAAAACCTACTACGGCAAAGGCGACCGGCACGACCCACAGCGCGGCCAGGGCCATGCGCCAGTCAAAGGCGAACAGGCCGACGCAAACAAGGACCGTGGAGACTACGGCGCCGGCCAGCTCGGGGATAAAGTGAGAAAAGCTCTGCTCCAAAAAGGTGCAGTCGGCCATAATGGTGCTGGTGAGGTCGGCCAAATCCTTTTTGCCGAAAAAGGACAGCGGGATTTTCCGCAGACGTTCGGCCAGCGTGATCCGCCGCACGCCGCTCTCGGTATAAGTGGCAAAGTAGGTGGCGTTGTACTGTATGTAAGTTGTGAGCAGAATAAGGCCGATACACGCCGCGCAGCCCACGGCGTAAAACGCGGTCCTCCCGCCACCGACTCCGCCGCTCATCAGATCGCGCACCAAAAGGTAGAGCAGCCCTACGGGGAACATAAAGGAAAGATTCTGCAGCGCGCAGGCCAGGCAGCCTTTCACCAGGTCCTTTGCGCCCTGCTCGGAGAGAGCGTAGCGTTTTTGCAGTCGTTTTATCATCTTCTTATACCTCCTTTTCCACTTTCCATTGAACGGAAGTCTGATAGTCCCGCCACAAGCGGCTGAAAATCCCGCCCCTCTGCAGCAGCTCCCGGCAGGAGCCGCTCTCGGCTATGCGCCCGCCGCAAACGACATAAATTTTATCCGCGCCCGCTACGGTGGACAGCCGATGGGCTATCATAATGACCGTCTTCCCCTCCGACAGCTTCGAAAAAGCGGCCTGCACCCGGGCCTCGTTGTCCGGGTCGGCAAAGGCGGTGGCCTCGTCCAGGATGACGATGGGCGCGTTCTTCAGCATTACGCGGGCGATAGCAATCCGCTGCTGCTCGCCGCCGGAGAGATAGACGCCCTTTGCGCCTATTACGGTATCCGCGCCCCGGGGCAGCTTTTTGAGAATATCGTCGCATTGGGCGCTGCGCAGCGCGGCCAGGACTTCTTCCCGGGCTGCCTCGGGCCTGCCCATACGCACGTTTTCTAAAACGGAGGCCTTGATAAGACGGCTGTTCTGGAACACATAGGAGACGGTGTTCATCAGCTCTTCTTTGGATATATTCCTCGCGTCGGCGTCGCCGATTTTTACGGCGCCGCTCTGCGGGTCAAAAAAACGCGGGATTAAGTTGGCGAGCGTGGTTTTGCCGCCGCCGGACGGGCCGACAAAGGCTACGGTCGCCCCCTGAGGCACGGTAAGGGAAATATCCTTTAATACCTCTGTTTTTCCGTCGTAGCCGAAGCTTACGTTCTGCAGCCGTACCGAAGCATCCTTGGGGCGCTCGGGGCGCTCCGCCTGCCGCAGAGGCTTAAGGTTCAAGACGCTGTCGATGCGCTGCAGAGCGTCGTCTACAATCATGGCGTTTTCGCTTTGGAACATGATGCGCGTCAGCGTCACGGAGATAATGGGCGTGATGACGATATAGAAAATCAAGTCCAGCAGAAACTCCGGCGTTACTCCGTTTTGCGTAAATATCAGGCCGCCTGCTATCAGCGCGGCAAAAACGCCGTTTACGGCCGCGGTATAAAACATCATGGGCGCCCGGAGCTGCCTTGTATAGGCCGTTACCCATACTTTATAGCGGTCGATGGAGTCCTTGAACTTTTTAAAGGAAAAGACGGTCTGTCCGAAAGTTTTGACTACGGGTATGCCGCGCACATATTCCACCGCCTGGTTGGACATGTCGTCCAGCGCGTTCTGATACTCTTTCATTTTTTCCTGCATCCGCCGCCCGGTCATAGCCGTCATAATCAGAAAGCCCAGCGCCACCGGAATGAGGCTCAGCAGGCCCAGCCGCCAGTCGAACGCCAGCAGCAGTATCAAAAGGCCGCAGGGCGTCGCTATCGCATTGGCGCGGTCGGGCAGCTGATGGGCGAGATACGTTTCGGTAGCGGCGCTGGATTCGTTGACTATTTTGCGCAGTCTGCCGCTGCCGAAACTCTCCGCAAATCCGAGCGGCAGCCTGACGATGTGCTCCAGGGTCTGCAGCCGCAGGTTAGCGGCGATACGAAACGCGCCCTTATGCGAGCACATCAGGGCCGCTATGTAGACCAGCACCGCCGCTACCGCGAACAGCACCGCTATCCAGCCGTTGCGGGTCATATTCTGCGCCCGCCCAAAATCCGGCGCCGCCTGCAGCGCCTCCTGTATAACTCGCCATATATAATAAAACGGAGCCAGGGCAATAAAGGCGCTGACCGCCGAAAGCGCCCACGAAGCATAAATCAGATACCTGTGCCCGCCCGCAATTTGAAGCAGGCGCGAGAGATTGGATTGCTTTTTCATAATATAAGTTCCTCCTCTTCCTTCAGTATACGCATATGCGCTTTATATCCCCGCATGAGTTAGCCACGGCTAACCAAGGGTCAAAAATTACAGGGCTTTATTGCCCCATAATTTTCATCCATCCAGCGGTATAAAAGGCGCGCATATCCTTTACATAGTTTTCCGCGTCGTGCGGCGGCATCTCGTGAATCACTAACTCGAAGAAAGTGTGAAACATGCCGGTAATCAGGATATGCTCCAGCGCGGGGTCTATGGCGGGCGAAGGCCGGCCCAGCTGCCGCAGGACCTCCTGATAAGCGTGGGTCGCCTCCGTCTCTATCCGCACCATTTCGTCTATAAGGCCGGAAAACCTCGTCCCCTCCGAGCAGCAGAGAATGAGCTTGCATTCGCTCAGATGCGCGTAGGCATAATGAAGTATGTCGTACATGCACATGCCGGAGATATCGCCCATGAGATCCGGCTGCAGCTCGCAAGGAAGCTCGGCAAACTCCCGCTGCGCGGCCTTGAAGCGGCTGAGGATATATTCGTAATGCTCGCCTACCAGCGCCTCGAACAGCTCCTCCTTGCTTTTGTAATACCCGTAAAAGGCCCCGGTAGTCATGCCTACCGATTTGACGATATTCCGCAGCGAGGCGTCCCTGTAACCCTTTTCCAAAAACTCCGCCTCCGCCGCCCGACGAATGCATTCCAAGGTCGTCAGGTTCTCTTCTATCCGTATGCACCTCCCGATTATAACACTGTCATATAACGCTGTTATATTATAGCGCGCCGCAAAGCTGTTGTCAAGAGGTAAAAGCGAAATATGCTTTGATAAGCGGCAAATTATTTTTCAATTATTACAAAATATCATTATTCCGATATTGCGAGCGGTAAAAAAATACAGGCTTGTATCGGAGGAAACGGGCGGATATTTTAAAAAGAAGCCGAACTCCGTAACCGCAGCGGCGCCGCTTTGGAGGAGCGGCAGGCTGAAGAGCGGGTTCAGGAAGCAGAGGAAAAGCTTGCGGAAGAACAGGCGGTAAATTTAAAAAAGTCCGTTTTGCAACGCGTTTCGGCAAATCGCAAAAAAATCGCAGTATAAAGAGTTTCGGGAAATTGATAAAAAGCCGTTTTGCAACGCGTTTCGGTAAATTAAGTCCGTTCTGCAATGCGCTTCGGCAAATTGCAAAAAACCGCTGTATAAAGAGTTTCGGGAAATTGATAAGAAGCCGTTTTGCAACGCGTTTCGGTACGGCAGCGATAAAATATAAAGCCTTTAACCGCGTCAAAAAAATACGCCGCAGCCGCGGACCGATAAACGGTCCGCGGCTGCGGCAATAAATACCGCAAAATGCCTCACTCGGCCGCGCGGCCGGCTATAAAGGCATCGAGCAGCCGGCAGCTGTCCTTGAAATACACGCCGGTCTCGGAGCAGGTCTTCTCGCAGTAGCAGTCTATGCCCGAATCCACGGGCGCGTCGCTGCGGTATATCATATACGGCACGTCGAGGCTGGAGTGGCCGCCCGTGGACAGCAGAGTGGGGTGGTCGGGCGTCACGAGCACGGAATACGGCTCGCCCGTCCCGTTCAGATAGTCCAGCACGCGGCTCAGAGCGCGGCTGTCTATGAGCTCGCCCGACCTGACCTTGCCCTGCGCGTCCTTCTGATGCCCGCACTCGTCGGGAGCCTCAAAGTGCAGATACATCAGATCCAGCCCGTCCTTAAAGCCCTGCACGGCCGCGTCGGCCTTGCCCTCGAAGTTCGTGTCCAGGTTGCCCGTAGCGCCCTCGACCTCGTATATCTTCATATCTGCACACCTGGCTATGCCCTTTATGAGGTCCACGGCCGTGACCACGCCGCCGCTCACGCCGTGGCGGGTCTTGAACGCAGGCAGAGACATCCTGCGCCCGTGTCCCCAGAACCACAGCGAGTTTGCGGGGTTCAGCCCGCGCGCTTCCCGCGCTTTATTTACGGGATGGGCGGACAGAAACTTGTAGCTGTCGCGCATAAGGCTTATAAGCTCTTCGTGCATATCGCCCTGCGGCAGGTACCGGCCTATGGGCTTGCCTGCTATATTGTGCGGGGGGGTAAAGGACATGGCGTCGGGAGCGTGACGGAGTATGAGGCAGTGCTTATAGCTTATGCCGGCGTAGAACCGGCGGCTGTCGCCGCCGAATTTCTCGTTTACCGCGGCTATGAGCTCGGCGGCCTCGGGCGTGGATATCTCCGAGGAGCTGTAGTCCAGCATGACTTTATCCTCATACCTCGGCGCGTCGGACAGCGTCACAAGATTGCACCTCACGGCCAGGTCGTCCTCGGCCATGTCTATGCCCATGGACGCGGCCTCCAGCGGCGCGCGGCCCGTAAGGTACACGCGCGGGTCGTAGCCCAGCACCGCCAGGTTGCCTATCTCGCTGCCGCCCTTGCAGCCGTCGGGCGTGACGTGCAGCACGCCCAGCACCGAGCTGCGCGCCAGGCCGTCCATGCACGGCTTATGCGCGGCCTGCAGCGGGGTCCTGCCGCCCAGCTCGGGCACGGGCAAATCCGCCATACCGTCTATCAACAATACCAAATACCTCATCCGTCATCTTCCTTTCCTGTTAAACGCCTCTATGGCGCAGGGCATGTCGCCTTTATAAGGCACGGACACGCCCCTGACCTTCTGCGTAGTCTCTCTGCCCTTGCCCGCCAGGAAAACCACGTCGCCCGGCTGAGCGATGTCCACGGCGTATTTTACCGCCTGCTCGCGGTCCTCTATGCACACGTACGGCACGCCCGTCCTGTCAAGCTGCGCGGCGACCTGGGATATTATGGCCATCGGCGCCTCGTTTTCGGGGTCGTCGGTGGAGAGTATCACCAGGTCCGCGCGGCGGCCCGCCACACGGGGCAGTTCCGTGCGCCGGCCCAGCGCCTTGTTGCCCTGGCAGCCGAACAGGCATATCTTGCGCGCGCCCGCATAAAACTCGTCCAAATAATCAAACACGGCCTCAAAACTGACCTCGTTGTGCGCATAATCTACCACGACCGTCACCCCGTCGCGCTCGTACATCTCCATGCGGCCCGCCACCGAGGTGCCCCTCACGCCGAGGCGTATGCTGCGCGCGTCGCAGCCCATGGCCTCGGCCATGGCTATGACGACCAGCGCGTTGACCACATTGAACGCGCCGGGCATCATCACCTCGTACTGCCTTCCGTTTACCGTAAAGCTTGAGCCCCTGCGGGACAGCATGATGTTTTCGGCCCTGTAATCGGCCTTCTGCGTCTGCGACACGGTGTATATGCGCTCGCAGCGGGCCGCGGCCATAATCTGCTCGGCATACGGGTCGTCTATGTTTACCACCCCGACGCGGGACGCCTGCAGCAGCCGCTCTTTGGCCGCCTTGTATTCCTCAAAGTCAGCGTGTTCCGTGGGGCTTATATGGTCCTGGCCCAGGTTGATAAACGCGCCCACGTCGAACTCCACGCCGTCCACCCTGTCGTACTGCAGGGCCTGCGACGAGACCTCTATGCAGGCCGCCTTGAGCCCGTCCTCGGCAAATTCGTCCAAAATGCGGTACAGCTCCAGCGCCTCGGGCGTAGAGCCGCCCGCCTTGTGCACATCCCTGACGCCGCTGAGCGCGCAGTTGGTGGATATCATTCCCGCCCTGCCCCGTCCGTAATGCAGGGACAGCACGTTGTAGAGCATATGCGTCACGGTGGTTTTGCCCTTGGTGCCCGTCACGCCCGCGATAAGATATTTTGAGGCCGGGTCGCCGTAAAAAACCTTGGCGGCCGCGGGCATGGCCTTGCGGATATCGCTGACAAGGAGCAGGGGGCAGTCCGCGCCCATGTCCCGCTCCGCCGCATAGCACGCCGCGCCGCGCCTCACAGCCTCGTCCAAATACT
>CALXAN010000111.1 GCA_944386305.1 uncultured Clostridia bacterium
CGTCGGCGCGTACGCCGACGGCGGCGAGCGCGGCCGAGGCGGCCTGCTTGCTTATGCCGGGGTCTGCGGACAGCGCGTTGACCAGCGTCTTTCTGCGCCTGCCGAAGCCCGCGCGGATAAGCCTGAAGAACATGCACTCCGCCTCGGGTCCGCAGCGCGGCGGAACGGGAGTGAGGCTCACGACGGCCGAGTCCACTTTGGGCGCGGGCATAAAATTGCCTGCGCCGACCCCAAAGAGCATGCGCGGCTCGGAGTAATACCCTACCGCGGCGGTGACGGAGCCGTAGTCCTTAGAGCCGGGGCGCGAACAGAGCCGCACGGCCACCTCTTTCTGCACCATTACGGTAATCTGCCTGAACAGGCGGCTCTGCAGCAGCCGCATGACGACGGGAGTGGTTATATAATACGGCAGGTTGGCGCACACGGTCAGAGGCAGGTCCTGAGGCAGAGACGCCAGGTCAAACTCCATTATATCGGCGTTTACGATATTCACGTTGCCGCACCCGCCCACGGTCCGCTCCAGTATGGGTAGCAGGCGTTTGTCCAGCTCCACGGCAGTCACCTGCGCCGCGCGCTCGGCCAGCCTCTGAGTCAGGCAGCCTATGCCGGGCCCGACCTCGAGCACGCGCGTGGATTTATCCGCGCCGCCGGCGGCGGCGATGCGGTCGGTCACCGCCGCGTTTATCAAAAAGTTCTGCCCCAGCGCCTTTGAAAACTCAAAGCCGTGCTCCTCCAGCAGCCGCTTTATCTGTGAGGGACTGCTCAGGTTCATGGCCTGTTTTCCCTGTTCTGCTTGAGATACGCGTCGATAAAGCCGTTGAGGTCGCCGTCCATGACGGCGTTTACGTTGCCCACCTCGTAGCCGGTGCGCAGATCCTTTACCAAAGTATACGGCATAAAGACGTAGGAACGTATCTGCGAGCCCCAGCCTATCTCCTTCTGGTCGCCCTTGATATCCTCTATCTTCTCCAGGTGCTCGCGCTCCTTTATCTCTATGAGCTTGGAGCGCAGCATGCGCATGGCCATCTCCTTGTTCTGCTTCTGGCTGCGCTCGTTCTGGCAGCCCACGACGATGCCCGTGGGGTGGTGTATGATGCGTATGGCCGAGTCGGTCTTGTTTATGTGCTGGCCGCCCGCGCCGCTGGCACGGTGCGCCTCCACAGTGATGTCCTCGTCGCGGATCTGTACCTGGCCGCTGTCGTCTTCTATATCGGGCATGACCTCCACGGAGGCAAAGGAGGTCTGACGCTTGCCCGCGGCGTTGAACGGGGAGACGCGCACGAGCCGGTGTATGCCCGTCTCGGACTTGAGAAAGCCGTAGGCGTTGCCGCCCTCGATGAGTACGGAGGCGCTCTTTATGCCCGCCTCGTCGCCCTCAAGATAGTCCAGGGTCTTGACCTTAAAGCCGTTCTTTTCGGCATAGCGGCAGTACATCCTGTACAGCATCTGCGCCCAGTCCTGCGCCTCGGTGCCGCCCGCGCCCGCGTGCAGGGAGAGTATGGCGTTGTTTTTGTCGTATTCGCCGCTGAGCAGGGTCTCCAGGCGCTGCTTCTGCAGCTCGGAGGAGATTCGGCCCACGGTGGCCACGATGTCGCCGTCCAGGCTGTCGTCGCCCTCCTCGGAAGCCAGCTCGACAAGCGTCTCGGCGTCCTCTATGTCGCTCATCAGCCTGTCGTACTCGCCGAGGGTGTCCTTTATGCTCTTCTGCTCGGCCAGCACCTGCTTGGATTTGGCCGAATCGTTCCAAAAATCGGGCGAAGACGCCTGCTGCTCTATCTGACTCAGCCGCTGCCTGAGCGCGTCCGCGCCTATGATGGAGCCGAGCTCCTCGGCGTCTTTTCTGTAGTCCTTCAGTTTAAGCCTGTATTCGTCTAAAATTATCATATGCCGCTCCTCGGTCGGTTCTGCCGGCGCGCCCTGCAGGGCGCGCCGGCGCTGTATTATCTGCAAAAAATAATTACCCCTGTTTTCCTGTATGCCCTCAAAGCCGTTTTTTTTTCCCGGCCTCTCGTCCGTCAACGAAGGACGCGCTGTATACGCGCAAAAAACTGCCTTTTTCTCCGCCGCAAAAATCACATACGACTGCCGATCATGCCGCAAGAGCCGATTGTATAAAAAAATCGGCTTTCTCTGCGGCAGACCCCTGAGCGTCAGAACTCCGTCTTCTTCAGCACGTAGTCCTTTATGCGGTCTATGGGCATGCGTATCTGCTCCATGGTGTCCCTGTCGCGCACGGTCACGCACCCGTCCTCCTGGGACTCAAAGTCGTAGGTCACGCACAGGGGCGTGCCTATCTCGTCCTGGCGGCGGTACCTCTTGCCTATCGAGCCGGAGTCGTAGAAGTCGGCGCTGACGCATGCGGAGAGCTGAGAATAGATATCAAAGGCGGGCTCGCTGAGCTTTTTGGACAGAGGCAGGACGGCGGCCTTGACGGGCGCTAGCGCGGGGTGCAGGCGCAGCACGGTCCTGATATCCTCCTTTTGGCCCGCTTTGGCCACGTTTTCCTCGTCGTAGGCGTCGCACAAAAAGGCCAGCACGACCCTGTCCGCGCCCAAAGACGGCTCGATGACGTAGGGGACGTACCTCTCGTTTGTCTCCGGGTCGAAGTATTCCATAGACTCGCCGCTGCAGGCGGCGTGCTGGGACAGGTCGTAGTCGGTCCTGTCGGCTATGCCCCACAGCTCGCCCCAGCCGAACGGGAAGAGGAACTCAAAGTCCGTGGTCGCCTTGGAGTAGAAGCACAGCTCCTCCTTGTCGTGGTCCCTGAGCCTGAGGTTTTCTTTTTTGATGCCCAGCTGATACAAAAAGTCCCGGCAATAGGCGCGCCAGTAGTCGAACCACTCCAGGTCGGTGCCGGGCTTGCAGAAGAACTCCAGCTCCATCTGCTCAAACTCCCTGGTCCTGAAGGTGAAGTTGCCGGGGGTTATCTCGTTGCGGAAGGACTTGCCTATCTGACCCACGCCGAAGGGTATCTTCTTGCGGGTGGTGCGCTGGATGTTCTTGAAGTTGACAAATATGCCCTGCGCTGTCTCCGGCCTGAGATAGAGCGTGGACGCGCCGTCCTCCGTGACGCCCTGGAAGGTCTTGAACATGAGGTTGAACTTGCGTATATCCGTAAAGTCGCAGGCCCCGCAGTCGGGGCAGGGGATACGGTTGTCTCTGATATACTGCTGCATCTGCTCGTCGCTCCAGCCCGCGGGGTTCACGTCCAGGCCGGCGGCGGCCGCGTAGTCCTCTATGAGCTTGTCGGCGCGGTGCCTGGCCCTGCACTTGCGGCAGTCCATCAGCGGGTCCGAAAATCCGCTCAGGTGCCCCGACGCCATCCACACCTGCGGGTTCATGAGTATGGCGCTGTCGAGCCCGACGTTGTAGGGCGACTGCTGCACAAACTTCTTCCACCACGCGCGCTTGACGTTGTTCTTCAGCTCCGCGCCCAGCGGGCCGTAGTCCCAGGAATTGGCCAGCCCGCCGTATATCTCCGAGCCCGCGTAGATAAAGCCGCGGCCCTTGCACAGGCTCACTATTTTGTCCATGGTCTTTTCAGAATTGTTCATAGCCGTCATTCCTCAGCCTTCGTATTTTTTTTCTGTATGCGTCACGCCCGGGTCTGCCCGGAACCGTTTTGTCCGTCGTCGGGCAGAGACTGCCCGGCGTGAGTTTCGGTCCCGGCCGTGCCGTCCGCCGCGCTCTCGCTTTCGGCGGCCACGCACGCGATGTTTACCACCTTGACGCCGTCGGCCAGCCGCATGATGCGCACGCCGCCCGAGTTGCGGCTGTACATGGGTATATCGGTCATGCGCACGCGGATGATGACTCCGTCGGAGGATATGGCCAGCAGGTCCTCGTCCTTGCCCACGGACATAAAGGCCGCCAGCGCGCCCGTCTTTGCGTTGATCTTGTGGCACCTTACGCCCACGCCGCCCCTGTGCTGTACGTTGAATTCCTCAAAGCCGCAGACCTTGCCGTACCCGTTCTCGGTGACGGCCAGCAGCCTGCGCTCGTCCGCCTCTACCGCCGAGCCTACCACGTGCGCGCCCGCGCCGAGCCTCAGCGCCCTGACGCCCCTGGCGTTCCGGCCCACTATGCTGACCTGGCTCTCGTTATATTTTATCGCCATGCCGTCGCTGGTGGCCACTATTATATTGCGCCCGCCGTCGGTCAGGTGTACGCAGACCAGCTCGTCGTCCTCGTCCAGGCTGAGCGCTATGAGGCCCGCGCTGCGCATATTGCGGAAATCGCCGACCCTGCAGCGCTTGGTCACGCCGCGGCGGGTTATCATGTTAAAGAACAGTCCGTCGGCCTTCAGGTCGTTTACGGCTATCATGGACGTTATCTTCTCGTCGGGCTGCAGGCTTATGAGGTTGACCACGTTCATGCCCTTGGCCTGCCTGGAGGATTCGGGTATCTCGTAGCCCTTTATTTTATACGCGCGGCCCCTGTCGGTAAAGAACAGTATCTGGTCGTGCGTCGAGCCGATAAACAGCTCCTCGGCGTAGTCCTCCTCCTTGGTGGTCATGGCGCTCACGCCCCGTCCGCCGCGGCGCTGCACCTTGTAGGTGTCCTCGGGCAGACGCTTGATGTAGCCGTCGTGGGTCAGGGTATAGACGCAGGTCTTTTCTTCTATGAGGTCCTCTATGTCTATGTCGTTCTCCACATTGAGTATCTGCGTGCGGCGCTCGTCGCCGTAGCGGCTCTTTATCTGCAGCAGCTCTTCCTTGAGTATGTTTGCCACATGCGCGTCGTTGGACAGTATGTCGCGCAGGTCCGCTATGAGGTCCAGGGTCTCCCGGAGCTCCTGTTCTATCTTTTCGCGCTCCAGGCCCGTCAGCTGGCCCAGGCGCATCTCCACTATCTTCTGCGCCTGCACGTCGCTGAACTCAAAGCCGTCTATCAGCCTCTGCTTGGCCTCGGCCACGGTCTTGCTGGACCTGATGATGGATATGACCTGGTCTATATGGTCCAGCGCCTTACAGAGCCCTTCGAGTATATGGGCTTTGTCGAGCGCCTTTTTGAGGTCGTAGCGGGTGCGGCGCAGTATGACGTCTTTCTGAAAGGCGATGTACTGCTGCATCATCTGCTTCAGCGTCATTATCTTGGGCTCGCCGTTGCAGATAGCCAGCAGGATAATGGAAAACGTGTCCTGCAGCTGCGTGTTTATAAACAGCTGGTTGAGCACCACCTGCGGGTTGGCGTCGCGCTTGAGCTCTATGACTATGGTCAGACCGCTGCGGTCCGACTCGTCGCGCAGGTCGCTTATGCCGTCTATGCGCCCGTTCTTGACGTGTTCGGCTATGTCCTGTATGATCTTGGACTTGCTGACAAGGTAGGGTATCTCGGTCACCACTATGCGGCTGCGGCCCTCCTTGTATTCCTCTATGGCGGTCTTTGCGCGCACGGTTATCTTGCCGCGCCCGGTGTAGTACGCGGCCCTTATGCCCGAGCGGCCCATTATCACGCCGCCGGTGGGGAAGTCCGGGCCCTGGACAAACCTGAGTATGTCCGCGTCGTCGGCCTCGGGGTTCTCCAGCAGGTATATCAGCGCGTCAGTCACCTCGCAGAGGTTGTGCGGGGGTATGCTGGTGGCCATGCCCACGGCGATGCCCGTGGACCCGTTTACCAGCAGGTTGGGGAAGCGCGACGGCAGAACCTGCGGCTCCCTGAGCCTCTCGTCGTAGTTGCGCCCCCAGTCTATGGTGTCCTTGTCTATGTCGCGTATCATCTCCACGGCTATCCTGGACATCTTGGCCTCGGTATACCTGTACGCGGCCGCGCCGTCGCCGTCGATGTTGCCGAA
>CALXAN010000112.1 GCA_944386305.1 uncultured Clostridia bacterium
GTCTAAAAAATACCGCGGCAACTTTTTCTGCATATTTTGTCCGACCTCCGTCAGCTTAGGCTGTGCTTTATCTTTTGTTTTAGTCGTCTTCTCCTCGTAAAAGAAAAAATACGGCCGAATACGACAACCGCGCCGAAATCGGTCTTTTGCCGGTTATAAAGACTTTGTTTTTGCGTTCGCCGCCGTGCCGCGCAGAATTTAATATGGCCGCTGTCTGCCGGGCTGCGTTCGGCTGTTGAGGTTTAAAAAACGCATGTCGGGTTTCGTGAATTTTTTTGGTCTGCTGGGTAGTATATTCGGCCGTTGGGTTTAAAACGCATGTCGGGTTTTATGGCCTTTTTTACCGCTGTCCGTCGGGCCGCGGGCGGTTTTCGGGCCGTTGAGCTAAAAAACATATTGTGTTTTATGGATCCTTTTTGGCCGCTTTTTTGTTGGGCCGCATATTCGGCCCGGGCTTAAAACGCCCGCCTGGACCTTTTATAAACGGAGCAGCCCCCGCCGATTCGGCGGGGGCGTTTTTGTCTGCTCCCTCGCAGCTGCCGACAGCCGACGAGGGGCGGATGCTTTCGGCCCGTGTCTGAATTTCGGGATACTTCTGCCCCTGCGTGTCTTATATTGCTTTATGTCTTGCAAAAAGTCGGCTCGCTTTCCGAAAAATATTTTTTTTAGACTGAAATATCTCACACCTGCCGCAAAAGGATGAGCCCCGGTGTTTATTTTGATTCGGCCTGTCTCTCAGGTTTTTGTTTAGGCGGCGCGGGCGCATGTTAAGCCGGGGTTTAGACATCGTTAATTATCCGTACTTAAAGTTAAAAAGTCTTTGCCTCGAGGCCGAGGGCGGCCGCGTCATGTGATTTTTCTGTGAAAAAAATACCTAACATAGTGATTTTTGACAGAATACTTGATATAATTATAGCTGTAAAAAGTTACCCAGGCGGCGAGGCGTCGATGTGTACGGAAGGACGGTGTTTCGGTTTTGGATAAAAAAAGCGCGGGCGCGCCCGCGGCGGTAATTGAGATAGGCTCGAGCGTAGTAAGGATGAGGGTGTCTCAGCTGAGGCGGGGTCAGATAGATATACTGGACACTTTGGAATACCCGGTATACTTCGGCCATGAGGTGTTCAACGACGGCAAGCTGAGCTTTGAGAGCCTGCGGCAGCTGTCCGTTATACTGTCCAAATTTACGTCGGCGCTGCAGGATTACGGGTGCAAAAACGTGCGCGTAGTCTCCTCAACGGTGATGAGGGAGGCCCGGAACCGCTCGTTTGTGGCCGATCAGATCAAGATTCATAACGGGCTGGATTTGGAAATACTCGAGTACAGTACCGAAAAGGCCCTCATATGCTCCGAGATAATACGCATACTCAGTCAGGACTCCTCCGTAGACCTCAGGGACGTACTGATCGCCTACGTCGGCACGGGCAGCATAGGCGTTGCCCTTTATGACGGACATGCCGTCAGCCTGTCGCAGAACATACCCGTGGGTTCGCTGAAGCTGCATGACGAGCTGGGCGAGCTCAACGAGGACGGGGACGGGTATTATTCGGTTGTGGAGGAGTATTTGGATATAGTCTTCGACCGTGTGGATATCCCCACCGAGGAGATTCGCGGCGTGATACTCACGGGTTCGGATTTGGAGCTGGTGGCGTCAGCCTGCAGGGCGGACAAGCGCGGGGACCTGTATACCGTGTCGACCGAAAGTCTGCGCGACGTATACAGCCAGGTGCGCGCCATGTCGTACTCGGCGGTGGCGCGGCGCTTCGGCATATCGGAGGACAGGGCGGAGATTTTATACACGGCCCTGTCCATATACACGGGTATGCTCAGGCTGTGCAGGGATCAGACCAAGATAATATGCCCCGACATAGATATATGCGACGCCGTGACGCGCCATATGCTCATGCCCGACGCCGAGCGGGAATACAGGGACATGACCTGGCGCAGCGCGCTGGTGTCCGCAGCGCGCATGGCGGGCAAGTATAACTGCCACTCCGCGCATGCTGCCGCAGTTTCGCAGTTTGCCACCGCATTGTTCGACAAGATGAAGAAAACTCACGGCCTGCCCGACGACAGGAAGCTGTATCTGCAGCTGGCCTCCGCGCTGCACAGCTGCGGCCAGTACGTAAACGTGCGCACGCGCTCGCAATGCTCCTTTGATATGATAAAGAATTTTGATATATTCGGCCTGACCGGCCAGCAGCTGCTGACGACGGCGTTTATCGCCGGGTACGGGGACCCTGATTCTGCGTCGTCGGCCGCGGGCGAGTATTACCGCCTGTCCGAAAAGAAACGCCTGGAAATAGCCAAGCTGGCCGCCGTATTCAGGCTTGCCAACGCTTTGGACAAATCCAAGCGTCAGAAGCTGACCCTGTCCAAGCTCAAGATTTCCGAAGACAAACTCATCATAAAGGCGGACTCCTCCGGCAGCGCCATGCTCGAAAAATGGGCCTTTGACGAATGCGCGGGCCTGTTCAAGGACGTGTTCGGGCTCAGCCCGGAGCTGCATGTGCGCTGCAATCCATGAGCCGAAAGGACGGATTTTTTATGCCCTCAGAAAAGAAAAAGCTGTACTATAACCGGGAGCTGAGCTGGATGGACTTCAACGCCCGCGTGCTGGAGGAGGCGCAGGAGAAGGACAATCCGATAATGGAACGCCTGAACTTCCTGGCCATAACCGGCTCTAACCTTGACGAATTTTTTATGGTCCGCGTGGCGGGGGTAAAAGGGCAGATAAGGTCCGGGTATTCCAAGCCCGACGACTCAGGCCTCACCCCCAAGGAGCTCTCGGCCGCGCTGGAGAAGAAGACCCACGAGTTTATGGACAGGCAGTATTCCTGCCTGTACCGCTCCATACTACCTACGCTCAAAAAGCAGGCCGATATGGAATTCCGCAGCCCTGACAAAATGAACGGGGAGCAGCTGCGCTTTATAGGCAGTTATTTTCATCTTGTGCTGTTCCCTGTGCTCACGCCGCTGGCTGTGGACAGCAGCAGGCCGTTCCCCACGCTGGCCAATAAGAGCCTTAATTTGGCCGTGCGGCTGACCGAGCGCGGCAATAAGGACGAAAAATGCTTCGCCATCGTTCAGGTGCCCTCCATTTTGTCGCGCTTTGCGGAGCTGCCGTCCGACGGAGGCGTCCGCTGTTTTGCGCTGCTGGAGGATATAATCACGTATCATTTGGGCGAGCTGTTTGAGCTGCACGAGATAAAGGCCGTGTGTCCGTTCCGCATTACGCGCAACTCCGACCTGACCATCGACGAAGAGGCCGACGACTTCATGTACGAGATACAGAAGTCCATCAAGCTGCGCAAGCGCGGCCGGCCGGTGCGGCTGGAGCTGCAGCAGCACGCCGACGCCGATACAAGAAAGTTTCTTGTCAAATCCCTGGGCGTGTCCGACGGCGAGGTTTACGAACTGCCCGGGCCTTTGGACCTGACGTTTCTGTCCAAGTTCGCCTCGCTGCCCGGCAGCGAACGGCTGCGGTTCGCTCCCATACGCCCCACTTCTCCCGCGGGCGACTTTTGGGGCTATACGGACATATTCGAAGCCATACGCGACGGCGACCGAATGGTGCATCACCCCTACGAGACGTTCGACTGCGTCGTGCAGTTTATCGCGCAGGCTGCCGAGGATAAGGACGTGCTGGCCATCAAGCAGACCCTGTACCGCGTCAGCGGCAATTCTCCTATAATCGCCTCCCTTATCCGCGCCGCGGAGAACGGCAAGCAGGTGACCGTGCTGGTCGAGCTCAAGGCCCGCTTCGACGAGGAGAACAACATCAACTGGGCGCGCAAGCTCGAAAAAGCGGGCTGCCACGTCATATACGGCCTGTCGGGTCTCAAGACGCACTGTAAAATCGCCCTTGTCGTGAGGCGTGAGGAGGACGGCATACGGCGCTACCTGCATTTGGGCACCGGCAACTACAACGACTCCACGGCCAAGCTGTACACGGACCTGGGTCTGTTTACATGCCGCGAATCGTTCGGTTCGGACGCTTCGTCGCTGTTCAACGTCATCACAGGCTACTCCAGGCCGCCCGAGTACCGGCATTTCATCGTGGCGCCGCACGGAATGCGCTCGTTCTTTGAGTACATGATACGCCAGGAGGCGCAGAACGCGGCCAGCGGACTGCCCAGCGGCATCGTCGCCAAGGTGAATTCTCTGGTCGACCCGCAGATAATAGAGCAGCTGTACCGTGCCTCTCAGGCCGGCGTGCAGATAAAGCTGATAGTGCGGGGCATATGCTGCCTTGTCCCGGGCGTTAAGGGAGTCAGCGACAATATCACGGTTATCAGCATAGTGGGGCAGCTGCTGGAGCACAGCCGCATCTTCCGCTTTGAGAACGCCGGCAACCCCAAGGTGTATATGGGCAGCGCGGACTGGATGCCGCGCAATCTTGACAGGCGCGTGGAGCTGGTGTTCCCCATAGAGGACGAGCGGCTGCGCGAGCGCGCGTTCGGCATACTCGACACGCTGCTGAGCGACACGACCAACGCCAGGTATATGCGCAGCGATACCGGCTACGACAGGGTGGACCTGCGCGGCAAACAGCGCGTCACGGCCCAGCTGGTGTTTTACAGGCAGGCGCAGGAGCGCCTCAAAGAACTTAAATCTATCGAAAAAGACAGCGTACTCGTCCCTATACATTCCGCGGACGAGCTTGACGCGACGCAGGGAAAGGATGAGCTGTAATGAAGAAAATAGGAATATTGACCAGCGGCGGAGACTGCCAGGGCCTGAACGCCTCCATACGCGGAGTGGCCAAGTCTCTGTACGAGGAGTTCGGGGACAATGTACAGATATACGGCATAAAGGACGGCTACAAGGGTCTGATATTCGGAGAATACAAACTGATGAAGCAGGAGGATTTTTCGGGTATACTCACTTTGGGCGGTACTATTCTTGGCACGTCCCGCCAGCCGTTTAAGCTCATGCGCGTCATCGACGAGAACAGCGTGGACAAAGTGGCCAATATGAAAGAAAACTATAAAAAGATGGGCCTGGACTGCCTGGTTATCCTCGGCGGCAACGGTACTCAGAAGACTGCCAACCTCCTGCGCGAGGAGGGCCTTAACGTGGTGACCCTGCCCAAGACTATCGACAACGACGTATGGGGTACCGATATGACCTTCGGCTTCCACAGCTCCGTAGAGCTGGCCACGCAGGTCATAGACTGCCTGCATACCACGGCCACCTCCCACGGCCGCATCTTCTGCGTGGAAATCATGGGCCATAAGGTCGGCTGGCTGCCGCTGTACGCGGGCATTGCGGGCGGCGCGGACGTGATACTTATCCCCGAAATACCTTATGATATCCAAAAAGTCGCCCAAACCCTGAACAACCGTATCGCCAAAGGCAAGCGCTTCTCCATCGTGGCGGTGGCCGAGGGCGCGCTGTCCAAGCAGGAGGCCGCGATGAGCAAAAAGGAGTTTAAAAAGTCCCGCTCGGAGATGAAGCACCCGTCCATCGTCTACCGCATTGCCGAGGAGCTGGGCGCATATGTGGACAATGAGATACGAGTCTGCGTCCCCGGACATTTCCAGCGCGGCGGCAGCCCCTGCGCGTACGACCGCGTGCTGTCCACCCGCTTCGGCGCGGCTGCCGCAAAACTTATCCGTGACAAAAACTACGGCAATATGGTCGGCCTTGTCAACGGTAAAATCATCCCCGTGCCGCTCTCCGAGGTAGCGGGCAGGCTCAAGACCGTGCCGACAGACTGCGAAGAGATACTCGCGGCAAAGGCCATAGGCGTCACATTCGGTGACTGAGCGCTCCGTCTGAGCTGCCTGCCGCCGAGCGAAAAAATGCGTCCTTGAAGTGTACGTCTGAGTCTGCATAAAAATCACAGCTGTCGATTTTTTACGCTAAAAAGGGACTTATCGCTTTCAAGTTTGTCCGCAGGCCGCAGAAGCGGGCCTTTTGCGGCATATCTAATTTGGCGGTTCAATTTATTTACGGAGGTGCGTTTGTTTATGAAAGTCCGCTTTGCCGCCCGAGCCGCCGCGGCTCTGTGTCTGCTGGCGCTGTCGTGGTCCGTATGCCTGCGCGCCGAGGCCAACTCGGCGCAGACGTCGTGGTCGGGTACGGATTCTTCGGGCTTGGTGGTCATCGGGCGTCAACCGCCGCTCAAGATCCTCCTTCAGGGCCGCTGCCT
>CALXAN010000113.1 GCA_944386305.1 uncultured Clostridia bacterium
TTATGTTGAAATGCGAAGAGCAAGACCGCTTCTTTTGGTTTCATGCAGATGCTTCGGTACGAGATGGAATGTCTTGGAGTGATTTTTGCGATGTTCAAATTTCTGTACCTGACCTCCCCACACAGCAAAAATATGTTGATATATACAAAGCAATGGTTGCCAATCAGCAAAGCTATGAGCGTGGGTTGGAAGATTTGAAGCTGGTCTGTGATGGCTATATTGAAGATTTACGGAGAAAAATGCCCTGTGAAGCGATTGGGAAATATATTGAACGATACGATCTTCGTAATGGAAAGAACGGGACAAAAAATGTTATGGGTATCAGTACATCAAAACAATTTCGAGAACCGACATCAAAAGTTAATAAAAATGAACTAGCAAACTATAAGGTTTGCAAGCCTAGACAAATTGCTTTTGTTCAAACAACTCATAATGAAAAAGTGTTTACTTATGCTTTTAACAACACCGATAAAGATATTGTTGTTTCATCTGTAAACGAAGTATTTTCAACCGATGAAGAGCAATTGTATCCAGAGTATTTATGTATGATTTTTAATAGAAGTGAATTTGATAGGTATGCTCGCTTTCATTCGTGGGGTTCTGCTCGAGAAACATTTACGTGGAATGACTTAATAGAAGTTAAAATTCCAATCCCTGAAATTAAAGTACAAAAAGCCATTGCGGAAATTTTTACTGTCTATACTACACGGAAACAAATTAACGAGCAACTAAAAGAACAAATCAAAAACATTTGTCCTATATTGATAAAAGGATCTTTGGTAGAGGGTAAATAATATGACAAAGAAAGAATTATTTAATGAAATTGATGAGCTAATCGATTTGCTTAAAAATCCAATAGCATTTACAACTTACGACAGAGCAATTTATCAAATGGATGGATTATTGTTATCTTTGATGTCCAAAAACAATGAAACATATAAGAACTTCATAAATATTGTGAGTTTAAATAATACAGAATATGTTTATAAAGCAAATATGCTTGTAGGCATTTTAAAGGGGTTAAAAAACTCTATTGAAATTAGTCAAAATAAAAGATATCAAGTTTTTATCAGTTCAACATATAAAGATTTAATAAAATATCGAATTGCCGCTTTAAACGCTGTAATTTTTGGAAATAATATACCGGCGGGTATGGAAGATTTTAAGGCAAGTCATTTAAATCCGACGGAATACATAAAAAATGTAATTGATTGTTCTGATTATTATGTCCTTATAATAGGGCAAAGGTATGGTAGTATTCAAGATGCCGCAACCAATACTAGTTTCACTATGATGGAATATAATTATGCTATGGAAAGAGGAATGATAGTTATTCCGTTTATTTATAATGGAAAAGAAGTCCTTCCTGATAATGACTTGTATTATAATCGAAGTTTACTTGATAATTTTAAAAGTACAGTCTCAATAAAGCATACACCAGCCTATTTTACAAACGAATACGAATTACAAAAGATGATAACCCAATCTTTAAATGATGCAATTGAAAAATATCCAAAATCCGGTTGGATAAAATTTGATTAATTAATTTTAAATTAGATGTATGTCATTTATAAATGGGGGAAAATAAAAACAATGGCAAAATTAAACGAATATAATGGTCGATATTGCGAGTCAGAATTTGAAAATGCCTTTATATCATTTTTAGAAGATGAGGGATGGGATTATCTCCCCGGAAGCAGTATTGTACGTGACTCAAAAACTGCTGTTTTATATGAAGATGATTTGGAGCAGTTTTTAAGCAAAACCAACTCCGATCTTACAGCCGATGAAGTCCGTGAGATTATAGACTCCGTGCGTCTCGTTGGTGCGGAAAGCGAATTTTCTACACTCCATAAAGTGTATGGCTGGATGGTTAATGGCATTCAGTTTGTACCGCAAAATGCTCTCGCCCGTATGATTGCACTGATTGACTTTGAACATTCTGAAAACAATATTTTCCGTGTGGTCAATCAGTTTGCTGTTGAATATACAAACAACGGACAGAAGGAAACCCGTCGCCCCGATATTCTCTTATTTGTTAACGGTATGCCGCTGTGTATAATTGAACTTAAAAATCCTGCCGATGCCAATGCAACAATTTATGATGCTTATGAGCAGATTACTATCCGATATTGGCGTGATATTCCGCATTTACTGCATTACTGCCCATTGGCTTGTATTTCTGACGGCGTCAAAACAAGGCTCGGAACCGTACGCACACCCTATGAGCATTTTTATGCCTGGCGCCGAGTGAATGATGAGGACAAGGTTTCTACGCTTCCTTTTGAGGAAATGCAGACAATGATTAACGGCGTTTACAGTCCTGCAAGATTTCTTGAAATTTTCCGTGACTATATTTATTTTCAAGACAGCGAATACGACAGCGAAGAACGAGAAATCGTTTGCCGTTATCCCCAGTTTTTTGCCGCTCGGCTTTTAAAACGAAGTATCATTAAATCCGTTATTGAAAAGAGCGGAAAAGGCGGTACATATTTCGGTGCAACCGGATGCGGCAAGACCTATACAATGGCGTTTCTTGCACGTCAACTTGCTTTGCGCTGCACTGATATTCCCGAAATTGGCTCCCCTACCGTTGTAATGATTGTTGACCGAGACGATCTCCAAAAACAAGGTGCGAAATTATTTACTAAAAGTAAAGAATTTTTAAATCTTGGCGAAGTTAGTGTTGTTACCGATCGTAAGCAACTTCGTCAGGAGCTTGGAGCTCGTGAAAGCGGCGGATTTTATATCTGTACTATTCAAAAGTTCTGTGATAGAAAAGACGACAAAATCGGCGAAATCAATGCCCGTTCAAATATTATTTGTTTTTCTGATGAGGCACACAGAACTCAGGTTGAAAACGCTAAAAAGATGCAGTACAGTAAGGATGCCGACGATAATATGAAGGCTATGGTGTCCAAGCCTTACGCAAAAGTCCTCAGAGAAGCTTTTCCTAATGCCACGTTTGTCGGCTTTACCGGCACACCAATTTCAGAAACATATCAGACATTCGGTGATGAAATTGACCGTTATACGATGGATCAGGCGGTTGCCGATGGTCTTACTGTATCTATTAAATACCATCCCCGTATTGCTAAAGTGTTGCTTGACAAAGTAAAAGTAAAACAAATTGAAGATTATTATAAAACATGCGCGGATGACGGCGCTACCGCTGAGGATATTGAAGCCAGTAAAAAGGCTATGAGCTCAATGGAAATAATTCTCGGTGAACCGTCTCGTTTGGAGCGCCTTGCGGTAGATATTCATGATCATTATGTTTCATCTTGCGCAAATGACCCGGACAGAGTGCAGAAAGCTATGATTGTTTGCTCGAGCAGAACTATTGCGTACGAACTTTTAAAGAAATTTCAAGATAATTATTCGGAATGGTTTGTTGAGAAGAAAGCAGCCGATGGTGTTTCTGTAACCGATGAAGAACTGCGTGAGCTAAAATCAATGCCGTTTATGGCAATGGTGGCAAGTGTGGGCGCAAATGATAAGCCGGAAATGTATAACTACCTCGGCGGCGTTAAGAATAACAAACGCTCTGAAGAACTTGATGCAGCATTCAAACAGGACAAGTCCAATTTCCGTATAGTTATCGTTGTTGATATGTGGATTACGGGATTTGACGTTCCTTCGCTGACCTATATGTATAATGATAAACCGCTAAAGAAGCACTTACTAATTCAGACAATAAGCCGCGTCAACCGAAAATATCCGGGAAAAGAGTATGGTCTGATTGTGGATTATATTGGTATTCGTGACAATATGCGTGAGGCAATGAAGCTTTATGGCGGAGATGTTTCTATTGCCCCTTCTTCTGATGATGTGGAACAAGCAACAATGGTATTCAGAGAGGAACTTGAAATTCTTAAAGATCTCTTTAGTGGATATGATTTAAAACCGTTTCTTGATCCTAACAGCGATCCTTCTTTGCGGTACACACAGTTGGCGAAAGCTGCCGAATATGTCTTTATTTCTACGCAGGAGCTTCAAACTGAAAACAACTCGGGCAAAAGTGTTCAGAAAGTATCATTTAAGACATATTTCTTAAAAACAGTCAAGAGAATGCGTGCGGCTTATGATATATGCCAACCGTCCGGTGAATTGGGTGAAGAGGAATCTGCTCTCGCACAATGTTTTATGGCAATTGCCGGCTTTGTCCGTAAAATGAGCGGAACAAGCGAAGTCGATACCGATACTATGAACCGCCGTGTATCTAAAATGGTGGAAGAAGCTCTTAAATACAATGAGGTTGAAAGCGTTCTTGAGAATGGAGAACAAGAGGATATCTTCAGCCCTGAGTATTTTGAAAAGCTTTCCGATGTAAAAATGCCAGCCTCTAAGCTCGAACTTCTCGTAAAAATGCTCCGTAAGCAGATTAAGGAATATAGCAAAACCAATCAAATGGCAGCCAAGAAGTTCCAAGAGATGCTTGAAGAAACGATTAAGCAGTACCACGAAAGAAGAAAGCACCTCACCGCTGAAGAAGCCGGCGAAGCGCAAGAGCACGCTACGGAAGATATTATTAGGAATGCTACCGAACAGGCATTACGTATTTTGAAGGATATGAATGCTGACCGTGAAAGTTTCCGCAAAATCGGGCTTACCTTTGAAGAAAAAGCGTTCTATGATATTTTAATGTCTCTTCGCGATGAGTATAACTTTGAGTACGGCCAAGACAAAATGATTGACGGTATTGTTATCAACGATAAGTGTAAATCGCTGGCAAAGAAAATCAAGGAGATTATCGATACAAAATCTTCCTTTGCCGATTGGCTTAACAACCAAATCGTCCGCGATCAGCTAAAATTTGATATTAAAGTATGTCTGATTAAA
>CALXAN010000114.1 GCA_944386305.1 uncultured Clostridia bacterium
CATCTTTTTTATATCACCTCTTTCAAAGCCGGCATTTTGGGCGGCTTAAAAGTTGTGCCCTAAAACATCAAATCGAATTTTTGAAATTTTCTTCAAAAAACACTTGACTTTTTATTAGCAGGCTTTCGCTAAATGGTTCCAAAAGAAAAAGCCGGAAAACCCACCTTTGCGGATAAGTTTCCCAGCCTAAAATCAAACGTTTTGGCAAATGATATTTTGTTTGGCAGGCGGCTCAGATGCCGGAAATCCGCATCTTTTCTCGCCGCCTGTCAAAAATTTTTCGTATTTTCTTCTCCCCGGCAGGTATCCCCCCTCTTTAATTTCGCAGAAATTCACGTTTGAGGGGGCGCCGGTCTTTTGAGGGGCTGCTCACAGAGATTTTGACCGCCCCTTGGGGTATCGGAATTCCTCATATCTGTCCTCTGTCATGGTTTTGGAATCGTGGCAGGATTTACAGAGAGCCTGCCAATTGTCCCGATCCCAGAACAGTTTCCGGTCTCCCCGATGGGGAATGATATGATCCACGACTGTTGCCTTCACATAACGACCTTTGGCAAGGCATCTCACACAAAGAGGATGGGACTGCAGGTACACAGCCCGTGCCTTCTGCCAGCGGCTCCCGTATCCTTTCTCGGCTGTGGTCTTCCTGTCGTGTTGGTGCAGGGGTTTGTGTTCCTCACAGTACATGGTGCCGTAGGGAACCAGCCTGCCACAGCCCGGATGCTTGCACGGGGTGTTCGGCCTACGTGGCATGGTACCCACGACCTTTCCGGTTCCGTTCCACCACCCGGTCGATACCACGGATCGCACCGTCCTCATCACCGGCAAGGATCTGCCCCTTGATCGTGCGGTACTGCTGCACGGTCAGTTCCGGTTTCTTTTTCTTCAGATACGACAATGCTGCCCGCATCTTCTCTGTATCCATACGCTTCCACTCCCTTCTATGTACGGACGGGTGAAAGGATAAAGCCCCGCCCGGCCACGAAAAAAGGGCCTGAAGTTTTCGCTCCAAGCCCTCGTCTTATTTTGGCAATTTTAATGATAGCACAGCCAATCTGAAAAAACAGTACACCTTCAGTGCACCTTTAGTAAACCAGTTTTGCGTAACCTACCCCTTTTGGTATATGAAAACCAGCATTCATGCTTCTACTTTAAGAATTTCATTACTTCTTCTAAAGAACTTTTTCCTAAAGTGAATTGTTCCATTGCTATATATCTTTTTTCTGTAATAGTATGCTCTTTTTCATAGCACGACCTTACCATTTCTGCTTCGTTGTCTAATGACTTATTCACATTGGATTTTGTCTGATAGGCCTCAAAATATCTTAGTCCAAATCTTCTTTGAGACTCTGCATTGATGTGGATACCATCAGGATTAGCATATAATTTTTCAGCCGTCACAAAATAACAATCTTTATTGTTTTCTGCGTATTTTTTTAATTCTTGGTTAATTAAATCATACTCTACAGCGCTTCTCCCAAATCCTGTCTTACCCAAGTAGTCTCCCAAACCTCCAACAATAAATGGAATTTCAGAAGCATCAAGTTCTTTTCTAAATGAATTGACTAAAGCATCGAGTTTTTCATAATAATCTTTATATTTCCCACTATAGCTGTCACTTTCTCCTTGATGCCATAAAATTGCAATCAGTTCACTATTCTCCATAGCAAACTTTGCTTCACTGACCGCATGACGAAATAAAGCGCCTTCTGTATTCCATTCATCGATAGAACTGCCTCCTTCTGCACAAGGAATAAGTCCCAACTGTTCGTTTATATTTGCATTACACCATGCTTGTGCAAAGGACGCTGCTGGACCAACCCCAGCGACCGACCGGTCAAAGTGAATTGGCTCAGTCATCATCTGCCATCTACCATTCCTAAGCATAAAAATATTTTCGTTGTAAATTGGCGTGACCTCATGCAAAAATCCACGTCCTGCCATATTTGATTGTCCTATAAGTAAAACTGATTTCATTTTTAATCTTTAACCTCCAATTCATCATCGCTGATATAATACCAATTTCGTTTTCAAAAGTAAAGCAATCAATTATATCTTTCCACCGCACCGATCTGTATCTGCAGCGCCTTGGTGACAGCTGTCATAACCTGCTGATCGGTAACGCTGCCTTTTTTCTCCATGAGGCAGGATTTATCAATGGTGCTGACCTGCTCGGCCAGCGCCATGCTGTTTCTGGCAAGCCCGGTACCGGAGGTCTTCGGAATCAGCACATGGGTGGGAAAATGTGGTCTCTTGTATGTTCGTGCAGTCAGCGGGATTACCGTAATCACTGGGGAATTCTCATTGGCCCGGTTGTTGCTGACTACCAGAGCCGGGCGGATGCCGCACTGCAGATTGCTCTCTGTGTCCCTGCCAAAGTCTACAAAATAAATATCGCCTCGCCTGCATTCCATCACACCCGCCTCCTAACTCAGCATATAGGACACCATCTCAGCATCCCGCTGCTCATACAGTTTCTCCAATTCCCGGATGGCTTTCCGGCGATTCTTCGCCACCATCGTCCGGGAAATGTGATACTGCTCACACAGCTCCTCCCAAGTACAGCCTTTGATCACCATATCCGTCATGAACTCCGGCAGATAACCACTGAGGGTTGAAACCGCTGCCTCAAAGAAACGGATCTCCTCATCCAACATCAGATACTGCTTTTCCAGATGTTCATACCATTCCTGATTGATCCGCTCCATTTTTTCACGGTAGTTCAGAGCAATGGAAGCAGGCTTGTTGGAAATATTACTGGTCTGCACCCGCTCTCCCTCCGGGGAATGAAAGTTCATGGAGTCGATTATCTCCTTCTCAGAAATTCCTTTAAAATTTCGGATCTGATGCTCCAGACAGTTCCGCTCCTTTTTCATCCGGTGATATTCTTTTATGATTTTCTCGATCCTTTCACTCATCGCTTACCCTCCAATCCTTGCACGGACAGCTTCGATCAGACTGGACTGCCGCATATCTTTCTTTTCCAAAGCCTTCATCACATCCTCGTCATGGGTATCTTTGGTGATGATATGGTGGATCACCACGGTGTGTTTCTGTCCCTGTCTCCAAAGTCTGGCGTTCAGCTGCTGGTATAGTTCCAGCGACCATGTCAGCCCAAACCATACGATGGTGCAACCACCATCCTGCAGGTTCAATCCGTGTCCGGCAGAGGCGGGATGAATCAAAGCCAACGGGATCTTCCCGGCATTCCAGTCTATGATATCCTTAGAAGTGTCAATGCATCGTGCCTGTGGGAACCGCTCCCGGATACGGGAAAGATCATGCTTGTACCAGTAGGCCACCAGCAGGGGTTTTCCATTGGCCGCTTCCACCAGATCCTCCAGAGCGTCCAGCTTCCGGTCATGGATCGGGAGGACTTTCCCGTCACTGTTATACACGGCACCATTGGCTATCTGCAAAAGTTTATTGGACAGGACACCTGCACTGACCGCATCCACTTCTGCCTCTCCAATCTGCACCACCATATCCCGGCAGAAGTCATCATAGATTTTTCTCTCTTTCCGATTCATCTCTACTTCCACACGATTGTAGATACATTCCGGCATATCCAGATAATCCACTGCCTTCATCGAAATACAGATATCCGAGATTAATGAGTATATAGCTTTCTCTGCTCCCTCACGGGGTTTATAGCTATAAATAATCTCCCGGTTCCGTTTGTCCGGTTTGAAGAACCGCTCCCGGTACCCGGTGATAAACCTTCCCAACCGCTGTCCCATATCCAGAAGATACATCTGCGGCCAGAGATCCAGAAGGGAATTGGGAGCCGGTGTCCCGGTCAGGCCGATCACCCGGTTTACCAGAGGACGCATCTTTTTCATAGCTTTGAAACGTTCAGATTTATTCGATTTGAAACTGGAAAGTTCATCAATGACCACCGTATCAAAATCCCAACGATGGTTCTGAACCAGCCAGCTGACATTTTCCCGGTTGATGATATATATAAACGCCGGACGGGCAAGTGCCTCCTCCCGTTGCTTCTGACTCCCAACCACCAGTGAAGCGGTCAGCCCTGTCAGGTGTTCCCATTTCTGTAATTCCTTCGGCCAAGTGTCCGTGGCCACTCGCTTGGGAGCGATCACTAAAACCTTCCAGATATCGAAACGATTAAGCGCCAGCTCCCACAGGGCAGAGAGCGTGATCACCGTTTTTCCAAGTCCCATATCAAGCATTAAGCAGCAGACCGGATGCTCCAGAATAAAATCTGCTGCGTGCTGTTGATACTTATGTGGTCTGTATTTCATCCAAAATCCCTCCAATCATTTCTGTATGATCCACGGTATAAACACGAAAGCCCAGTGCGGCCAGCTGCTTTGCCCGGTACTGCTGCAAGGGCCGCATGGTTTTTCCCGGAGCCTTCAATTCCACAAAAGCCATCCTTCCACCGGGAAAGAGAACCAAGCGGTCGGGCACCCCATTGAATCCGGGGGAGACGAATTTGACAGCCAGCCCACCACGCTTTTTTATCTCCGCAGCAAACTTCTTTTCTACGACACTTTCCTTCACGAAATATCCTCCTGTTCCTAAGTGCTGTTCCCAATACCAAAAATCCTATACGCGCGTACACGTATATACGTGTGCCTATTTCTATATATTTTTCTATCTTTTATTCTCAATATAGTTTTTCTTAGGAACATAGGAGCAGGCTATCGCCAAACGCTTGATTTTCAAGGCTTTGTACCTGTTCCCATCCTTTGTTCCCAGAGCTTCTTAGGATACAACGGAACGTTCCCAACTTAATCTGGCTGTTCCTTGCAGCGCACGAATGTCTTCTGCGGGCCGTAGAGAGGAAAGCGGGTTTTCCCGCTTTTGAGTCCCTGTATCGGCTCCCAGCCTCCGATCTTCATCAGGATAGATTCCACCTCATAAGAATCCGTGCGTTTCAGGTCCTGCCGCTCTTTCCCAAAACATTCACACCAGATCTCCATAATGCACACCTTCTCCCGGCGCACCGTTCCCGCCGTGGGCGCACCGTCAAACTCGCTGCCGCCAAGGAAACTTCTCCGCTGGTACAGATCCATCCGATCCC
>CALXAN010000115.1 GCA_944386305.1 uncultured Clostridia bacterium
TTGTTGTTGTCCAATCTCAATTCTACCACAGGTTTGTCACTATGGATACTTTTTTCTGTTTTCTTACTATTGCAGGTTCATTTTACAATGCGCCAAATTTTTCTCTTTGAAAATATCCTCGGAAAAATTTTTTTTGCAAAATAACTGCAGCGAAAAAATCTTTTTTTTGAAAGGTAATCTATGAAATGCCTGAAATACTTTGTTTACAAATTTAAATTTTATTCTGCGCCGCTCTCCAAAAAAAATTCTCTGCGGCCGCGTGCAGCTCTTCTCTTTATTTTCAGCAAAACAGCTTCCCTGATTTTTACTCTCTCTGTAAAACAGATTCTTTTTATTCTCCCGCTGCGCCGAAAAAAAAACGTAAAAGAAAAAAAAATTTTCTTTGCATTGCAGGCGCATTTTCACTTTCGATAAGGACTTCTCTTTTTATTCTCTGCGATATTATTAATCTGCAGAACAGCCGCTTTTTGTTATAATACCTTTCGAGATCTGAAATGCGCGCCGCCTTAAAATGCGTTTTCTATTTGCCCACACAGAACCTGGAAAAAATATCGTTTATGATATCCTCGGAGGCGCTGCGGCCCGTAAGGGAGCCCAAAGCGTCTATGGCCTCCTCTATATCCTGCAGCTGCGCGTCGGGCGCCGCGCCGTCCGCAGCGCGCTGCAGGGCCTCCGCCGCCCTGACGACGCACTCGTACTGCCTGAGGTTGTTTATCACCGAGCCGTCGGACGGCAAATTACCGCAGCCCGCCAGCTCGGACATGGCCCGCCTGAGCTCCTCGGCCCCGTCCCCGCGCGCCGCGCTGACCCTCACGTACGAGTCAAAGCCGGGCATGTCATACTCGGCCTGTCCCAGGTCAAGCTTGTTCAGCACCGCTATCTTTCTGCCGCTGCAGGCCAGGGCTTCGTTTATAAAGCTTCGGTCTGCGTCCGAAAGAGCGGCGGACGCGTCGAACACGCACAGCAGCAGATCCGCGGCCCGCATATTGTCCCCCGCCCTGTCCACGCCTATGCGTTCGGCCTCGCTTGAGGCCCGGCGAATGCCCGCCGTGTCGCTGAGCACGAACTTGACGCCGTCTATCACGACCGAATCCTCCACCACGTCGCGCGTCGTGCCCTCGTCGCCCGTCACTATGCTGCGCTCGCAGCCCAGCAGCCGGTTCATCAGAGTGGATTTGCCCGCGTTGGGCCTGCCGCAGATACACACGCGCACGCCGCTGCGTATGACGCGCCCCTTATCAAACCCCTCGGCCAGGGCCTGCGTCTGTCCGAGAGCGCTCAGCACGGTCTGCCTTATCGTCTGCGGGGAGAGGTCGGAGATATCGTCGTCGGGGAAGTCTATAAAGGCCAGCATCTGCGCGGCAAGGCCCACAAGCTCCGCCCTTATCGGCTCTATGCGGTCCCAAATTCCCCCGCGCAGCCCGCCCACGGCGGAGGCGGCCTGCAGCTTTGTCTCAGAGTTTATGAGGTCGGCCACGGCCTCCGCGCGCGTCAGGTCGAGTTTGCCGTTGATGAACGCGCGCTTTGTAAACTCGCCTGCCGCGGCCGCCCTCGCTCCGCAGCCGATGAGCAGGCGCATGACCCACCGCAGTATAAACGGGCTGCCGTGGCAGGATATCTCCGCGACGTCCTCGCCCGTATAGCTGTGCGGGGCTCTGAACACCGTGACCACAACCTCGTCTATCAGCGTCTGCCCGTCGCGTATATACCCGTGCAGCGCCGTGCCGCCCGCCGCTTTCTGCACCGGCCCGCTGAAAATCTGCCCCACTATGCTCAGCGCCGCCGGCCCCGACACCCGCACCACGCCCAGCGCAGCCGTCTGCAAAGGCGTGGACACGGCCGCCACTGTGTCCTCATACCACATCTTACAAACCACTCCTTAAATTCCCGCCCCGCGCGCCCGCAGAGCATACAATATGTTTAAACTGACGCTGCGCGGCATTTGTCCTGCGAGCCTGTTCAGGCCGCATCGGCCCGGGCCGATTTATCCGTACGCCGCCTGAGCCGCCCTTTTTACATTAAGACACTTTATCCGTTCTGCAGTTGCCCTTTTATGTACAGATAAGACCCTGCGGTCGAAAACTCAGGCGTTTTTATGCCAAGGCAAGACATATTAACTGTCCTGCAGTCGAAAACTCATGCCTCTTAAATCTAAAATACAGCATAATAACCGTCCTGCGGTCGAAAACCTATATCCTTCTGCGTGCAGGACAGACATATTAGCCGTTTTATAGTCGAAAACTCAGGCCTGTCCTCACTCTGCTTCGGCAAACACTGAATTAAGACGTCGAAAACATGTACTCTTTTACTTTGCATTGAGACATATTTATCCTTAAAGCACGCCGCAGTACGTAATATTAACAGTTTTACAGTCGAAAAACTATGCGCGGCTTCTCTGCTTTTCGACGCACACGCCGCTTTGAAGTCGAAAACCTATGCGCTGCCTATCTGCTTTTCGACGCACACGCCGCTTTGAAGTCGAAAACCTATATCCTTCTGCGCGCAGGGCAGACATATTAGCCGTTCTGAAGTAAAAATATAAACCCTATTAAGACATATTTACTGTATTTAGATCGAAAACCATTGCCGCATTTCGACGCCCGCACCGCTTACACTTATAACCAGCCCTTTGAATTATATCAAGACGCTCCTCGGAGCCGAAAAAAGTTCCGTCGGCAGTGGGCTAAAATTCAAAGAGGACTTTTTTCTCATTCTGTTGCGCCGAAAAAGCAGGGGCTGAGAACGGCGCGTGGGTTTGAAAATAATGAGATTAAAGTAAAGAATAATAATGGTAATAAAAGATGTGCTGCTTATAACAGGACAAAATCATTTCTTACAGCAGGAATAAAAGATGTACTGCTCATACAGCAGGAATAGATGTGCTGCTCATAACGGGTCGAAATCATTCCTTAATAGCAGGAATAAAAGATGTACTGCTCATAACGGGCCGAAATCATTTCTTACAGCAGGAATAAAAGACATACTGCTCATAACGGGACAAAATTTGATTTTCTTAAACAATACCCCCGGGCCTATTTAAAAGAGATGAATAATGGACATATATCCATTATCCATCTCTTGCCCGTATAGAACGCTGAATTTATTAATTCTGCCGGCTGCGGGAGCGCGGCTCTTTCTTTTCGGTCGTATAGGCCACCACCACGCGCCTGTTGGGCTCGGAGCCTATGGAGTAGGTGGTGATGTTATCCTCGTTCTGCAGCTTGAAGTGCACGGCGCGGCGCTGGTAGGAGCTCATGGGGTTGAGCACGGCCTTGCGGTGAGTTTTGAGCACCTGGCTGCGCACTTTGGCCACCACGGCGTCCAGCTTCTCGTCGGTGCGCCGCTTGTAGTCGTTTATATCCACGGACACCCTGACGCGGCGGCCGTTTACCTTCCTGGCATAGAGCGTCAGCAGGTGGTGCAGCGCTTCCAGCGGCTCTCCGCGGCGGAGGGTGAATATGCCCGCCTCCTCGCCGCTGACGGTTATGTCTACGCTGTCGTCGCTCTGCTGCGCGGATATCTCATAGTTGGCTATGCCCATCAGCTCAAACAGCTTCTTTACATAAGATACCAGGACGTCGCTCAGGCTTTCCTCTTTCTTTATGGTTATGACGGCCGGCTTTGAGCCTATGCCGAGGAAGCCCTTGTTGGGATAATCCTCCACCTCGTAGGAAAACGACCCTTTCTCGGCGTTGAGTTCGCGGCAGGCGTTATCCACGGCTTCTTCTATCGTCTTGCCCGAAAACCTGTATTCCACTTCAAAACACCCTTTCAACTGTCTTTTTCTTTATCTTCGGCCGCCTCTGCTCCGCTTTCGGCAGCCTGCTGGCGCTTCAGGCGCTCCATTTTCTGTATCTGATTATAGTTCAGCTTCTTTTCCTTCACTTCCGCCGCCGGCACGGGCTCGTCCTGCCGCAGCTTTGAGGCGGCGATATTGGTCACTATTATCGTCTGTGCTATGCTGAGTATATTGGAGAATATCCAGTACATACCTACGGCTATGGAGAAGCCGAAGCCTATTATGACCGACACGATAGGCATGACGTACAGCAGTACGTTCATATTGGTCTTTACGGCGCCCTCGGCCTTGATGTGGTCGCGGCTTATCATCTTCTGGCTGACAAAGCCCACCAAAAACGACGTAAGGCCCGATATGATGGGTATGAGTATGGTCCAGCTGGTCCAGGTCGGGGTATCTCCCAAATTGAGGCCCAAAAAGGAAAAGTCTATGTCCACAAACTTGGTCCTGGCCAAAATGTCCGAAACAAGCTCCTTGTTGTCGGATATAGCCGTAGCCAGATTTATCTCATTGGCCGCGGTCCACGAGGATACGGCCTTGCTTATCTCCTCCGCAGACGCGCCGGCGGCTATCTTGCTTATGTTTATCGCGCCGTTGCTGTACAGTACCTCGGCTATGCTGTTTATGGTAGACACGGTCATGTCGCACACGTACGACAGGGGTCTTCTTATGGCGTTCCATATCGCCCATATCAGCGGCAGCTGCAGAAACTGCCACAGACAGCCGGTCATCGGGTTTCCGTTTTCGGCATAGAGCTTCTGCAGTTCCTCAGAGTACCTGGGGTCCTTGGTATTGTTCTTGTATTTCTTCTGCAGCGCCTGCATCTTGGGCTGCAGCTGCTGGGTCCTCAGCCTGTTTTTCTCGTTCTTGAGCGCCAGCGGAAAAAGCGCCAGCTTGGTAAGGACGGCAAAAACTATTATGGCCACGCCGTAGTTGCCTACTAACTCGTAGCACAGCCGGAAGATGAAGCCGATGGGTATATATATGATATCGAACAGGGAAGACATCGCCTATCTCCTTTTTTCTTTTTTCCGTTTTTTCTCGGGTACGGGGTCCCAGCCGCCCTTAAACAGCGGATTGCACCTGCACACCCTGGCCAGGCTCAGCGCCGCGCCCTTGAAGAACCCAAACCTCTGCAGCGCCTGCACCGCGTATTCCGAACACGTAGGCACATACCTGCACACGGGGGGCCTGCCGGCGGAAACGCGCCTCTGATAAAACCTCACCGCTCTCACGGCCGCCTGCGCCAGCCGCGTCACGGCTCGTCCCTCCCGCGTATTCCCGCGCGGACAAAGGCGGCCGCCATCTGCGCGCGCACCTGCGGCATTGTGGCGCCGGACGTGGACGTGCGCGCTACAAACACAAGGTCATAGCCCTCAGCCGACCTGCTCTGCAGCAGCCTGTACGCCTCCCTTATGAGCCTCTTGGCGCGGTTGCGCCTTACGGCGTTGCCCGTCTTTTTGCTCACCGTGATGCCTACGCGGCTCGTGCGCGTGCCGTTGACTCTGTAATAAAGTATAAAGAGGGGGAACACTAACTTCCTGCCCTTTCTGTAAGTGTGGGCAAAGACCCGATTTTCTTTGATGTAAAAACTTTTCTTCATTCTTCTGTAATCAGCGCGCGGACCGGCATAAAACATATGAACTGATGGTAACGATATTCCGGCTTATGCATAATCTTCCCATCAGTTCTGATATTTTTATTTACAGAGAAATCTGCTTTCTCCCCTTAGCGCGTCTCCTTGCCAGAACCTTTCTGCCGTTGGCAGTCCTCATCCTTTTGCGAAAACCGTGCTCCCTGCTGCGCTGCTTCTTCTTGGGCTGATAAGTCCTCTTCATCTGCTCCCCTCCTCGCTGTAGGTATTGATAGCAGATATCATTATATAACACAAAGCCCGTATTGTCAAGTAAAATACGGATTTTTTATTTCCTCAATTTTTTAAGCGCCTCCCGGCCGCCCCTCTCCCTTCCTCCGCAGGGCGGCTCCCGCAGACGATTTCCCCCTTATCCCCGGCCCCTTCTGCCGCCCTTATGCCTCCGCAGCTCACAGATATACTTCGGTATGCGGGGCCGCAGATTTGCGCTTACAGGGCGCTGAGACTTTATTTCAGGCCAAGATCGAATAAAGACATATAATTCCTCATGTTCGCCTGCGGGCGCAAATAAAGCCTTTACAGCGTCTGTGAGCCCCGTGCTGCAAATCCGTGCTCGTTTCGGCCCGTTCGGGCGCATTAAAAAGCGCGGATTCGACACGTTATAAATACAAAACCTCCGTCATTCGACAATGCGGCAGGATAAAAACGAGCAGGAGCCGCTTTTGGGTATATAAATCGTGTATATTCGACACAAACAATTAAAAATACCGAACGTCTCCTCCCTCTGCGGCAAAGCCGCGCCGGCTCAGCTCCTGCGGCTGAAGCAGACGTTTTTTTGTCTGATGATTATAAATTCCGAAACTTTCTTAAAACTTTCTTATAAAAAAAGACGCTTTGCAGCCGGGGATTATCCATTTATAAAAATTCAGAAACTGATTCTTTATTTAAAATAAACATAATTAATCATATTTCAAAGCAATGCTGCTTAAAGAAAAAGAGATTTTATCCAAAAGATAAACAGGGGAGCGGGCATACTCGGATGCAGCGCGGGACTCAAATATAAAACGGCGGGATTTTTTTTAAAAAAACTGATTTGAAGACAGAATGGGCGGGCGCTGCTTCAAAAAGCTAATTCAGAGGGTTTCTTTTAAATAAAATCTCCCGGGTCTGAAAATTATTTAAAAACGACAAATAAAAAATAAATATGATTCTGAGGCAAATTTAAAAAAATAAATTCACGGCAGCAGACTTAAAAAGATAGTCCGGCGGATTTCTAAAAAAACTTTGGTACGGAGTCTGAAAGAGCATTCGGGGTACGGCGGAGCAAAAAATCGCAAAACGGTATTGAATAACGGGCTGAAATATGTTAAAATAGGTATATATTATGACTGTATATATTTATAATGTATATAGGTCTCGGAGGTATCATATGCAGGAATTTAAAAATATATGGAAAAAAGCCGTGGAGGTGCTGGACAAATCCGTCACAAAAAACGCCATGGATCTGTGGATATCCAAGATAGAGCCGGTAAAGTACGAAAACGACTGCGCCGTGCTGATGGTGGAGTCCCCTTTCCACAGGGATATAATAATGTCCAAATACAGGGACCTTATAAGGAGCGTGCTGTCGGAGATAGTGGGCTTTGAAATGGACGTCAAGGTCATCACGTCCGACGAGACAAAGTATCTGCGCAACAGGCCCACGGACAACGTGCAGGACGACCTCAACGTCATCCCCTCTCCCGACAACATCACCAGCACCTACACCTTTGAAACCTTTATCGTAGGAGACTCAAACAAGCACGCTCACGCAGCCTGCCTGGCAGTGGCTAAAAATTATCCGAAGAGACCCTACAACCCCCTGTTTATATACGGCAATACGGGCCTGGGCAAGACCCACCTGCTGTACGCCATAAAGAACGAGATATCCAAAAACCACCCCGAAGCCAATATTCTCTACGTCAAGAGCGAGGATTTTGTAAACGAGTTCATAGAGCTGCTGCGCAAGGGCGACGTGTTCGAATTTAAAAACAAGTACCGCAACGCCAACGTGCTGCTGGTGGACGACATACAGTTCATAGCCGGCAAGTACCAGATACAGGAGGAGTTTTTCCACACCTTTAACGCGCTTATAGAGAACAACTCTCAGATAATCCTGGCCTCGGACCGTCCGCCCAAGGATATACAGCTGCTGGAGAGCAGGCTGCGCTCAAGGTTCGAGTCGGGCCTCATCACGGACATATACATGCCCGAGTACGAGCTTAAGGTAGCCTTTATCAAGCAAAAGGCCGAACAGTACAACCTGGAGATATCCGAGGAGGTAGTGGACTTTATAGCACAGAGGATAAAGAACAATATACGCCAGCTGGAGGGGGTTATAAAGAAAATAACCGCCTTCCAGCTCATAGCCAAATGCCCGCCCAATATCGCCATAGCTCAGAGCGCCATACGCGACATAACCACCGAGAACGAGCCCGACGACGTAGTGGTGGACAAGGTCATCATGGAAGTGTCCAGGGAATGGGAGGTATCGCCCGAGGAAATAAAGGGCAGAAAACGCAACGCCTCCATAGTCACGGCCAGGCAGGTGGCCATGTATATACTCAGGGAGCTGACGGACATGTCGCTGCCCGAGATAGGCAAGCCGTTTGGGGGCAAGGACCACTCCACAGTGCACCACTCCATAAGGCTGATAGAAGAGAGGGTACAGAACGAGTCGAGGCTGAAGGCGCGCATAGACGAGGTAATCAAGAACGTAAAGAACCGCTGACGAATATTTCCACAGACTTATAAAAAAATTATAAAACCTTATCCAAGATATCCACGTCCGAAAAGGGAGTTTATAAACTTTTTATCAACCGAGTTTTAAACACCGGCCCTCCGAGGCGGGGGTACAGGAGTTATCAAATTCTTAAAAATTTTATCCAACGCCGCTTCCACAGCTCCGCGGCGTTGATATTTAGGACAAAAAAAACGGTTATAAACCGTATCGACAGCCCTTATTACTATTACTTAAAAAATATATATGTATGTATATATAAACAAAGGAAGTGCGACCCAAATGACATTTTCATGCGACAAGAACCTTATACTGGAAGCCGTAAACAACGTTATAAGGACCGTGCCTGCCAAGGCCTCGCTGCCGGTGCTGGAGGGTCTGCTGGCGGAAGTGGAAGAAGACGGCTCGCTCAGGCTGGTGGGGTCGGACACGGAGATGAGCATAGAGACCCGCATAGACGTACAGGCCGACTCGGCGTTTAAATTCGTAGTCCCGGCAAGGACCTTCTGCGACATGCTGATGAAGATGGAGAGCGGGGAGATACTGTTTGCACTGGACGACAAGAAAGTGCTGCAGCTGACGGGCGGGGTGGTAAACTACAAGCTGCCCACCATGGACCCCGCGCTGTACCCCACCGTGCCGGTAGTGGAGAAGTCCAAAAGCATAAGGCTCAAGAAAAACCTGCTGCACTCCATGCTGCGGCAGACCCTGTTTTCGGTAGCGCTGAAGGACAGCAGGCCCGCGCTGAAGGGCGCGCTGTTCGAGGTAGGGAGCGATAAGCTGACGGTGGCTACCAGCGACACGTTCAGGCTGTCGCTGAGGACGGAGGAGTATGAGAGCAGGGGCGGGGAATACTCCTTTATCGTACCCGGCAAGACCCTGTCGGAGCTGATAAAGATAATGAAAAACGACGAGGACGATATAACCGTAGGCCTGGCCAGCACGCACGCGGTGTTCGAGTTTGAGCAGACCAAGATAACCACTCGCCTGCTGTCCGGAGAGTTTATAAAATACGAGTCCATGATACCCAAGTCCTACAAGACCACGGCCGTGGTAAAGGCCGAGGACATGAAGAAGTCCATAGAGCGCGCCTCCGTGCTGGTCAGCGACAAGGTCAAGAGCCCGGTAAGGCTCAGCATAGAGTTTGATACTATTATTATATCCTACAGGACGCCCGACGGCATGAGCCTGACCGACGAGATAAAGGCGCAGATAGAGGGCGACAAGTTCGAGATAGGCTTCAACGACAGGTATATTCTGGACGCGATGAACGGCTGCGACAGCGAGAAAGTGGAGCTTAAGCTCAACTCGCCCGTCTCGCCCATGTGCGTCACGCCGCACGGGTCGGATAAGCTGCTGTACCTTATATCGCCCATGAGGCTGAGAAACGACTGATATGTATGTACAAGAGCTGCGGCTGCTGGACTACAGGAACATAACGGACCAAACTCTGACCTTCGACCCGGGCGTAAACGTCATATCGGGCATGAACGCGCAGGGCAAGACCAATATCATAGAGGCGCTGTGGCTGTTTTCGGCCTTCAAGTCGTTCAGGACGGCTGCGGACAGGGACTTTATAAACCACGAGCGAGACGCCGCGGGACTGCAGGCGCGCTTTGTCAGACACGGCAGGGAATATACGGCAAAGCTGAAATATTACAGGGACCGCCGCAGGGAAATATACATAAACGATATAAAGATGAAGCCCGGCGAGGCGGTGGGTAATTTTCTGAGCGTGCTGTTCTTCCCCGAACATCTCAACCTGGTCAAGAGCGGGCCGGAGCAGCGCAGGCGCTTTTTGGACTTTGCCCTGTGCCAGCTCAGGCCCGGGTATTTGGACGCGCTGAACCGCTACAACCGCATACTCTACCAGCGCAACAGCCTCCTCAAATCGCCCGAGCGCGCCGTGGGCTACGATATAGGCGTGTGGGACGAAAAACTGGCTGCGGCGGGGGCGGAGGTGTACCTGCAGCGGCTGAAGTATACCGAGCGGCTGCTGAGCCATGCGGCTCAGACCGCGCTGCAGATATCCGAGGGCGCGGAGCAGCTGGGGCTGGTCTACAGGAGCTGCTGCTCGGGCGCGGCGGACAGACAGGAAGCGGAACGCATGCTGTACGATTCGGTCAGGGCAGCGTACGCCAGGGACACGGCGTGCGGCTTCTCCACCGTGGGGGTGCATAAGGACGACCTGGAGATATGCATAAACGGCAGGCCGGCGCGCGCGTTCGGCTCGCAGGGCCAGCAGCGGAGCGCGGTGCTGGCGCTCAAACTGGCCGAAACGGAGATAATAAAGGAAGAATACGGCGAGTATCCCGTGCTGCTGTTCGACGACGTGTTTTCGGAGCTGGACAGCAGGCGCAGGGAGTACATCACCGGCAGGATCATGGGCAAGCAGGTCATCATAACCGCCTGCGAGGACGGCGGCTTTGAGAGCGCGGCCAAGGTTTTCAGGGTCGAGGCCGGGCAGGCAAGAGAGGTGTGAGATGTATCTGCACATAGGCGGGGACTATATAATAAAGAGCAAGTACATAGTGGGCATATTCGATTTGGACAACTGCACCTGCGCCGCGGCAACGCGGGCCTTTCTTTCGCGCGCGGAGCAGCAGGGGCAGGTGGTATACACTACCGATGAGCTGCCCAGGACATTTATAATATATCAGGAAAAAAACGTGCGCAGAGTGTATGTAACCCAGCTCAGCTGCGCCACGCTGCAGAAACGCAGACGCTGATAAAACACTAAGAGTCAGAAAAGGAGAACGTATGTCTGAATTGCAGAAGGAAAACACCTACGACGAGAGCCAGATACAGGTGCTGGAGGGCCTTGAAGCGGTAAGGAAGAGGCCCGGCATGTACATAGGCTCCACGTCCGTGAAGGGTTTGGATCACCTCATATACGAGATAGTGGACAACGCCATAGACGAGGCCCTGGCGGGCTTCTGCCATAATATAAGCGTAGTAATAGACAGGGGCAATATAGTGACTGTCACGGACGACGGCAGGGGCATACCCCCCGGCCTGCACCCCAAGATGGGCATATCCACCATCGAGGTAGTGTATACCATACTGCACGCGGGCGGCAAGTTCGGCGGCAACGGGTACAAGGTATCGGGCGGCCTGCACGGCGTGGGCGCATCGGTGGTAAACGCACTGTCGGAGTGGCTGGAGGTAAGGGTGTTTGACTCCAGGTCGGGCAGGGAATACTGCCAGCGCTACACCAGGGGCAAGCCCGAACACCCCGTAAAGGATATAGGCCCCACCGACAGGTCGGGCACTACCGTGACCTTCAAGCCCGACGCGGAGATATTTGAGACGATAGAATTTGAGTACGACTCGGTGCTCAAGCGTCTCAGGGAGCAGGCGTTCCTGTGCGCGGGAGTGAGGATAACCTACACGGACAACAGGCCCGACGAGCCTGTCACGGAGGAGTTCTTCTACGAGGGCGGCATAAGGAGCTTTGTAGAATTCGTAAACGAGTCGCGCAGGGCCGAGCCGCTGCACGACGTGATATACGTGAGCCGCAGGGAGGAGAGCTGCTTTGCCGAGATAGCCCTGCAGTATACCGACTCGTATAATGAGCTGATACTGTCTTTTGCCAACAATATACACACTACGGAGGGCGGCACGCACGAGCAGGGCTTTAAGACCGCGCTCACCAGCGCGATAAACGACTATGCGCGCAAGTACAAAATACTCAAGGACTCCGACGCCAATATGTCGGGCGAGGACGTCAGAGAGGGCCTGTGCGCCGTGATAAACGTGAGGCTGTCCGAACCCGAGTTTGAGGGTCAGACCAAGACAAAGCTGGGCAACTCGGAGATGAGGGGCGTAGTAAGCTCGCTGGTGACGGATAAGCTGTCGGAGTTCTTTGAGGAGAACCCGAGCGTGGTCAGGGTCATACTGGACAAGGCCATGACGGCGCAGCGGGCCAGGGAAGCGGCCAGGAAAGCCAGGGACCTGACCAGGCGCAAGTCGGGACTTGAGTCCGCGTCCCTGCCGGGCAAGCTGGCCGACTGCTCCGAGAAAGACCCCGAGCTGACAGAGATATACATAGTGGAGGGAGACTCGGCGGGAGGCTCGGCCAAGGACGGGCGCGAGCGCAGGTTCCAGGCCATACTGCCCCTGTGGGGCAAGATGCTCAATGTAGAGAAAGCCCGCGTAGACAAAATATACGGCAATCAGAAGCTCACCCCCATCATAACGGCGCTGGGCACGGGCATAGGCGCGGACTTTGACATCAGCAAGCTGCGGTACGGCAAGGTCATCATCATGGCCGACGCCGATGTGGACGGATCGCATATACGCACGCTGCTGCTGACGTTTTTCTACCGCTTTATGTACCCGCTTGTGGAGCAGGGGCACGTGTATCTGGCCATGCCGCCGCTGTTCAAGCTCAGCCGCGGCAAGCAGATACGGTACGCCTACACCGAGGATCAGCGCGAGCTGTATTCGAGGGAGCTGTCGGGCGACGGCGGAGCCAAGGTAGACATACAGAGGTACAAGGGCCTGGGCGAGATGGACCCCGAGCAGCTGTGGGAGACTACCATGGACCCCAGGCGCAGGACTATAAAAAAAGTAACGCTCGACGACGCGGTGGAGGCAGACAGGACGTTTTCCATACTGATGGGGGACGACGTGGACCCGAGGCGCGATTTTATAGAGCAGAACGCAAAATACGTCGAAAATCTCGATATATGACGTCAGGAGAAATACAATGAGTAATAATATACATGACGGGCGGAACACCGAGGATATCTACGAGGTGTTTAAGAACCAAAACGTGATAGACGTCGAGCTCAACAGCGAGATGAAGACGTCTTTTCTGCAGTATGCCATGAGCGTCATAGTCTCGCGCGCGCTGCCGGACGTCAGGGACGGGCTCAAGCCCGTGCACCGCAGGATAGTGTACACCATGTACGAGGACAATCTCCTGCCTGAGCGGCCGTACCTTAAGTCGGCCACTACGGTGGGAGACGTGCTGGGACGCTATCATCC
>CALXAN010000116.1 GCA_944386305.1 uncultured Clostridia bacterium
GGCGCGAGGGCCAACAGGAAGATATACAGCAAATCCATAGCGGTAAAAGGAGCCACCATGAATACATGGGTCACGCCCGGGATGAACAGCACGGCGGCAAGGAGTATCACGCCCGCGCCGAACGCCATCAGGGAGAACGGGTTGCCGCGCAGGCCCAGCCGGAAGATGGACGCCTTACTGCGGCAGTTGAAGCCGTGGAACAGGCGGGCAAGGGTCAGGGTAGCAAAGGCCATGGTGCTGGCGAGTTCGGGGCCGCTTTGCAGCCAGCCGATATAGAAAGCCGTCATGGACGCGATACCGATAAGCAGGCCCTGCAGGAATACCGAAAGCAGCATCGGGCGATCCATCATGGAGGCTTTGGGGTCGCGGGGCTTCTGGTCCATGAGGCCGTCCTGTTCCGGCTCCATGCCGATCGCGATGGCGGGCAGGCTGTCGGTGAGCAGGTTGATGAACAGCAGATGTACCGGTTCAAAGGGCACGCTCAGCCCCGCAATGGAAGCATAAATGACCGAAAGGATAGCCGCCATATTGCCCGAAAGCAGGAACTGCACGGCATTGCGGATATTCATATATACCGCGCGGCCGTTCTTGACCGCCTTCACAATGGTAGCGAAGTTGTCGTCGGCAAGGATCATGTCGGCTACGTCCTTGCTCACCTCGGTACCGGTGATGCCCATCGCCACACCGACGTCGGCTTTTTTGAGCGCCGGGGCGTCGTTCACGCCGTCGCCGGTCATAGAGGCGATACAGCCGCGCCGCTGCCACGCCGAGACAATCCGGATTTTATGCTCGGGCGATACGCGCGCATACACCGAAATCTTTTCCAGCTCCTCGTCGAGCTGCGCGTCGGTCATGCTGTCAAGCTCGACGCCGTCCACCGCCTTATCCCCTTCACGGAAAATCCCGATCTGCTTGGCGATGCTGGCGGCAGTTACCTTGTGGTCGCCGGTGATCATCACGGTACGGATCCCCGCACGCTGTGCGTCGGCCACGGCCTGGATGCTCTCCGGACGCGGCGGGTCGATCATGGAAATCAGCCCCACAAAGGTATACCCGTGTTCGTCCTCCAGCGTCAGGGGGCGCGCGCCGTCAATGGCCTTCTGCGCAAAGGCCAGCACCCGCAGCCCCTGCTCGGACATCTCCCGGTTTACCGTTTCAATGGCGGCACGGCGTTCCGGGGTCATGGGGACGGCCCCCTCCTTGGTGAGCAGATGCGTGGAACGGCCGAGCAGCACGTCGATGGCGCCTTTGGTCAAAAGCAGGTATTCCCCGCCGATGTGATGCAGGGTGCTCATCAGCTTGCGGTCGGAATCAAAGGCCAATTCCGTCAGGCGCGGATGCTGGCGGCGGTATTCGTCCTCGTTTATGCCCAGCTCATCGCCCAGCTGCACGAGGGCCACTTCTGTGGGGTCGCCCACCGAGGAACCCTGTTCCCGGCCCAGCGTGGCGTCGCTGGCCAGCAGGGCAATCCCCAGCAGCGCGCGGGCGGCCGGATCCTGCAGGTCCATCTGCTTGCCGGGCAGAATCTGGCCGTCCACCCAGACTTCCTGCGCGGTCATGCGGTTCTGGGTGAGGGTGCCGGTCTTATCCGAGCAGATCACCTGCACCGAACCAAGGCTTTCCACGGCTTTGAGATCCTTGATGATGGCGTGCTGCTTTGCCATTTTCTGGGTGCCCATCGCCAGCACAATGGTGACAATGGAGCTGAGGGCCTCGGGGATGGCAGCCACGGCCAGGGATACCGCGAACATGAGGGAATCGAGGATGGGCATATGGCTGCGGAAAATGGACAGCAGGAACACCCCGACGCACACGGCCAGGATAATCAGGGCCAGGCGTTTGGAGAACTGGTCGAGGTTCTGCTGCAAGGGGGTTTTGCGCTGCTTGGTCTGGTTCATGAGGTCGGCGATGCGGCCGATCTGGGTCTGCATCCCGGTGCCGGTAACCACCATCACGGCACGGCCGTAGGTGACGAGCGATCCCGAAAAGACCATGTTTTTCTGGTCGCCCAGGGCCACGTTTTCCTCGCGGATGGTCTCGGCTGATTTTTCCACCGCTTCGCTCTCCCCCGTGAGGGAGCTTTCGTTGACCTTCAGCGACCAGCATTCCAGCAGGCGGCCGTCGGCCACGACCAGATCGCCGGCTTCCAGCTCCACAATATCGCCGGGCACCACATCCGGTCCGGCAACTTCGCGGCGGCGGCCGTCGCGCAGGACCTTGGCAGTGGGGGCGCTCATGGCCTTGAGGCTCGCGAGGGATTTTTCGGCTTTCTGGTGCTGCACGGTGCCGAGCACGGCGTTAAGGATCAGCACCGCAAAGATAACGATGGTGCTCTCGACGTTGCCGGACGCCATGGAGACGCACGCGGCCGCGATGAGGATGAGCACCAGCAGGTCCTTGAACTGCTCGAGGAAGACCTGCCATACTTTTTTCTTTTTGCCTTCGGCCAGCTGGTTTTTGCCGTGTTCAGCCAGCCTCTGCTGGGCCTGTTCGGTGGTCAGGCCCTGCGCGGTGGCCTGCACATCCGCCAGGGCCTGCTCCGGGGTCTGGTTAAAGTAGGTTTTTTCAGTCAAAAGGATTTCCCGCCTTTCCTATTAAGATTCTCCGCCGGGCGGCAGGAGGGCAAACAAAAAAGACCCCCCAGCAGTACTGCGCGGCGCAGATACTGCTGAAAAGTCTTGTTACCTCCAGAAAAAAACCAGGGGCGCGGCTTGCCAGGTTCCCGCGAAAGGAACCGGGGTGTTGACAAACCGCCGGAAAACTACTCCCTTTTCAACATAGTTTCAGTATATCACAGGATCCGGCAGAAAGCAATACCCAGGCAAACATTTCTTGTCAGGGTTCCGCAGACGCATCTTCCGGCGCTTCCCAGCGCAAAAAGAAGGTCGAACCTTTGCCGGGGGTGCTGTCGAGCCAGAGCGCCGCGCCCAAAAACTGTGCGCTGTGCTTGGCGATGGAGAGCCCCAGCCCCGTGCCGCCGACTTCCTGGGAGTGGCTTTTGTCCACACGGTAGAAGCGCTCGAATACACGGCCCTGGTCGGCAAGGGGGATGCCGATGCCGGTATCCGATACGCGCACGGTGACGCCGCCTTCCACGTCCTTTTGCACGGAGATTTCCACTTCCCCGCCGGGGCGGTTATACTTGACGGCGTTGTCGCACAGGTTATAGAGGATCTCCTCGGCCACGGTGCGCACCCCCTGGATGACGGCCTCCCCGCCGGAAAGCCGGAGCTGTACGCCGGCCTTTTCGGCCGCGTCCTGGAGACGGTCGCACACAGAAGCCGCCACAGCATAGAGATCCACCGGCTCCTTGGGGAAAGGCAGGCTGCCTTCATCGAGCTGGGAAAGCTTGAGGATGTCGCGCACAAGCTCCGTCAGCCGCTGGGATTCATCATAGATGCGCCCGGCGAACCGGGACACATCCGCGGGCTGCACCAGGCCGTCGCGCAGGATTTCGGCAAAGCCCGAAATGGAGGTCAGCGGGGTTTTCAGCTCATGCGATACATTGGCCGTAAATTCGCGGCGCAAGGTCTCGCGCTGGGTGCGCTCGGTCACATCCAGCAGCAGCACCATCGCCCCGGCCGGGCGGCCGCTTTGCCAGACAGGGTTCGCAATGAGCTGCACCGTCGTGTCGCCGGAGGGGAGCATGGCGGTTTTGTGCTGTCCCTGCAAAGCGGCTTCCACCACCCCCTGGAAGGCCGGGCTGCGGTTGAGCTCAAGCACGCTCTGGCCGTTGCGGGCCTGCTGCACGTCCAGGAGAAGGAGCGCGCTGGCGTTGTAGGAAAGCAGTTCCGTATGCGGGCCGATGGTGAGCAGGCCCTCTTCCATGTTCCCCGTGATGATGGAAAATTCCTCCTGCTGGCGTTTGGCCTCCTCCACCTGGCGCTGGATGGTCTCGCTCTGGAGGGAGATCTTCTCGATCAGGGGGGAAAGCTCCGGGTACGGCGCAGGGCCGGGATCCTGCTGGAACTCAATGGCGTTGATGGGCCGCACGATGCTGCGGGCCACCAGCGACGACACAGCCACCGAAAGCCCCAGCATAACAAAGAAAATGATAATCACCGGCCACAGGGCGGACATCAGTATGGAAGAAAGGCTCTCCTGCACCTGCGAGATACGCAGGACACGGCCGTCGTCGAGGAGCACGGCGTAATACAAAGTCTTTACCCCGAGGGTTTCGGAATTCCGTTCGCCGAAGCCCTCGCCGGTCTGCCGGGCTTCCAGGACTTCCTCGCGGTCCGCATGGTTTTCCATGGCCTGGGCGTTGGACTGGCTGTCAAAGAGCACCTCGCCGTCCGGGCCGATGAGGGTCACACGTTCCTGCTGGCGCTGGGAAAGGCGGTGCAAATAGGAAATGCCCTCCCCTTCCAGCGCCGTGGCGATGTAAGAGGCTTCCTCGGCCAGTTCGGAAGCGAGCTGGCGGTGGAAGTAGGGATACAGCGTGGCCACGATGGCGACAAACGACACCATCAGGATGGCGGCGGCCACCGCGAAAATCGAAAAGAAGATTTTTCGCGTCAAGGGGCGTCGCCTCCCAGCTTGTAGCCGATGCCGCGCACGGTTTCGATCCAGGAGCCGACTTCGCCGAGCTTCTGGCGCAGGGTGCGGATATGCACGTCGACCGTGCGGCTTTCGCCGTCGAAGCTGTAGCCCCAGATGCGGTCAAGAAGCTGGTCGCGGGTAAGCACGGCGCCGCGGTGTTCGAGCAGCAGGCATAAAAGGTCGAATTCCTTGCGGGTGAGGGAAATGGTTTCCTCCCCCACCTTGCAGAGATGGCGCGCCGGGCAGACCCACAGCGGGCCGCAGCGGTATTCCTCGGGGGACGGCGGCGGTGCGGCGGGGGTACCGGCGCGGCGCTGCAGGGCGCGGATGCGCGAGAGCAGCTCCATCATGCCGAAGGGTTTGGAAAGATAGTCGTCGGCGCCGCTGTCGAGGCCGCGCACAATATCATATTCGCTGTCCTTGGCGGTGAGCATCAGCACGGGTACGCGCTGGGTGGGAGGATCGCGGCGCAGCTTTTCGAGCACCTGCAGGCCATCCTCCTCGGGGAGCATGATATCCAGAATCACCAGGCTGGGGGCCTGTTCCTGCACGGCCTGCCAGAAATCCGACGGCCGGGGGAATCCCTGGGCCGCGGCCCCCTGGGCGCGCAGGGTGTATAAAATCAGCTCGCGGATGTTCTCATCGTCTTCCAAAAGGTAAATCATATCTGCCCCTCCTGGCGGCCCTTTCCCGGCCCGCCGCATCTTTTCTTATCCTCCTTGGATTATACCACACCTTGCGGTGGGCATATCGCGCGGCAGGCTGGGCTCCAAATAAATCCCCGCCGCCCGCGTTTCCCATTTCCTGCGGCTATTATACCACGCCTGCGGCGGGCAGATCGCGCGGCGGGCTGGGTTTCTACGCAACTCGGCTGCCCGCGTTTTTCCTTTTTTCATTTATTATACCACAGGGGGCGCGCCGCGTCTAGGCTCCGGAGGGAATGGGCTGGTTTTTGTGGCTGCCGGTGAGAAAATATTCCACCCATTCGGCGATGTTGACGGCATGGTCGCCGATGCGTTCAAAGTACTTGGCCGCCATGAGCAGGTCGAGCGAGGCGCGGGGATCCACTTTGCGCTGGCAGATCTGCTCGATCAAATCCTCCTTGACGTCGTAGAACAGGCGGTCCACTTCATCGTCGGCCTGCATGACGCGGCGGGCCATGGGCAGATCGCTTTTCACAAATGCTTCCACGCTGTCGGTGACCATCTGCACCGTCGCCCTGGCCATCTCGCCGATCTGTACCTGATCCTGGGCACGGCATTTGGTGAGATAGGGGGCAAGCTCCCCGATATTGTCGGTCTGGTCGCCGATGCGCTCCATGTCGGAGATCATCTTGAGCGCCGACGATACCGCCCGGAAATCCCCGGCCACGGGCTGCTGCTGGAGCAGGATCTGCATACACAGCGCCTCAATCTCGCGCTCCTTGCGGTCGGTGGCCATCTCCACCTCGTGGATATCCTTCGGGGAAATCTCAGAATCCCCCAAAATCAGCTTGGCCGCCAGCGAGATGGCTTCTTCACACAGGCCGCCCATTTTCATCAGCTCGACGTGCAGCGTTTGCAGCTGCTGCTGGAATTCGGTTCGCATCTTATCCAAACCTCCCGGTGATGTATTCTTCGGTGCGTGTATCCTGCGGCATGGAAAACAATTGCTCCGTGCCCCCGTACTCCACCACTTCGCCCAGCAGGAAAAAGGCCGTCTTATCCGAGACGCGCGCCGCCTGCTGCATGTTGTGCGTCACCATGACGATGGTATACTGTTCCTTGAGCGACGAAGCCAGCTCCTCGATTTTCAGCGTGGAGATGGGATCGAGCGCGCTGGTGGGTTCGTCCATCAGCAGCACTTCCGGCTCCACGGCCAGCGCCCGCGCGATGCAAAGCCGCTGCTGCTGCCCGCCCGAAAGCCCGAGCGCAGATTTCTTGAGGCGGTCCTTGACCTCGTCCCAGATGGCCGCGGCGCGCAGGGACTTCTCCACAATCGCGTCGAGCTTGGCCTTCGAGCGCACGCCCTGCAAGCGCGGGCCGTATGCCACATTGTCGTAAATGCTCTTGGGGAACGGGTTTGGCTGCTGGAATACCATGCCCACCTTCTGGCGCAGGGTGATGGCGTCCATGTCCTTGTAGACGTCCTTGCCCTCGAGGCGGACGCTGCCCTCCACACGCACCTTGTCCTCGAGGTCGTTCATGCGGTTGAGGGTCTTTAAAAACGTGGATTTCCCGCAGCCCGAGGGACCGATGAGCGCGGTCACGCAGTGTTTCTGGATCTCCATCGAAATGCCTTTCAGGGCCTGGAATTCCCCGTAAAACAGGCTAAGCCCTTCGATGGAAAACGCGGACGAAGCCGCAAGGTCTTGTTGCTGGTTCATGCCGAATGCCCTCCCATTTTTTTATCGAGGCGGCGGCTCAAAAACCGCGCGCCGATGCTGAACCCGAACACCAGGATCAGCAGCACCGCCGAGGAAAAATTGGCGACCTGCTCCGCGTTGGAAGAAAGGCTTTCCGTCCGGGCGGCCCAGATGTGCAGGGAAAGCGTCTCGCCGGGGCGGAACGGGTTAAGCGGACAGGTGGGGGAAGCCAGGTTCCAGCTTCTCCAGTTGATGTCGGTGCTGGTGCTGGCGGTATACAAAAGCGCGGCCGATTCCCCGAACGCGCGCCCGGCGGCCAGAATCAGCCCGGTGATAATCCGGGGCAGGCACGCGGGCAGCATCACGCGGAAAATGGTCTGCCAGTGCGTCGCGCCCAGGCCCAGGCTGCCGCGCTTGTAGCCGGCGGGCAGCGACCGGAAAGCGTCCTCGGTGGTGGTGGCGATGAGGGGCAGGTTCAAAATGGACACCGCCAGCGCCCCGGCCATCAGGCTCCAGCGCCCGCCCACCAGCACGATGAACACCAGATACCCAAACAGGCCCACCACAATCGACGGCAGGGAGGACAGGGTTTCGATGCAGATGCGCAGGAAGCGGGTAACCGGGCCGTTCCTGGCGTATTCGGCCATATAGATCCCCGCCGCGATGCCCAGCGGCCCGCTGATGAGCAGGGAGAGGAAGACCAGGTACACGGTATTAAAGAGCTGGTTGCCGATGCCGTCCTTGTTGAAGGCGAGAAGCTCGGGGGTAAAGCCGATAAACCCCCGGATGATGACCGTGAGGGCGAAGGCGCACAGCAAGGCGATGGCCGCGCCCGCCACCACATAGAATACCACGGTCATGCCGCGGTCCATGCGCTTGGCGGCCCGGATTTTTTTAAGCACGTCCATGGGATTTCCCCCCTTTCCGCGAAACCAGATGGATTAAGAGAATGAACAGCAGCGACAGCCCGAACAGCACCAGCGCCATGGTCCACAGGGCGGTGCTGTATTCGCCGCCGTCCATCGCGCCGCCCATGTCCGAGGCGATGGCGGTGGTCAGGCTGGTGGTGGGCGAAAGGATCGAATCCGGGAACTGCCGCGCCCGGCCGATGACCATGGCCACGGCCATCGCTTCGCCGAACGCCCGGCACAGCCCCAGGATAATCCCGGTGAATACGCCGGGCCTTGCCGCCGGCAGCACCACCTGCCAGATCACCTGCCAGCGGGTCGCACCCAGCCCGTAGGCGGCGCGGCGGTAGTCTTTCGGCACGGCGCGCAGCGCGTCGGCGGCCACGGTGGTGATGGTCGGGAAGATCATCACCGCCAGCACAATCCCGGCCGCCAGCACGGAAAACCCGTGGTCCAGGCCGAACAGGTCGCGGATGACAGGCACCAGGATCGTCAGGCCCATCCAGCCATAAATGATCGACGGGATGCCCACAAACAGCTCCACTGCCGGGCGGAAAAATTTTTCACTCCACGGCGGGGCGATCTCGCTCAGGAAGATCGCCGCGGCCAGGCTGAACGGCAGGGCCAGCAGAAGCCCCAGAAAGCAGGTGCTCAGACTGCCCACCAGATAGACCGCCGCGCCGACTGTGCCGCCGCCCTCGGTATTGTCGGCGGGATCCCAGTCGGAGGAGAAGAAAAATTCCCACACGCTGTGGCCGTAGGTGGTGAAGGTGCCAAGGCCCTTATACGCCAAAAACGCGCCGATCCCCAGCGTCAGCAGGATCATGAACAGGCCGCACGCGGTGATGAGGATCCGCCAGAAATGCTCCTTCCAAAACAGATGTTTTTTTTCCATAACGAAGGTATGCTCCTTTTTCCAAATAAAAACCGGACAAGCTGTCCCTGTCCGGTCGGTGTGTCGTTTGCCAGGCGGCTTATTCGCGGCTGACGGTCATCTTGGAGGTTACGCCGTAGCCGAGCTCTTCCATGCGCGCGCCGTATTCCTCAGACTGGATAAAGTCCAGGTATGCTTTTACTGCGCCGGTGGGCTCGCCCTTGGTGTACATGTGCTCGTAGCCCCATACGGGATAGGTGCCGTTATAGGTGTTCTCGAGGGTAGGCTCCACGCCGTCCACAGCTACCGGTGCAACAGAGGTATTGTTCACCAGGTAGGACAGGGCGACATAGCCGATTGCGCCTTCGTTGTCGGCAACGCTTTGCAGCAGGGTGCCGGAGTCATCGGTTTCCAGGGAGGAGGTGATTTCCTCCTTGCCGTCGAGCGCATATTCCTGGAACAGCGCGCGGGTGCCGGAGGTCGAAGGACGGGTGATCAGCACGATGTTCTGATCCGGGCCGCCGACCTCGCTCCAGTTGGTGATCACGCCGGTAAAGATGTCCTGGAGCTGCTGCTTGGTGAGGTTGGTGACGCCCTGCTCATACAGCGAAGCGTTGACAATGGGAGCCATGGTCACCACGCAGACACGGTGGTCGACAAGCTGGGCAGCTTCGTCTGCCTCGAGGCGTTCCTCGGCGGCGATGTCGGAATTGCCGATATCGACCGCACCGTCAGCGACCTGCCGCAGCCCGGTTCCGGAACCGCCCGCGTTGAGCGTGATGGACACATCGGGATTGTCCTGCTTGAAGTACTCGGCGGCGTCCTCGGCCAGCGGGAGCAGGGCGGAGGAACCGGAAGCGGTTACCGTGCCGACCACGGCGGCGGTGGCGCCGCCTGCGGAGTCCGTGCCGCCGCTTTCGGTGGAAGCCGGTGTGCTGCTGCACGCAGCCATGGTGAGGGCCATGGCCCCCATCAGCAGACCGCCCAGCAGGGCGGATCCAATACGTTTTTTCATAGGGAATATCTCCTTTCGGTTTGCCGGATTTGATGCTCCCAGTATACCGCCCATATGTAAAATCCGAAGCGGGGCCGCGGTTAAATCTCTGTTAAAAGCAAAAGGCCTTTGTTAAAAAAAACAAAAAAACCCACAGCCCTGCCGGAACCTCCGAAGGCTGTGGGAAAATTTTAGGGATTATGCCCCAAGGAACTGCTGCATATCCTCCTCTACCGTACCTATCCCGGCAATGCCGAAGGTTTCTGTGAGGAGCTTTGCCACGTTCGGCGAGAGGAAGCCCGGCAGCGTCGGCCCGAGATGGATGTTCTTCACCCCAAGGGACAAGAGCGCCAGCAGCACGATGACTGCTTTCTGCTCATACCAGGCGATATTGTACGCGATGGGCAGCTCGTTGACGTCCGAAAGGCCAAAGGCTTCCTTGAGCTTGAGGGCAATGACCGCCAGCGAATACGAATCGTTGCACTGGCCGGCGTCCAGCACGCGCGGGATACCGCCGATGTCGCCCAGATCCAGCTTATTGTACCGGAATTTCGCACACCCGGCCGTCAGGATAACCGTATCCTTTGGGAGCTTTTCGGCAAATTCGGTGTAGTACCCGCGGGACTTTTGACGGCCGTCGCAGCCCGCCATGACAAAGAATTTGCGGATCGCCCCGGACTTGACGGCTTCCACCACCTTGTCGGCCAGGGCCAGCACCTGGTTGTGGGCAAAGCCGCCCACAATCTCGCCGGATTCCAGCTCCTTGGGCGGGGGGCAGCTTTTGGCCAGCGCGATGAGGGGCGAGAAATCCTTTTTGCCGTCGGGGCCGGCTTCGATATGCGTACAGCCGGGGTAGCCCGCCGCGCCGCAGGTGAAGATCCGCCGGCGCACCTCGTCCTTGCGGGGCGGGACAATACAGTTGGTCGTGAACAGCACCGGCCCGCCGAACGCCTCGAATTCCGCCGCCTGCTGCCACCAGGCATTCCCGTAGTTGCCCACAAAGTGCGGGTATTTTTGAAACGCCGGGTAATAGTGCGCGGGCAGCATCTCGCAGTGGGTGTATACGTCTACGCCGGTGCCTTGGGTCTGCTCCAGAAGCTGCTCCAGATCGGAAAGGTCGTGCCCCGAAATCAGGATGCCCGGGTTCCCCCGCACGCCCAGATTCACCTTGGTGATTTCCGGGTGGCCGTACGCGGCCGTATTGGCTTCATCGAGCAGGGCCATGGCCTGTACCCCGTGCTCGCCGGTTTTGAGCGTCAGCGCGATAAGATCCTCCTTGGTGCGGGAATCGTCGAGCGTAGCGGCCAGCGCTTCATATAAAAAGGCGTACAGCTCCGGGCTTTCCTTGCCGAGGTTCGCCGCGTGCTGGGCATAGGCCGCCAGCCCTTTGAGGCCGTAGGTGATAGTCTCGCGCAGGGAACGGATATCCTCATCCGCGGCAGACAGCACCCCGGCTTCCTTCCGGACGGCCAGCAGGGCTTGCTGGGAACCGCCGGCAAACTGCGCCGCGTGGCTCCATTCCCGGGGCGGGAGCTTGGCCTTGAGCGCATCGCGGGCGGCGATCAGTTTCTCTGTCTGCCGCATGACGGCCTCGCCGTCAAAATTCGCGTTGGTGATGGTAATAAACAGGCTTTTGAGCACCTCGCGGGGCAGATCGGGGAAATCAGCCAGGGAAACCTTCCCTTTGACCACCACTTCGGCCAACCCCTTTACGGCGTATACCAGCACATCCTGCAAGGCCGCGACCTCGGCAGTTTTCCCGCACACGCCCGCCGCACCGCAGCAGCCCGAACCGCCGGCCGTCTCCTGGCATTGGTAACAAAACATATCCATCGGTTTTCCTCCTTTGTCGTATCGTGTCATCCGGTATTTTTTCGCAGTATTTTTCAAAAAAGCGGTTTACAGGGTAGAGTATACTATGGTATGCTGGGATTGTATGTTGTTTTTCCAACAAAAAGGAGGCAGCCATGAAGAAAACCGACTGGGAAATCCTGGGATCTTCGCCGCTGTTCGACGGCGTGGACGAAACCGATCTGCCCGCCCTGCTCGGATGCCTTTCGGCCCGGCAGACAGCAGTCCCGGCGGGCGGGGACGTCTTGCGCGCAGGCGATCCGGCGGGCCGGGTGGGCCTGGTACTGACCGGGCAGGTGCAGGTGATACAGGACGATTTTTACGGCAACCGCAGCATTGTGGCCTCGGTGGGGCCGGGGCAGCTCTTCGGCGAAGCGTTCGCGTGCGCGGGGGCGGCGGCGCTGCCGGTGGGGGCGGTGGCGGCCGGGGACAGCGAAATCCTTTGGATCGATTACCGGAAAATCCTCTCCACCTGCGAAAAACGCTGCGCGTTCCACCACCGGCTCATTTACAATATGCTGCGCGTGCTGGCGGGCAAAAATATGCAGCTAAGCCGCAAGGTGGAGCTGCTTTCCAAGCGCACCACCCGCGAAAAACTCCTGTGCTATCTGGGCGGGGAAGCCCGGCGCGCCGGATCGCGGTCGTTTTCGATCCCGTTTTCGCGCCAGGAGCTGGCCGACTTCCTTTCGGTGGACCGCAGCGCGATGTGCCACGAGCTTTCCAAGCTGCGCAGAGAAGGCCGGATCGACTTTCAAAAAAACCGCTTTACCCTGCCCTTGGGGTGAGGCGGCATATTGACATTTTCCTCAAAAATACAGTACACTATACAATAGACAAAGACAAAAATCAGGAGTATATGACGCCCGCCGGAAACCCGGTGCGGCGAGGGGAAGGATTTTGCCGTATGAAAGCGCCTTGGGAACATTTGGAAAACTGGAAAGAGCTGGTCTATGTAGCCGATGTGCAGACGTTTGAACTGGTATATATGAACGCCGCCGCGCGCAAGGCGTTCTCCCTGGAGAACTACCAGGGCAAAACATGTTACGGGGTGCTGCAAAAACTGCCCAAGCCCTGCGCCTTCTGCACCAACTACAAGCTCAAAAACCCGGGCGACTGCTACGAATGGATCTACCGCAACCCGGTGCTCCAGCGGGTCATGGCGCTCAAGGATACCCTCATAGAGCACCAGGGGCGGCTGTACCGCATGGAGATTGCCGCCGAAACCTGCGGCGAAACCCTCTCCCTGCCGGATTCCTCTCTGGTGCGGCAGGAATCCTTTGTCAACGAGTGCCTGATGGTCACCCATTCCACCGCCGACCCCCACCAGTCGCTGCAGCGGATGCTGCGCTACCTGGTGGATCATACCGGCTGCGACGGCGCATACATCCACGAAGTGCGCGACGGCGACATGGTCTATAACACCTACAGCTACACCAAAGACGCCTCTTCCCCCCAGTACCCGCCGCTGTGCATGGATTTTGCCCTGTATATCCAGGACTGGTACCAGGAATTCCATCACAACGAGCCGATGTATTTCTACAACTTGGAACAGATGCGCGACCGCGTGCCGGATCTGTATCAATATCTCCTGCCATATGAGAGCATCCATTCGCTCGTGCTGTTCCCGCTGCTTGGCAAGGGCGGCCTTTTGGGCTTTCTGCGGCTGGACAACCCCCCCGAAACCCTGGTATCGGTCATTATGGAAAACTGCAAGATGCTCTCGCATTTTATCGTGGCGATTTTGCAGCGGCGCGACCTGATGGACCACCTCAAACGCATCAGCTATTACGACCCCCTCACCGGCGCGCTCAACCGCCACGCCCTTTCCAAAAATACCGACAAGGATTCCCTGGAGGATACCGTGGGCCTTGTCTACTGCGATATCACGGGCCTGAAAAAGATCAACGACACGATCGGGCACGAGGGCGGCGACCGGCTCATTGTGCAGGCCTATCAGATTTTGCGCGAGTCGTTCCCGCGCAGCAAGATTTTCCGCATCGGCGGCGACGAGTTTATCGTCTTGCGCCTGGGGGCCAGCAAAGAAACGTTTTCCGAAAGGGTGGCCGCCCTGCGCGAGAGGATGCGGGCGGAAAACTGCACCCTTTCGGTTGGCAGCGTGTGGGCCGACCGGGGGGAAAAAGACTTTTCCCAGCTTTTGCAGGTGGCGGACTCCCGCATGTATGAAGACAAACGGGCCTTTTACCGGCAGATGGAGGCTGCCGCCAAAGGGGAGCAGGACACGCGCAAGCAAGATTCGGCATTCCAGGCCTATCTGAAAAACTACTATTTCGACGCCGACGCGGGATTGCAGGCCATTGTGGGCGGGGAAGCCGGGCCGTACCTTTTCTGCGGCGACGTGCAGAAGAATACCTACTATGTTTCGGACAACTTCCGGGAAGATTTCCAGTTTGAAGACAACCTGGTGTACGACTTCCTTCCGCGTATGGAAGAGAAAATCTATGAACCCGACCGCCGGCAGGCCCAGCGGGAGATGCACGGCATGTTTGAAGAAAACCGCACGGCTATGGCCGTGCGCTTCCGCGCGCGCGATAAGGACGGCGCGCTGGTGTGGATCTCCTGCCGCGCGGCGCTCAAGTGGGACGAAACCGGCAAAAAAGCGCTGTTTTTGTCCGGCAGCCTGACAAACCTCAAAAACGAAATGGAAGTCGATCCCATCACGGGGTTTTTGAGCCTTTCGTTTGCGCGGCACGAACTGGCGCGCGCGGGCAGCGGCCAGCCTGCCATGGCGCTGAGCTTTACCTTCCAGAATTTTTCCGACATCAACCACACTTTCGGCCGCGCCATCGGCGATACCATTTTGCAGGAGATCGCCTGGCAGCTCGAGATGGACCTTGGCAGCGATTTCCGCTTTTTCCGCCTGGAGGGCCTGCGCTTCCTGGCCGTTTCACACAAGGCCGACGACCCCGGCCCTCCATCCCGCCGTATCCATGAAATTGTGGCCGAGGTATACCGCAGCCACGGCGTCCATATGCTGTACCCGTGCGCCGTCGGCTTGCTGTACTATCCCCAGGACGGCCAGACCCCGCAGGAATTCATCGACAACGCCCTGGTGGTCGCCCAGACCGCCAAGGCGTTCCCCGAGCTCGATTACCTCTCTTTTTCGCCGCATATGTCGGCCATCTGCAAAAACCACGCCGACCTGAGCCTGGCGCTCCATTCCAGCATTAACCACGCCTTTGAGAATTTCCGCATTGTGGTGCAGCCCCAGGTGCGCACCGACACCGGGCGCATCTTCGGCGGGGAGATCCTCCTTCGCTGGAAAAACCAGGGAAGCGACATGCCCCCGGCCAAGTTTATCCCCATCCTGGAGCAGTCGGGCCTGATCCTCCCCGTTGGGAAATGGGTCATTACCCAGGCCCTGAAAGCCTGCCGCGATATCCTCCGGCGCTTCCCGGATTTCCTTTTGTCCATCAATGTCAGTTACCTGCAAATTGTGGATGAAAACTTTTTCCCATTTCTTCAGCAAACCATGCAGGAATTTGGCATCCCCGGGAAAAACCTGGCCATTGAGCTGACCGAAACCCATTTTGACGAGATGCCCGATCATCTGGAACACTTCATCACGCAATGTCAGGAAATGGGCATCACCTTCGCGCTGGATGACTTCGGCAACGCGTATTCAAGCCTGCAGCTCCTCCTGCGCTACCCGGCAACCCTGATCAAGCTCGACCGGATGCTGATGTGTGAAGTGACCTCTTCCAAAGAAAAGATGGATTTCATTATGAGCGTGATCTATGCCTGCCACCGGTTCGGCAAGCAGGTCTGCGTAGAAGGGGTGGAAACCGAAGAGGAACTTGCGGCCATCCAGAAAACCGGCTGCGATTTTATCCAGGGCTTTTATTTCTACCGCCCCATGGAGCTGGAGGACTTCTTCCGCACCCTTGACCAGCCCGAAGAATCCACCCGGAAAGGAGGCGCAAATCCATGATTGAATGCCTGGCTGTGGGCGCGGGCGGGTTCCTCGGGGCCGTGTGCCGGTATCTTATCGGCCTGATCCCTGTCAAGGAGTGGATGGTGTTCCCCATTAAGACCTTCCTCATCAACCTGGCAGGCTGCTTCGCCATCGGGATCATCGCCGCGCTGGCCTCCAAGCACAGCCTGCTCCCGCCGCGCCTGGTGTTGTTCCTCCAGGCCGGGGTCTGCGGCGGGTTCACCACGTTTTCCTCGTTTGCACTGGAAACCCATGGCCTGATAAAAAACGGCAATCTCTGGATTGCCATCCTGTACGCTGTTTCCAGCGTGGCGCTGGGCATTTTGGCCGTATACCTCGGGCAAAAGCTCATCCTGCGATAATAAATCCCCCCGCTGTGCAGCAGGGGGTTTTTTGATCCGGCACGTCCGCGCTTTGCCAAGACAGGGGATAGGGGCGCCTTTTTGGACACATTGCCCAAGGAACTGGACAGGATGCAGAAAATCCTCTATAATAGAAAAGAGGGATTGTTTTGCAGACCACATACCCCTTTGCCCCCGGGCAAACCGGCCTTTTTGGAAAGGAAGATTCGAATGCACCTACGAAAAAAGAAACTTTTCTCGTCGCTGCTGGCGGCCGCCCTGCTGGCCTTCAGCGTCCCGGCGGTGGGCGCGGCGCCGCAGGTATTCGCCGCGCAGACACAGCAAAGCCAGGCTTCCTGGCTGAATGTGCAGTCTTTACAGCTGACGCAGGAGGTGGGGATCGGCTCGTTCACTATCGAGGGTGCTTCCTCCTCGGGCGGCATCTTCATTGAACCGGAAGATCCCTCCATTGCGTCCGTTTCGTTCGCCGGCGTCGACGCTTCCGGCGCAACATACCGGGTAACCGGCTTACAGGCGGGTTCCACATCCCTCTCGGTATCGTATGACGGACAGCAGGCTTCCATTGCCGTGACCGTGTATCCCAAAGGCGGATCCATTACGCTCGATACCGTCAACTACCGCATGGCCCCCGGCAATATTTATGACATCGGCGTGACCGTCACCGACGGCGACGGGCAGGCGCTTTCGGGAAGCCAGGTCCAGCAGATGGTGCGAAACGGCACCCTGCGCGTGTCGGATTCCCGTACCGGCTCCATTGTGAACCTCACGCAGCTTGCAAACGGGAATTTCCGCGTTACCGGCAGAAACCCCGGCACCTGCTACATTATTTATGAGATTGTTCAGGACGGCGGCGCGGTGACCCATTCCTCTGTGCGCATTGACGTGCAAAACGGGGTTGCCCAGGGCGGGGTGGCCACCCGCGACACCTCCTGGTGGGCCGACAAGGGCCTAAGCCTGATCCCATCCGCGGGCGCCTCCACGGAAATCACCCCGGCTATCTCGTCGATCACCGTTTCTTCGGGCGACGATCTGATGGAACAGTTCATCGAGGTGATGAACAGCCGCAGCAGCGAGGTGGATATCCATGTCCCCCGCGGGCAGGAAGCCGCTTACCAGACCCTCCTGCTCGAACAGATTGAACGCTTCCAGGATGTCCTGCAGCTGCGCACATCCTATGTGAACGGCTCCGGGCAATTCACGGCAAACATTACTTACAACGATGCAGCGCGTATCATGGCATATCTGGAAGGCAAATCTTCCTCGCTCTCGGCGGAAGACCAGCAAACCCTTGCCGCCGCCCGGGAGGTCTATGCCGACCTGGTGGACCCCTCCATGAGCGAGTATGAGATTGTGCTGGCGTTCCACGACTACCTGGTCAACACCGTGACCTACCGCGAGACCGGCGACCGCAGCCATGCCGCCGTGGGTGCGCTGGTGGACGGCCGGGCCGTATGCGACGGGTATGTCAAGGCGCTGGACCTGCTTTGCTACCTGGCGGATATCGAATGCCTGCGGATTTCCGGCATCGGGTACTCGGGCGGCCAGCAGGAAGCCCACGCCTGGAACAAGGTGGAAATCGACGGGCAGTGGTACAACGTGGATGTGACCTGGGACGACCCGGTCAGCTCCACGCCGGTGCTGCGCCACACCTATTTCCTCATCAGCGACGACCTGCTCGGCCAGGATCACCAGTGGTATCTGTATTCGCACTGGCCGCAGGCCCCGGAAAATTATCCGGACAACCTGTAAAGCGCCAGCCGCCGCCCTGTGGGTTTCCCGGGGCGGCTGCTGCTTTTTCCGCAGGGGGGCAGCAGGCGGCTTGACTTCCCTTTTCCCCAGGGGTATAATAAAATGGGTTAGATTACGCTAACATATGGGCAGGGCTCCCCGCCGCGGACAAGCCTCCCGCGCCTTTGCACAATCTGGCTGCCGCGCGCCCCGGCCCAACAGAAAGGATGAATCTTGTCATGAAAAAACTGCTCCCGCTTCTTCTTTGCCTCACGCTCGCAGCGGTGATGCTGGTCGGCTGCGCCGCCACGCCCCAAGGCGCTGCTTCCGCGCCGTCCTCGCAGCCGCAGCCCGAACCGTCCGCCCCGGCCACCACAGAAACCGGTATGCGCGTGACCGCCCTGAACGGCCCCACCGCCATGGGGATGGTCAAATTGATGGACGACGCCGAAAACGGCGCCGCCAGCCAGGCATATACCTTTGCTATCCAGACCATGGCCGACGAAGTCACCGTGGGCCTCACCCAAGGCCGCATTGACGTCGCCGCGCTGCCGGCCAACGCCGCCGCCGCGCTCTACAACAATGCCGGCGGGGAAATCCAGGTGCTGGCCATCAACACCCTGGGTGTGCTGTATGTGGTGGAAAACGGCGAGTCCATCGGGTCCGTGGAGGATCTGCGCGGCAAAACCCTCTATGCCACCGGCAAAGGCACCACCCCTGAATACGCCCTCAACTATGTGCTCTCGCAAAACGGCATCGATCCCGCCGCGGATGTGACCATCGAATGGCAGAGCGAGGCCGCTGCCTGCCTGGCTGCCCTAAGCACCGACCAGGCCGCCGTGGCCATGCTCCCGCAGCCGTTTGTGACCACCGCCCTCAAGCAGAACGACGGCCTGCGCGTGGCGCTCGATCTGACCGAGGAATGGGACGCCATCCAAGCGGGAAGCGAATCGCCGTCCGCACTGATCACAGGCGTAGTCGTGGCGCGCCGGGATTTTATAGAACAGAATCCCGAGGCGGTATCCGCGTTCCTGGACGATTATCAGGCGTCTGTGGAATACGTCAACGCCAATGTGGACCAAGCTGCCGAACTGGTGGGCAAATATGGCATTGTCACCGCAGAAGTGGCCAAAGAAGCCCTGCCCTCCTGCAATATCACCTTCATCGAAGGGAACGAAATGAAACAGAAGCTCTCGGGCTATCTGTCGGTCCTGCTGGAACAGAACCCGCAATCCATCGGCGGCGTGCTGCCGGGCGATGCGTTCTATTACAGCCGCTAAGCGCAAGCGCCGGCGGCATATCCGGCTTTGGGCGGTGCTGGTATGGCTTTGCGTCTGGCAGATTGCCAGCCTTTGCATCGGCAAGGAATTCCTGCTGGTAGCCCCGTGGCGGGTGGTCGTGCGGCTTTGGGAGCTTGGCGGCACAGGGGATTTCTGGATCTCGATTGCATGGTCGCTGCTGCGCATCGGCGGAGGGTTTCTGCTGGGGGCCGCGGCCGGGATTTTTCTGGCAGCGCTTTCGGCCCGGTTCCGCCGGGTGGAGGAACTGCTTGCTCCCGCCATGCTGGCCATCAAGACCATCCCGGTCGCGTCGTTCATCATCCTGGCGCTGATCTGGTTCTCGTCGCGGAACCTGTCGGTATTGATTTCCTTCCTGATGGTGCTGCCGGTCATCTATACCAATGTGCTGGGCGGCATCCGCGCGGCCGACCCGCAGCTTTTGGAAATGGCCAGGGTATTCCGGATCCCGCCCCTGCGCCGGTTCCGGTATATCTATACGGCGCAGGTCCTGCCGTTTTTCCGGTCCGGCTGTACGATTGCGCTGGGCCTTTGCTGGAAATCCGGCATTGCGGCAGAAGTCATCGGCATGCCCGACGGTTCCATCGGCGAAAAGCTCCAGCAGGCCAAAATCTATCTGGCAACCCCCGACCTGTTCGCCTGGACAGCAGTCATTGTGTGCGTGAGCCTGGCCTTTGAAAAGGGGTTCCTTGTGCTGCTGGGCCGCCTGATCCAACGTGTGGAAAGGATGTAGCCTTTATGGAACCCATCCGGGTAGAACACCTTTGTAAATCATTCGATGGCAAGCCCGTGCTGCGGGATTTCTCGGCGGTGTTCCCGGCGGGGAAGGTCAGCGCGCTGATGGCCCCCTCGGGCTTTGGGAAAACCACGCTGCTGCGGATCCTGATGGGCCTGGAGCTCCCCGACAGCGGGAAGATTACCGGGCTTTTTGGGAAAAAGCAAAGCGCGGTATTCCAGGAAGACCGCCTGTGCAGGAATCTGGATGCGGCGGCAAATATCCGCCTGGTATGCCCGGGTCTGCGCCGGGAAGAAGCCCTGCGCGCCATGGAATCCGTCGGCCTTGCGGGATGTGCGGGGCAGCCGGTACGGGAGCTTTCGGGCGGGATGTGCCGCCGCGTGGCGATCCTGCGGGCGCTGCTGGCAGAATCCGACGTGCTGTTCCTGGACGAACCGTTCAAGGGGCTGGATGCGGAAACCAAGCAGACGGTCATGCAGGACACAAAAACACGCTGTGCCGGGAAAACGGTCCTGCTGGTGACGCACAGCCGCGAGGAAGCCCAGGCCATGGGTGCGGTGCAAGTGCTGGCCATGGCTAAGCTGGCCGCCGCCCCCGGCCGCCAAGCATAAACGCTCCCCCCTTCTTTGCCGGAAATGGGCAGGAAGGGGGTTTTTGCGCGTTTTGCGGAACCCATACGGCCCCACAAAATAAAAACACCGCGTGCGAGGGTTGTCCCGGTATTTTAGGCAAGGGCGTCCTTCCCTTGCCGGTAGATAGACCATCCGTTTGCCGGTGCGGTGCCGGCGCTTATACGGCCGTATGTAGCGGCTGGGGAACCCCCTTACCGCCGCAGTTCCGCCAGGAAATCCATGGCTTCGTAGGCTTCCAGGTCGTACGTCGGGCGGCGGTCCTCACAGGGGGGGGAATACGGCGGGACGGCCTGGGCAAGGGCATAGCTTTCGGGGGCGTGATAGAGGCAGGCCAGCAGATAGGCCGGGAAATTGCGGATTTCCCGCGCGGTGGAGGACACGCACTGGTACACATGCTCGATATGTTCCTTTCGCAGCCGGCGCAGCTGCCGCCGCACCGTGTCTGCAGGAGGGCGCTCTTTTCCAATGGCAGGACGGCGATCGGGACGGCAGGCGTTTTGCAGGACGGTTAGCACGGCTGACAGGAACGAGGCTGGGCAGTCGGCCGACTGGACAGCGTCCCATGGCAGTCCTTGGGAAAGGGGCGTTTGTGTATCGTCGCCGTCAGAAGAAGAAAGGATCTCTGGATTTTCTTGTTTCTTTTCTTTTTGATTTGGGGAAAAGGTTTTTTTGCCCAGACGGAAAGATTCTTTCTTTCTGGAGGGAAGCGGGGTTTCCCCGGCGCCGGGATCTTCGTAGCGGGTTAAGTAGATCCGGTTTGGCCGGCCCAGCCCCTGGCGTTCCTCCTCAATGAGCCGGAACTGCCGCAGCAGGCGCAGGGCTTTGCGCAGGGTGGGCAGGCTGCACCCGATCATGCGGCACATTTCCTCGCGGGAGAACAGGAAGTACACCTCCTGGTTTTCGTTGACCCAGGCGTTGCGGTCGCTCAGGGAATGGCGGGCCTTCAGTGCGGCGTAGAGGATGCGCGCATCGTTTGAGAGGCCGTCGCGCAGTTCGCCTTCAAACAGGAACCGGGGCAGCTGCAGGTACAGCGGGTTGAACGTCTCGTGCAGTTGGAGGCGGTGGTATGCGGTGGTATGCGTCATAATTTTTTCCTTCTTTCTTTCCGGCGGACAAAATAAAAACGGGCCGCCTGTGTTTTTTTCCAACAGTACAGCCCGTTATTCTATCGCATGTATCATTTCTATCTTCCGTCGAAGGCCCCGCCTGGAAAGGGAGGAAAAATTTTTTGGAGAAAATTTTCAAAAAAGCCTTGACTTATTGTAGTGCTTTATACTATAATAAAGACAGAAATAGTACCGCGTCTGCAAACGAAACATGTACTATTCAAGTGGCAAGCGCTTTGGTATGCAGCCTTGCCGCAGGATGCCAGGAGGTTTTCCTCCCTGGCATTTTTTTTATTCCTGTTATTTAGTATAAAGGGTATATCCGGATCTGTCAAGTATTTTTTCCACAAAAATGGGCGGGCGCCTGTGGACAATTCCCCCCGCAGGGATAAAAAAAGGACCGGTTTCCCGGTCCCCAGAGGGATATTTATGCATGTTCTTTGAGGAGATCCAGCAGCTGCTGGATATTTTTTTTGCCGAATACGGGCTTGCCGCTGCCGATGATCAGGCAGGGTACGCTCATGACCTCGTACTGATCCCGCAGGGACGGGAAATGGTTGAGGTCGTACGCTTCCGCCGAAACCAGGGGGTTCAGCGAGGCAATGCGCTGCGCGGCAGCCACCAGCTCGGGGCACATGGTGCACGAGAGCGACACGAAAACCTGCATCTGTACGGGCCGCTGGATGGCGCGGATGGCTTCCTCGGCCCCGGCGGGCAGGGACTGCCCCGGGCCAGCGGCATTGTACAGGGCGAGCACAAAAGAAGTGAACTCATGGCCGCCCGGTACCCCGTGGAACGCGATGCCGGTATCTTCCCCGTCAGCCCGCAGGATCCGCACGCACGGGGCGTCCGGTTTGGGGCTGGCCGCCTGCCGCAGCGTCAGCTTATCCGTCAGGCCGGTGAGGGTCGTGAGGAACTGCTCCAGCTCCGCCGAAACCGGCCGGTCGTCGAGCGACATTTCCAGCAGGAGGGGGGCTTCCATCTTCTGGAATACCGTCTCCAGCTGTGCGCGCATTTCCGGCGGGAACATATCTTCCTCCTGCGCGCCATCGCCTTCGGTGGGCGAGGCTTCGGCCGCATCCTTGGCAGGGTCCGGCACGGCGGGATGCAGGCCGGTTTTTTCCTGCATCCGTGCGGCATGTTTTTCCAGTTCCGTGGCTGCCGCAGCGCCGTCGCCTACCGCTGTGGCGACCTGCCGCAGGTTTTTTACGCAAACATCCCCGGCGGCATATACGCCTTCCACACTGGTCTGCTGGCTGCGGTCGGTCACCACATACCCCTGTGCGTCCAGCTCCACCAGCCCCTGCACCAGCGCCGTGGCCGGCTGGTATCCCGCAAAGACGAAAATCCCAAAGGTTTCCCCCGCAGGCGGGCGGTACTCGGTGATTTCGCCGGTTTCGGTGTTGCGGTAGCGCAGGGAGCGCAGCATGGAATCCCCGGCGGCTTCCTCCACGACGGTATTGGTCAGCACGGTGATTTTTTCATGCGCGCGTGCGGCGTCGGCTACGCTCTTGGCGCAGGTGAAATCCGGTTCCCGGACAAGGATGGTCACATGGCGGGCATATTTGGTGAGGAACACGCTTTCTTCCGCCGCGGCAAACCCGCCGCCCACCACAAAGACCTCCTTGCCGGTGAAAAATTCGCCGTCGCAGGTGGCGCAGTAGGCCACGCCATGCCCGCGGAATTCGGCCTCGCCCGCAAACCCGATGGTACGCGGATAGGCTCCGGTGGCGATAAGGACCCCGAAACACCGGAAATCGCCGCGGGTTGTGTGAATGATTTTCACATCACCGGACAAATCCAAGCCGGTTACCTCCGCAAGAAGGAATTGTGCCCCGAAATGTTCCCCCTGGCGGCGCATGGATTCGGTGAGGGCTGTGCCGCTGGTGCGTTCGATGCCGGGATAGTTGACGACTTCCGACGTGATGGTAATCTGTCCGCCGAATTGTTCTTTTTCAATAACCAGAACCCGGTAACGTGCCCGGGCCAGATAGATGGCAGCGGTCAGGCCTGCCGGCCCGCCGCCTACCACTATCGCATCGTAGAGATTCTCCATCTTGTGAAATAACTTCCCGTATTACAGTTGGCCAACCAGGTCCAGGCTCGGCTTGAGGGTCTGTGCGCCGGGCTTCCACTTGGCCGGGCAAACCTCATCGCCGTGCTGGGCCACAAACTGGCTGGCCTGCACGCGGCGCAGCAGTTCCTCGGCGTTGCGGCCGACGTTGCCGGCAGTGACTTCGTAGGCAACGATTTTGCCTTCGGGGTTCACGATGAAGCTGCCGCGCTCTGCCAGGCCGGCGTCCTCAATGTACACGTCAAAATCCTTGGCCAGGGCATGGGTCGGGTCGGCCAGCATGGTGTACTGGATTTTCTGGATGCGCTTGGACGCATCATGCCAGGCCTTATGGACAAAGTGAGTATCGCAGGAAACCGAGTAAATTTCACAGTTTGCTGCCTGGAACTCGGCGTATTTATCGGCCAGGTCTTCCAGCTCGGTGGGGCATACGAAGGTGAAATCGGCCGGATAGAAGAAAAATACGCTCCATTTGCCGAGGATATCGGCTTTTTTCACGGTTTTAAATGCGCCGTTCTGAAAGGCTTCCACGCTGAAATCGCTGACTTCTTTGTTAATCATAGACATAAGATACTCGCTCCTTTTCTTTTCAACATTTGGTTAGTATATCCTAACTCTAAGGTAAGTATACCGGAACGGGGCGGGTTTGTCAATAGAAAATAAGAAAAATTCTTATTTTTATTTTTTCTCCTTCTCCCGCGGGTTCCCGTACAGCCAGAATAAAAAAATTTTCCCGCTGTGTCCATGCTTCCCGAGCCCGCATCCCTGCCCAATGGTTCCCTTGGGGAAACCGTCCAATCGTTTCCTCCCGGTAACTATGCCACCAGAAAGTGCGTGCTTTACGCCCCGGCTGCCCTGCCGTATAATACAGGCAAAGGGGCGCGGGACAGATTCCCAAAGCTCCAAAAAAGACCCATCAAGGAGGAATTGCCATATGAAATTAGCGGTTATTTGCGCCAACGGAAAGGCTGGCCGGAAGATTGTGGAGGAAGCCGTGGGCAGAGGGATCGAGGTGACGGCGGTTGTGCGCGGGGAGAACCAGACCCAGGCGCCGCACGTTTTACAAAAGGATCTGTTCGATCTGACCGCCGCCGACCTGCAAGGCTTTGACGTGGTAGTGGATGCGTTCGGCGCGTGGACCGAGGACACGCTCCCCCAGCACAGTACCTCGCTCCGGCACCTGTGCGACATCCTCTCCGGCACACAGGCCCGGCTGCTGGTGGTCGGCGGGGCGGGGAGCCTGTATGGGAACCCGGAACACACCGCCTGCCTTTCCGACAGCCCGGATTTCCCGCCCCAGTTTTTGCCGCTGGCTAAAGCGCAGGGCAAGGCGCTTGCAGAACTGCGGCAGAGAAACGACGTGCGGTGGACATTTATCAGCCCGGCGGCGGACTTCCGTCCGGACGGCGCGCGCACCGGCAAATACATTCTGGGCGGCGAGGAACTGACCCTCAACAGCCGCAGGGAAAGCGTGGTAAGCTATGCCGATTATGCCATTGCCATGGTGGACGAGGCGGAAAACGGGAACCATATACAGCAACGCATCAGCGTCGTGGCGGATTAAGCCGGCGGCGCAAAAAAAGAAAGCAGGGGGAAGCATCCCCTGCTTTCTGCGGAGCCCGTGCGGGCTCTTTTTTTATTGGAATTCCCCGCCTTTGGATTTGAGGGTAAACTGTTTCATGAGGTTCTTGAGCAAGGCGGCCTGGCTCGAAAGCTCTTCGCTGGCTGCCGCGCTCTGCTCCGCCGTGGCGGAATTGGTCTGCACCACGTTGGCAATCTGGTCCACGCCTTCGTTGATCTGCTTGACGGCCGCCGCCTGATCGTTGGCTGCGTCGGAGATTTTTTCCACCCGGCTGGTCACGTTTTCCGCGCTTTGTACGGCGGAATCCAGCATCATTGCCACTTCGTCGGCAATGGCGCTGCCGTTTTTGGCGGCGGAAATGGATTTTTCAATGAGCTGGGCAGTATTCTGCGACGCTTCGGCCGATTTGCCTGCCAGATTGCGCACCTCGTCGGCCACAACGGCAAAGCCCTTGCCTGCCGCGCCGGCCCGTGCGGCTTCCACGGCGGCATTGAGCGAAAGGATGTTGGTCTGGAAGGCAATGTCCTCGATGGTCTTGAGGATCTTGCTGATTTCGTCGGCAGAGTGGTTGATTTCTCCCATTGCACGCATCAGCTCCTGCATTTTGCGGTTGCTGACGGAAAGCTCCTGCGACGACGAAATGGATTCGCTGCTTGCGCTCTGGGCATGGTGGGCGGTTTCGGTGATCTGGGTGGAAACGTCGTTGATCGTCGCGGCGAGCTGTTCCACAGAGCTGGCCTGTTCGGTGGCTCCCTGGGCCATCTCCTGCGATACGCTGGCAATCTGCTCGGAGCCGGCGGTCACTTGATCGGCGGCGGTCGAAACCTGCTCCAGGATCACGCTCATGTCGGAGACAAACTGCTCGATACTTTCCTGAATGGGGGCGAGGTTGCCGGGGAAATGCGTGGTGAAAGCCACATTGTAGTTGCCGTTTTTGAGCTCGCCCGTCACGCGGGAAATATCTTCGATTACGTCGTTGAGCACCTTCTGCGACTTGTGAATAGCGTCCATCATCTGGCCGATCTCATTTTGGGAAACATAGGTGGTCTGATGCTGCAAATCGCCGTGGCTCATGGCCACAATCGCATCGCGGGCCTGCTCCAGAGGGAGGGTGATGTCGCGCACGAAGCGTCCCACGATGAACATGGCCAGCGCAATCGAAAACACGCCAAGGCCCATGCC
>CALXAN010000117.1 GCA_944386305.1 uncultured Clostridia bacterium
CCTGCACCACCCGGAGGGCGTTGACCTGATGCCCGCAGACATCCAGCTCTCCGGCATGGAGGTCTCCCTGGTGAACGCCATGAGCCGCGAGACCGTCCTGCGGCAGTATCTGGACACCGTGAAGGGATAGTATTCCCATATCCTGATTGACTGCCAGCCCTCCCTGGGTATGCTCACGGTCAACGCCCTGGCAGCCGCCAACCGGATCATAGTCCCCGTCCAGGCAGAGTATCTGCCCGCCAAGGGCCTGGAACAGCTGCTGTCCACCATCAACAAGGTCAAGCGGCAGCTGAACCCCAAGCTCCAAATCGACGGCATCCTGCTGACGATGGTGGACAACCGCACGAACTTCGCCAAGGAGATCGCCGCCCTGCTGCGGGAGACCTACGGCAGCAAAATCAAGGTGTTCGGCACCGAGATTCCCCATTCTGTCCGGGCCAAGGAGATCAGCGCCGAGGGCAAGAGTATCTTTGCCCATGACCCAAACGGAAAGGTGGCCGAAGGCTACAAAAATCTGACCAAGGAGGTGCTGAGACTTGAAAAGCAGCGCGAAAAAAGTAGAGCTGGCATCGGTCGATGACCTGTTCTCCACCGAGGAAAGCCGCGCCGATGCCCAGCGGGAAAAGGTTCTGGAAATTCCGCTCACGGAGCTGCATCCGTTCAAGGACCACCCCTTTAAGGTCAAGAATGACGAGGCCATGATGGAAACCGCAGACAGCATCCGGCAGTATGGCGTTCTTGTTCCGGCGATTGCACGCCCGGACCCCAACGGCGGCTATGAGCTGGTAGCCGGACACCGGCGGCACCGGGCCAGCGAACTGGCGGGGAAAGAGACCATGCCGGTGATTGTCCGGGACCTGGACGACGACCAGGCCACCATTATCATGGTTGACAGCAACTTACAGCGGGAAAGTCTGCTCCCCAGTGAGCGGGCTTTTGCTTATAAGATGAAGCTGGAGGCCATGAACCATCAAGGTGCCCGCGCCGATTTAACTTGTGGCCAAGTTGGCCACAAGTTGCAGGCTGGTCAAAAAAGTAGAGATGTATTAGCTGCTCAGACAGGAGACAGTGCCAGGAATATTCAGCGTTATATCCGCCTGACTGAACTAATCCCTGAACTGCTGGACATGGTGGATGAGAAGAAAATCGCTTTTAACCCGGCCTATGAGCTGTCCTTCCTCAAAAAAGAAGAACAGGTTGACCTTTTGGACGCGATGGACAGTGAGCAGGCCACCCCTTCGCTCTCCCAGGCCCAGCGGCTGAAAAAGTTCAGCCAGGAAGGCCGCCTCAACATCGACGTGATGCGGGCTATTATGAGCGAGGAAAAGAAAAGCGACCTGGATAAAGTCACCTTCACCAGTGACACCTTGCGGAAGTATTTCCCCAAGAGCTACACGCCAGCTAGGATGCAGGAGACGATCATCAAACTGCTGGAACAGTGGCAGCGCCGACGCCAGCAGCAGCACGACCGCTGAGAAAGGAGTTGCCTATGAGGGATATTTCAGCCAGAGAGCTGAAAGGACATAACATTCTCGCCGTAGAGCGTTTTCGGGATGAGACCCGCTGGATGATTGAGTTCTCCGTCCGTTCTCCCCGCGCCGCCTATGGCAGCCCCGGCGATGAGATGCGCCTGTTTCTCACCGAGGACGAGTATCAGGCTGCCCTCCTGAGCCAAAAGCGCCGGGAGATCAAAATCAAAAAATGCGCCCATGTGATTGAGGGTCATATCCTATATGTGAAGAAAAAACGGAGGAAATAAGATGTTCAGAGAAAAAGAAATTTGTAATGCCATTCGGACAGCGTATATATGCCTTTTTCCTGATAAAAAGGAGCGGAAACAGGCGCTTTCCAGACTGAACTTGGAGCTTGTGGCGCAGGGTGTCCGCTACCGAGGGGAAACCGTCCTTGCCTACCAAACTTCTGGCAACCATGAGTGTTCCCTGAACTATTATGGGCCGGAGTTGTTTCCCCAGCGGGGGTGCTGCATTTACCGAAAAACGGTCCAAAGCTATTTCACGCAGATGGATGCCGCTTGTATCCGGGAACTGTGGTTCTTAGAGGATGGACGGTTTATGGAGGTGTCCGGCGTAACTACAAAATACCATTCGGCATACGAGAGGTTCTCCACCTGCTACCGCACGGTCCATCATATCGTCAAGGACCGGGACTGGCAGGACTATCCGCCAGGGGAGATTACCGATGCCTTTGAGGACATCAACAACCATCCCTTTGACGGGAGACCCGGAGTTTTCTATGAAGTTTGAGCCGCGTCATTATTGACGGCGGCTTTTTTCATACCCTGAGAAATTTGGAAGGAGTGAGGTCAATGGCTGTGTTCCGTATTGAGCGGACCAGAGATTATACCGTAATGAGCAACCATCACCTGCGCAATAAAGCGCTGTCGTTGAAATCCAAGGGGCTTTTATCCATGATGCTGTCTCTGCCGGATGACTGGAACTATACCACCCGTGGCCTTGCGAAAATCTGCAAGGAGGGCGTGGACGCCATAGGCGGGGCGCTGCGGGAACTGGAACGGGAGGGCTACATTGTCCGCCACCAACTGAGGGACGCCCAGGGGCGCATCAGCGACACTGAGTATGTGATCTATGAACAGCCCCAGCCCAAAGCGCCGGATACTCCTTCATCGGATACGGCTGCGCCAGATACGGATTCACCAGGTACGGAAAACCCGTATCTGGATAAACCGGATACGGAAAAGCCCGCAGAATTAAATATAGAGCAATTAAATACTCAAAAACCAAATACTCAGGGATCAAGTACCGATTCCATTCCCTTCCGGGAAACTGCGGCGGGAAACCCGCCGGAACGGAAAGGAAGGGAGGCGATGTCGATGGAGGAAATGCAGAATTATCGGGAATTGATTCTGGAGAACATCGAGTACGACCACCTGCGCAGGCAGTTTGCCACTTATCGGGAGGACCTGGATGAGATCGTGGAGCTGATTGTGGAGACGGTCTGTGCCAGACGGAAAACTACCCGGATCGCCGGTGCGGACTTCCCCCATGAGGTGGTACGCTCCCGCTTTTTGAAGCTGGACAGCGGACACATTGAGTTTGTCATGGAGTGTATGCACAAGAACACCACCGAAGTCCGCAACATGAAACAATACCTGCTGACCGTGTTATTTAATGCTCCCACTACCATGAACAACCACTACACGGCACAGGTCAACCACGATATGTATGGCGGTGGCTGGTAAACAGCTGCTTTTCTAT
>CALXAN010000118.1 GCA_944386305.1 uncultured Clostridia bacterium
AACGCAGATAAGCAGCAGCCTTACAATAAATATAGGCACGCTCAACGCCTCCACGATACCATCAATGCTCGCTTCGGGCAAAAGGGCAAATGAAAAAGGCATTCCGGCCGTGCTCGACCCTGTGGGCGCGGGCGCGTCGCCGCTGAGGACACAGACGGCGGAGCGGCTGATGAGGGAGATCAAATTCAGCGTCATACGCGCCAATATCTCCGAAATCAAGGCCCTGGCACTGTCCGCAGGCGGAGCCAGGGGCGTGGACGCAGACAAGGCCGACGCGGTAACGGAACAGAATCTTCAGGAAAGCGTAGCGTTCGCCAAGGATTTCGCCAAGCGCTGCGGCTGCGTAGCGGCTGTAACCGGACGCATCGATATCGTAGCGGATGCAAAAACCGCTTTCGTCATACGCAACGGCCACGAGATGATGAGCCGCATAACAGGTTCGGGCTGCCAGCTGTCGGCGCTGACGGCGGCTTTTGCGGCGGCCAATCCGCAAGAACCGCTCCGGGCAGCCGCGGCCGCGGTCTGTGCCATGGGCCTGTGCGGACAAAAGGCCTTCGAACGCATGGGCGCCGCGGACGGAAACGCCTCATACAGAACATATCTCATAGACGCTGTATTTAACCTGACCCCGCAGCAGCTGCAGCAAGGAGCCGATTATGAAATCAGATAGCAAATTCCTGACCCTGTACGCAGTGACAGACAGCGCAAATATCCCGACGACGGAGCTGTGCAGACAGGTCAAAGCCGCGCTTGAGGGCGGCATAACCTGCCTGCAGCTACGAGACAAGGGCTTGAGCGGAGAGCGGCTGCTGCACAGGGCCGAAAAGATACGCGGACTGTGCCGAGAGTACGGAGTGCCGTTTATCGTCAACGACGATGTGGAAACCGCGGTGCGCAGCTGTGCCGACGGCGTACATGTAGGGCAGACGGACCTGGCTGCCGCTGCGGCCAGGAAACTCATAGGACCCGATATGATACTCGGCGTTTCCGCCAATACGGTGGCAGACGCGCTGAAAGCGCAGGCCGCCGGGGCGGACTATATAGGGGTCGGCGCGGTGTTTGCCACTGATACCAAAAAGGACGCCGACGCCGTGAGCATACAGACGCTGACCGACATATGCGCGGCGGTAGATATCCCCGTAGTGGCCATAGGCGGCATAAAAGAAAGCAATATCGGCGCTCTGAGGGGCAGCGGCGCGGCAGGAGTGGCAGTGGTTTCGGCCATATTTTCGGCGCCTGATATAACAGAGGCATGCCGCAGGCTCAAAGCCCTGGCCCGGCAGATATAGACCTCGGAGGTAAACGATGAACATCGACGGAGTAATATTCGACCTTGACGGCACGCTTATAGACTCGACCACGGCCTGGAAAACCCTGCCGTCCGACTACCTGCGCTCAAGGGGGCTGACGCCTTTGACCGATGTGGACGAGGAGCTGAAAGACCTGAGCATGAAGCAGGCGGCCGAAATAATAAGAGACAGATACGAGCCGCAGCGCACCGCCGACGAAATAACCGCCGACATTATAGACATGATGAGCGGATTTTACCGCGACCGCGTACAGCTCAAGCCCGGAGCCGAACGTCTGCTGCAAATGCTGAAAGAGCGCGCCATACCCATGTGCGTGGCCACGGCAAGCGACATCACAATGGCCGAAAACGCCATGCGCCGCAACGGCATACTCGAATATTTCGACGGGGTGTTTACCACCGCGCAGGCGGGCTGCGGCAAGGACAGGCCCGACGTGTACGATATGGCAAGGGCACATATGGGAACTCGCGCAGAACGCACTGCGGTGTTTGAAGACGCGCTTTATGCAATAAATACGGCAAAAGCCGCGGGCTATACGGTCATAGCGGTATACGACCCGTATGAGAGCGCCTCAAAACAACAGGTGGCTCGGGCCGCCGACATATATCTTGACTCACTTAAAGACACGGAGGTCGTGTTTAAATGAAAAAAGTGCTGACAGTAGCAGGCTCGGACTGCAGCGGAGGGGCGGGCATACAGGCCGACATAAAGACAATAACCGCCCACAAAATGTACGCCATGAGCGCCGTTACGGCTCTCACCGCGCAGAATACGACCGGGGTATACGGCATATCCGAGACCGAACCGGAATTTGTGGCGCAGCAGCTCGACTGCATTTTTACGGATATAGTGCCCGACGCAGTCAAGATAGGCATGGTGTCGAACAAGCAGATAATAGAAGCTATAGCCGACAGGCTCAGCTTTTACCAAGCGCGGCGCATAGTGGTCGACCCGGTAATGGTCTCCACCAGCGGCTGCAGACTGCTGAGCGACGAAGCGGCGGGCGCGCTGACCGAAAAGCTGCTGCCCCTCGCTGCCGTAGCCACGCCCAATATACCTGAAGCCGAAGCGCTCAGCGGTATGAAAATATCGGACAAAGACGGAATGGAAGCCGCCGCGGAACGTATTTATTCAAAATTCGGCTGTGCGGTGCTCGTAAAGGGAGGGCATATGGTAAACGAGGCATCCGACTGCCTGTACGCAGACGGAGAGTGTAAATGGTTCGTCTCCGAAAGGATAGACAACCCAAACACGCACGGCACGGGCTGCACGCTGTCCTCGGCCATAGCCTGCGGCCTCGCGGACGGCAAAAGTCTTGACCAAAGCATAGCCGCCGCTAAAAATTATCTGACCGGCGCGCTCAAAGCCATGCTCGACCTCGGCAAGGGCTCGGGTCCGCTGGACCATACCCATGCTATGAGGCATATACTTTAACAGGGCACGCGCTTATTTTTTTATACTCCAAAGCAAATACTTACAAAGGGCCCGGGCAGTCTTGACTGCCCGGGCCCTTTTATATCCAAACACGCATATATATCATTTATTCATTTATAATTTATAGTCATAGCTATTATAATTCAATAAATAATTTTGGCTTATATTATCAACGAAATGCAAGCTGCAATTTATTACATATAAAATAAAGTCATAGCTCTGATATTACACATGATTAATCATATAATATAATATCACCAAGAAACACCTACGCGACCCATGACTGGTATAGCTCAGCACATGGCATAAACAAAACCGGATTTATTCCACGGCGCGCACATGGCCTATACGGCTGAGCATGCCGTATATCCCGCTTCTGTCGGCCAGCCCCTCGCGGGCAGCCGTAGCGCCGCCCGCCGCAGAGCCGAGCCTGAGCGCGTAGCCGAGGTCGGAGGTCAGCAGATAACCTGCGATAAAGCCCGCGACCATAGAATCACCCGACCCCACGGTATCCACGGGCGTTATCTGCGCCGCCTGGGCAAAGCTGCGGCCGCCCTCAGCATCGACGAGCACCGCGCCCTGACCGCCCATGGACACAAGCACGTTCTGCGCGCCCATCGCCCTGAGCCGGTCGGCATATTCGGCAGCCTGCGCCGCGGACGAAACAGAAACCGAAAAAATCTGACCTAATTCCTCTGCGTTGGGCTTTATAAGAAACGGACGGTACTCAAGCGTATCCGTCAGAGCCTGCCCTGCCGCGTCAACTATAAACTTCGCTCCTGTATCCGAAAGCCCGTGCATGAGCCGCGCATATATATCCTGAGGCAGCGAACCGGGCACACTGCCCGAAAATACGACCACATCACCCGCCCGTACCTGCCCCAGCTTTTCTTTAAGCAGTTCGACGTCGGACGCGCCTATATCAGGGCCGTCGCAGTTGAAGTCCGTCTCCTCGCCCGCCCTGACCTTGACGTTTATCCTGGTCAGGCCCGAGCGCAGATGCACGAAGTCCGCCTGCACGCCCTCGTCCTGGACGCCTCTGTACAGCGCCTGACCCGTAAAGCCGGCCGTAAACCCGGTAGCAACCGAATCCACGCCCAAGCGCTTGAGCACGACGGAGACATTGACGCCCTTGCCCGCCGCATAAACGCCGCCGACGCTGCAGCGGTTTATATGCCCTAACTGCAAAGCGGGAACTCTGAGAACATAATCTATAGACGGGTTGACAGTGACAGTATATACCATAAGCTCGCCCCCTATATACTAACTCACAGGCGGTCTGTGGCCCCTGCTCTTACAATTTGATTATACATGCAAATAAAACGTGAGTCAATAGCAAATCACCATACTTAAAAATAAAATAAGCAAAAAAAACGGCCGCCCCCCTAAATGGTACGGCCTGAACCGAAAACAACATAAAAACCGCACGGCACACAAACACGCGGATATTTTGAACAAAATATTGAAACGTCGGTACGCGCAGGTTCTTTTTTAAGCGGATTAACGAGTATTTTAACGCAATACGCGCGAAAAGCAGCCAAGCATATTGCGTCCGACTGCCGGCAGTCGGACGCAATATGCCGAAAAAATGTGCTTCGGTATCTTTAACGTACATCACGCCGTTCTGCAAAGGAGAGTATCACCGTAAGCCTATCGGGACAAAAGAATCCGTCCGCACCGTTGCTGCGTCTTTGACGTATATCCTCAAGTCGGTAAAGGAAAAAAATTCTGTTTCTCTGCTGTACGTTTTTTTTGATTACTGCCGTTTTTCGTACGTTTTAAGCGAGCGGATTTTTGTGCGGACAAGGCATAGAACGCATTTAATCCTTTCGGATTAACGAGTTAACGCAGCACCGCGCCATTTTTCGACTCCCGGCAGCTTATGCAAAAATAATCCGATAATGTATAATCAAACCCGAAAAATTACCGACTGACCGAAAGGCGTAAACAGAAAGGGAATGCCCGAATGCTGCGCCTGAAGAAAATTCAAAGATTTTTGACAAAAAGCGCGCGGACTGCGTTGAGCACGGCCAGTATCATTACGCCCACGTCTGCAAATATGGCCAGCCACATGCTTGCGATACCGGCAGCGCCCAAGATGAGGCAAAGCAGCTTTACGCCTATGGCGAAAACTATATTTTGATAAACTATGGACAGGCACTTGCGGGATATCTTGACGGCTTTGGATATCTTCATCGGGTCGTCGTCCATGAGCACGACGTCGGCGGCCTCTATGGCGGCGTCGGAACCCATGGCTCCCATGGCTATACCGATATCGGCGCGGCGCAGCACCGGCGCGTCGTTTATGCCGTCTCCGACAAAGGCCAGCTTGGCGCCCGCGGGCTTGGAGTCTAAAAGCTGTTCTACCCTGTCGACTTTATCCTCGGGCAGCAGGCGGCTGTAGACCCTGTCCACGCCCACCTGAGCGGCGACCTTTTCGGCCGCCTTTTCGGAATCGCCGGTCAGCATTACCGTCAGCTGCACGCCGGCAGACTTAAGAGCCTTTATCGCGGCTTCGGACGTCGGCTTGACCACGTCGGATATCACTATATGGCCCGCGTATTTTCCGCCTATGGCCATATGAATTATCGTACCCACGCTGCGGCATGGGATAAACGGAATCTGAAGCCTGTTCATCAGCTTGTCGTTGCCTGCGGCGACCTCCACGCCGTCCACCTTGGCCATGACTCCGTTGCCGCTTATCTCACGGATATCGGACACCCGGCTGCGGTCTATCTGCCGGCCGTAGGCGCGCTGCAGGCTTTTGCTTATGGGGTGGGACGACGAGCTTTCTACAAGCGCGGCGTACTCTATGAGCTTGGAATTTTCAAGCTCGTTGTGGTGTATGCCGTTGACCTCAAAGACGCCCTGCGTCAGGGTGCCTGTCTTGTCAAACACCACTATTTTGGTCTTCGACAGAGTTTCAAGATAATTTGAGCCCTTGACCAGTATCCCGGCGTTGCTCGCGCCGCCGATCCCTGCGAAGAATGACAGCGGTATGCTTATAACCAATGCACAGGGACAGGATATGACCAAAAAGGTCAGCGCGCGGTATATCCACACGCCCCATTCCGCAGCCAGTCCCAGGCCAAACATACGCACCACGGGCGGCAGAACAGCGAGAGCAAGGGCGCAAAGGCATACGGCGGGAGTGTATATCCTGGCAAATTTGGAGATAAAATCCTCGGACTTGGATTTACGCGAGCCGGCGTTCTCTACCAGGTCGAGTATCCTGGACACCGTAGACTCGCCGAACTCCTTAGAAGTGCGTATCCTGAGTACGCCGTTGATATTGATGCAGCCGCTTATTATCTCGTCGCCCGGGCCTACGTCCCGGGGCAGGCTCTCGCCCGTGAGCGCCACGGTGTTCAGGCTGCAGGAGCCCTGGACGACCACGCCGTCTATAGGCACTTTTTCGCCGGGCTGCACTACTATCACGCTGCCTACGGCTACCTCGTCGGGGTCGACCCTGAGCAGTTCTCCGTCGCGCTCGATATTGGCATAATCGGGCCTGATGTCCATGAGCCGGCTGATATTGCGGCGGCTTTTGCCCACTGCATAGCTCTGGAACCACTCGCCTATCTGATAGAACAGCATCACGGCTATGGCCTCTGTATAATCGCCGCTGCGCGAATACAGGGCCAAAGCTATCGCGCCGACCGTCGCGACTGTCATCAAAAAGCTTTCGTCGAATATTTTGCGGTTTTTTATGCCCCTGAGAGCTTTGAAAAGTATATCGTATCCTATAATAAGATAGTCTGCTGTATACAGGGCGAACCGCGTCCAGTACCCGGCTCCGTCAACGACGGAATCGGCCCACGCAAACGCGTCCCGGCCGAGAAGCTGCAAAATCAGCAGCAGCGCGTCGCTGACGAATATCCGTATGAGAACATTCCGCTGCTTTTTGGTCATGCCGTTCTTTTTGGCGCCGAAAATCAGCAGCATTGCCAAAGACGCGGCCGCCACGACCGCAAGCAGACTGTTTATGATAATCTGCTGCATACCAATCACTCCCCAATGCACAGATATGCGCGGCAATCGACGCGCCCCGAAAGGGGCTGTATAATCTCGTCCGGGCAAAAGCCGAATGCAAAAAGACGAGCTACCGCGCCAAATAGCGCTCATTTATTCCGAAAAACAGCCAGGAGCTCTTTACAGATATATCTCGCAGTCGCCGTCCACTTTTTTGCACCTTTCACGGACCAGGCGCATGACCTGCTGCGGGTCGCTGCCCTCTTCAAACTCCACGTTCATCTTCAGCGCCATAAAGTTGACTACGGCGTCCTTCACTCCGGGCGTCTTCTGCGCGGCCTGCTCCATCTTATCGGCGCAGTTGGCGCAGTCTACTTCGATTTTATATGTCTTTTTCATATTATATATCCCCCCGTGTTAGAATTAAACGATTGTTTAATTGTTTATTTGTATTATATATTATTTTACCCGTTTTGTCAATAGGCTTGACAAAAAAAATTTTCCGCCAACCCCCTACAATATTATATTATACGAATATGACAGCGGCCGACTGCGAATAATCTACATTATAATGCAGCAAACAAATGCTGAACGGAGAAAGATCGCGGACCGATTCAACAAAAAAAATTTATTACCGGTCTTTACAAAATCAAGGAAGTGTGCTATACTTAAAGCATGATACCCCCACCCGGTATAGGGTATTATGCGACGCAAACGCCTGTCGGCTCTCGGGCGTTGCTTTAAGAAAATTCGCAGGAGCGTCTATAATTCGCTCCTATACGATGTATTTCAGCGGGACAGGGCTTTTCATGTGAGGTGAGATGTATGGAAGAGAAATATGACGTCACAGGCATGACATGCGCGGCCTGCTCGGCAAGGGTAGAGAAATGCGTGGCCGAGCTGAAGGGCGTGGATTCGGTATCGGTAAACCTGCTCAAAAACAGCATGGTCGTCAAATATGACGACAAGCAGCTGAACAGCAGCCAAATATCCGAAGCTGTGGCAAAGGCAGGCTACGGGGCCAAACCTCGGAACACCAAGGTCAAATCCCCGTCTGACAAATACGACGCAGGCAAAGAATACAGGTCGATGCGCAGCAGGGTCATATGGTCGTTTGTGTTCACCGTGCCGCTGTTCTATATTTCAATGGGTCACATGCTCGGCTGGCCGCTTCCCGGTTTCCTTTTGGGCGACGGCAACTCGATGGTATTCGCGCTGACGCAGCTGGTGCTGCTGGCGCCCGTGCTTTTTATTAACTTTAAATACTTCCGAAACGGCTTTAAAACCCTGCTGCACGGCTCGCCCAATATGGACTCGCTGATAGCGCTCGGCTCGGGGGCGTCTACAGTCTACGGGCTGTATGTACTGTATAAAATGGCTTTCAGCCTCGGGCGCGGCGACATCCAGGCAGCGGCGGAGCTGTCGCACGAGCTGTACTTTGAGGGCGCGGCCACCATACTGACACTGATAACGCTGGGCAAATTTATGGAAGCGCGGGCAAAGGGCAAGACCTCAGACGCGATAAACAAACTGCTCGACCTTGCGCCCAAGACCGCTACCGTGGTACGGGACGGAAAGGAATACGTAATACCGGCCGAAGAAGTGGTAAAGGGCGATATTCTCATAGTCAAGGCCGGCGAATCCATACCCGTGGACGGCGAAGTGACCGAAGGCCGCGCCTCCGTAGACGAATCGGCCATAACAGGCGAAAGCATACCGGTAGACAAGGGGCCGAAAGACAAGGTTATAGGCGCTACCATAAGCAAAAGCGGCCACATAAAAATGCGCGCCACGGAAGTGGGCGACCAAACCGCGCTGGCGCAAATCATACGCCTGGTAGACGAGGCGACGAGTTCCAAGGCGCCCATAGCCAAGCTGGCGGACAAAGTGGCGGGAGTGTTCGTACCGATAGTCATTGTGATAGCCGTTGTTTCGGCCGCGGTATGGCTGATAAGCGGCGCGACCTTTGAGTTTGCGCTCACTATTGCGGTATCCGTATTGGTAGTTTCATGCCCATGCGCGCTGGGGCTGGCCACGCCCACGGCCATAATGGTAGGCACGGGCAGGGGCGCCGCCAACGGCATACTCATCAAATCCGCCGAGGCGCTGCAGACTGCGCATTCGGTAACTGCAGTCGTACTGGACAAGACGGGCACGGTCACGACCGGCAAGCCCGTGGTGACCGATATAAGCTGCGCAGACGGCACGAACGCACAGCGCCTGCTGCAGGTCGCCGCTTCGCTGGAAAAAATGTCGGAGCATCCGCTGGCCAGTGCAATAACCGCCAAGGCCGAAGCGGAGGGGATAGAGGCCCTGGACGTAAGCGATTTCAGGCAGGTTGAAGGCAGAGGCATTATAGGGCGCATAGACGGCGAAGAATGCGCCGCCGGCAACAAGAAGCTCATGGACGAGCTGGGCATAGACGCGTCCGTATCCGAACGCATGCAGGACAAAGCCGCGGACGAGGGCAAGACCCCATTGTTCTTTGCGCAGGACGGCAGGCTGCTGGGACTGATAGCCGTGGCGGACGTCGTCAAGCCCTCGAGCAGGCAAGCGGTCCAGCAGCTCAAGAAAATGGGAATCAAAGTAACCATGCTCACGGGCGACAACGCGCGCACGGCCGCGGCCATCGGCAAACAGGTCGGAGTCGACGACGTAATAGCCGAGGTTCTGCCGCAGGACAAGGACAGACAGATATACAAGCTGCAGCAAGCCGGAGAAAAAGTCGCCATGGTCGGCGACGGCATCAACGACGCGCCCGCGCTGGCAAGGGCGGACGTGGGCATCGCCATAGGGGCGGGCACGGACGTGGCCATGGAGTCTGCGGACATCGTGCTGATGAAAAACGACCTGCTCGACGTAGCTGCAGCCATAGACCTGAGCAGAGCCACTATAAGGAATATAAAAGAGAACCTGTTTTGGGCCTTTATATACAATATCATAGGCATACCCATAGCAGCCGGGTGCTTCTATACGGCGTTCGGGCTCAGGATGAACCCCATGATAGCCGCGCTGGCAATGAGCTTCAGCTCGGTATTCGTGGTATCCAACGCGCTGCGGCTCAGATTCTTTAAGCCCAAGCGACCGGTTCAAAACAGCTCGGAACCGGCACAGACATTATCGAATAACGTTCCTGAAACAGAAGAAAATGAGGATATAAAAGGAGGAGCTACAATGAAAAAAGAATTAGCTATCGAGGGCATGATGTGCCAGAACTGCGTCAGACACGTAACCGAGGCGCTGCGCGCGGTCAAGGGAGTATCGGACGTGGACGTAAGCCTGGAGGACAAGAACGCTGTCGTGACGACCGACGGCACGGTAAGCGATGAGACTCTCGCCGCCGCTGTAAAGGACGAGGGCTACAATGTGACGGGGATACAGAGCCATGAAAGCTGACAAGGACAAGGTGACGCGCGCGGTCAAAATCGCGCGCGGCCAGCTAGACGGCGTGCTGAAAATGATAGAGCAGGACAGATACTGTATAGACGTCTCCAATCAGATACTCGCGGCTCAGGCCATACTTAAAAATGTAAATCGGGAGATCCTGCACGCGCACATACGCCACTGCGTCAGCGAGGGGCTGCATACGGACGAGCCTAATCCAAAGATCGAAGAGGCGCTGCAGATCCTCGATAAGCTTATCTCATGAGCCGCAGCGCCCCTAAGGGCGCCGCAAAGTTTTTTTTAAAATACTACAGCAAAGGAGAAACGCCATGGCTGACAATATTTTACCTCACGATCACGGGCAAAGCATAGAGCATGAATTGGAGCACATGCCGCGCACGGAAGACTTCCATGTCGTCTCTGACATATTCAAGCAGCTGTGCGATTCGAGCCGTATACGCATATTTTGGATACTGTGCCACTGCGAAGAATGCGTGATAAACCTTTCCTCCATGGTACAGATGAGCAGCCCTGCGGTATCGCACCACCTGCGGCAGCTCAAATCAAGCGGCCTGATAGTGAGCCGCAGAGACGGCAAGGAGGTATACTACAAGGCCTCGGACAACGCTCAGGCTCAGCTGCTGCATGTAATGATAGAAAAGTTAGTCGAAATATCATGTCCCTCGCTGTGACGCATGCTTTCGGCAGGCTCCGAGAGGAAGCGCATTTTTTACGAACAAAACATAAACTCTGCACAGAAAAACTCAGAAGACCTTAAAATATTATTGCAACGAGGGTTTGATCCCCAATGTCAAAAGAGACTCAAACAACCGCCGAGTCTTTGACGAGAAGGACGTAAAGTGGATAAGAGCTCTCACCTCGGACGGAGCTTTACAAAAGCTCCGTCCGACATATTTATCATGCCGCACGCACAAAAAAACGGCTCGAACAAAAGGCTGCCGCGGAAGAGGTAAGCGAAAAAAATCATATCCGCAGCGAGGACCTGACGCCGAATACGATATGCCTTGTATAACCGCGCCTCCCCTGTCTTAATCGCAGACAAATATGCGCAGCAGTTAGCACATGCTAACTGCTGCCTTACTTAAAAGCCCTGAAAACATTCTCAGGGCTTTTTTTACATCATCAAATGTCAAATCGAAAAAGCTGATCCCGCAAAAAAACACTCTTGACATGCCGTTGCTTCGGTTATCAGTGATTTATTCTCGTCTTTGTGGTTGTTTTATTTAAAATATACTTGAAATATACAAAATAATGTGTTATAATTACACTAAATACAGGTTTTGCTTTCACGGCATATTCTGCTGCAGAAGATCAACAGGTCATAAGGTGATTGAAATGAAAAAAGGGAATGTTTCCAACTCCGCATTAATCGGACAATATAAAGTCATCTATATGGGCGGGATACCCGGGTATTACGGGATATTGGGCAAGGCGCTGCTCAGTTTGTCGCTTGAGGGATTTTATATATCTTCGGCAAATTTGGGGCAGCACTATATTCCCTACACCAAAGTAAAAAACTGGAATATTATTAAAGAAAGAAGCGCATATGCCTCTGCAAATTCAAACGCAACTTTCGGCCCAAGGCATATCAGAATAGAATATACGGACAACAGCGGCGCTACAAATGTAATTCTTTTGGAAATGATTCAATCATTCCTTCTTCCTTTAAGCGCAAAATATTGTCGGGACATGATTGATTTAATGAGGGCTTACGGTATTTTTGAAAAATTTAATCACCCTGCTGATTGAACGAGATTAAAAAATACAGCAAATTTTTTCACCGCGTTTATCCACCTATTATTTGCGTTCCTTTCATTATGACGACAGATACACTAACAGATGATGTCCCGAGAACTGATAATAGCGGAGGCCTTACTGAAAATATTTTTGACGGAGGTATAATGCTATGAAAAAAATTGTGTTGCTTTTACTCGTTTTTATCATGCTTCCTCTCAGCGGCTGCAAAAATTCCGACCGCGTTTCCGCAGCCGTGGGCAGTTCACCAAAAAATCCCGTGCCGCTGGGCGAATATGCCGACATTTGTCCCGGCAATCAGGACGTACAGCTCTGCATTACGGAAGTTATCAGCGGAGAAGAAGCAAACCGGCTCTTCGGCATAGATAAAGAATATACAATCGTTAAATTCAACATAAAAGTCGTATTGCTGAAAGAAGAGGAATTTACGCCGTCGGACAATATATATATGGTTTTAGGCAACGGCACAATCGAGCAGGACAACAGCTCATCATATGAAGAAGAGATTATAGGGCTCCCATACATTGGTGACGATACTTTCGTGACAGAGGGTGAAATTGATTGCGTCGCACTGTTTAAGCTTGATATTGATGATTGCAGATGCTTAAGATATGAAGATTACAATTTTTACCCTTGGAGTAATTATATATATTTTGATATCGGCTCTGCCGAAACGGGCGAGACATTAACTTAACAGCTAATATCGACTTTTTTTAGTGCTAAAGGCAGGATAAAATAAAAGCGTTTAAATAGGTTTATTTTTAAAGGCTATTTATATTGGAGGGTTTTAGACATATGGGACCTTTACTCAGGCAATATAAAGTGAATTATATTTCGGGGCTGCAAAATTTCCCAAAACCCAGGCGTCATATTATTATGCAACTTTATACTTCCGGTTTTGTATTTTATGGAAAGTCATTCCCCCTGATCCAAATTCCATACAGATCAGTTGTTAAATTTGACTTAAATGTCGGATATGGTTCGATATGGGACTACAGGCCGTCCGACATGGCCGTCGCAAAGGTTATAGACATGGCATATATTAATGACAAAAGACAGACTGTTATCTTAAAGTTCGAGTTATCCGCTACTTTAAACGTTTTTAGGGATCATCAAACAAGATTGGAGTTCATTCCTTTTCTTAAACAAACCGGTATTTACGGGCAATTTAATCTCCGAGATTGAGCATTTTTGTTTTATATATTTGGCAGAAAATATGTTTCTTTTATTTCAGCCTGCAGAGCAATAATTTCTGTTTAATTTTTGACTGTATACTTGAAAGTAGATGACCATGTACAATGAATTTTTTGACGGAAGAGGTATTCTGAGAAAACCGGGCGAGAAATTCTGTGACGGGAGAGGATACCTGAGAAGGCCCGGCGAAGAATTTTTCGACGGCAGAGGGATATTGAGAAAACCCGGCGAGGAATTTTTCGACGGCAGAGGAATATTAAGAAAATAGGTTATTTTTATATGTCTATAGTATTTCTCCGCACCAATGCGACTTTTAAGAAGCGGCGGAGCAAACGCCGCATTTTTGCACATTTATTCTGCGAGCTAAAATGACTCGCAGATGTTGACAGAACGAGATACGGCAAGGAACCGGCGGTCTGCGAGCAGCAACGCCGTAACAATATGAAGTTTAGCTTAAAAAACAACATTTCGTACAACACGTTTCCCGCGGCGCAGAAGAATAGGGCATAAAAAACAGTAACCAATGATATTTAAATAAACAAAAATTATTCTAATAAGTAAGCGGACGCATAAGATTTATGCGTCCGCTTACTATGAAAATTACACTATAATTTCTATCACAAAAATAATGCTTTTTTTGCCCTAAAAATAACGCTGCAATAATGCAGCAAAAAGACGCCGAAGTCCGGTTTTGCCGTAAGTAAAAAAATGACGCTGAACCCGAATGTATGGGTCCAGCGTCAATGATAGGTTATGACCGCTCAGGTATCTTCAATTCCTGAGACCGCTGCAAAACACACGTTGAGCATCCGTTATTCAGTTTTTTTAAGTTGTTTCGGTATTCCTCGATGCCCCATAACTGCCATTCCTGCGACCATAATGCTCTGCACCACAGCTTCAGCGCTGAAATCTGTCTCAATCCAAAGTGAAAAAACTATTCTCAAGAACAGCAGAATAAGCGGGATAAATCTATCAGGAATTACCTCGGTATCTTTTACAAAGAACCCTATGATTAACACAGGAATAAGAATAATACGATTCTCTAAAATAAACTCCCAATATCTATTGATCGCCACTTACTTTCTTATTAAAAAGTCCTGAATTTTTGATCTGACAGATTTTAGATTTTCAACGCTGTTTCCAGTAATGGTGTTTTCAAGAATGCTGAGAATGCCCTCACACAGCAAACGGTTTGTATTTTTTACTTCTTCCATAGTCTCCGCATTAACTTTGCCGCTTTCTTCTAATGCCTTTACCCGTGCATGCAGCTTTACCGTAGGTGATAAAAATTTAAAAATAACAGCGACAGCGCTGCCAATGACGGCAATCCCCCCTGCAACGGAAAATATCAGTTCTATAATCGTCATGCGCCCCCCCCTGCCTTTTAAACTCTAATAAAGTCCAAAGCATATGATGGCATTATTCTTAGAATAACAAGTCTGCTATCGGGCCTGATATACAATCCAAGTATCCCTCATAACCGATGATGGAATAGATTGTCCAGTTTACCATTTTCCTCAGTTATTATCTTGGCTACGTCACTATCACAAAAAGTTCTTGTCCTTTATTATCAGACGTATTTATTCCCCGTGCAGATGCATCGCCTCAGACTTATACGTCTGAGCCGTTTTTAACTCCAGTCGGATGTTTACCGCCGTTCACAATCAGAGTTATTTTTGCATTACCCTCAGTTCGAACGTCTCTGGTCGGGGCTGCGGATTCAGCATTTGAATAATGATATCTGCCTTGAAAATAAACAATATCACTGGCTTTATATTGCTCTTGCGTAATTTCCGAAAATCCCGGCGCCTCGGTTATTCCTTCAGCCTTATTGAATTGAACATAATGCTCAGACTCGCTCGGAGCCTTAAATATCAGGAGTCGGTTTGCTCTTCTTCCGCTATGGTAGGGAAATCTCCCCATACAGCCAAAATTGACTCATAGAAGTTTTCCGGTACGATTGACTTTATAAATTTACGGCCTTCTACGCTGTTTTGGGCCGACGTGCGCCAATCCTGACCAACCTGCAGCTTTTCCCCGGCGTCTTCGATATATCTTCTTTTTAAAACATTGACATAGTCTTCTGCCAGGCCGTCTATAATCCATTCTGTATACATTTTTTTCAATCCTTTCTCTTAAAGACTTGTTCTGTACGTACCCCAAATATAAACTGACGAGCCTGCGGCAGTCCAGTCCTGGAAACCGGAATAAATCTGACCGTTGGAGTCAGAATAAATAATTTGCCCGTTATTCCGCACATAAGGTCCAATTTTTACGGTATTTTCCGCAGATGCCGCAGTAACTCCGCAGAACATGATATTTAAGCAATCAAATGCGCTGTAAAAAGCAAAAGGGAAGCCTTTTACGACAGCGGCGGACATTTTTGACAATAATTTAACGGTTCCGTATATGTGGCACAATTTATCTATTTTGATATAATATCCGACTCCGCCTGCATCATCTATTGAAGGGGTCCAAGTGCCACTTGTTAATTTACCACTTATATCATTGAGGCTGTTATAACTATTATATATACCGATTTGGGGTGCAACAGCTGCCGAATCATCTAAACCGGACGCAATAGTATCGCTTAAAAGGCTCGATGAAGCGGATGCAGAGGTCGGTATTATTCTCCACGAGCTATATTTAACGTTGTTGCTGGAAATAACTGAGTCTTTTGAAACGTCTGTATCTGTATACCAGTATCGGGAACGCAAGCCAGAGGCAGTACTTGACGACCCTGCATTATAAAACTGCAAATGCGTCATATATGTATTTGCAGTAATATCTTGAGCCGCATGCAGCTGACCCTCAGCGTCAATATACGCGCCCTGATACCAGTTTATATTAGGATTGGCAGCGTCCGTTGAAACTGAAAAGTTCAGAGATCCGTCCGCCTCGTCATGTGAGTCTCCTCCATATATTGAGGTAGTTCCCTTAAAAATGATATCTGCAAAATTCCCGGCAACCGCGTTGATTCCGATACCCTTTTCCCTAATCGTAAGAAGCGCGGACCACTGCGTGACCATGGCAGAGTCGGTCACTTCTTGTGAGCCGAGGATAACTTCCATTATAGAATCGGTATATGACAGATGGATATTACCGGATGAGATTTCTTGCAGTCCGGTAAATTGTTTTGTCTCCTCGTACGTATTTATATATGGAGGCGCTGAGGTTGTGCTGCTGCCGGATACCAATCCGGAATATGTCAACGTCACGGCGCCTATCGGGTTAGAAATAGAGGTAGAAGGACGCACTGAAGACTTAACTATTACGCTGTTTTGCTGGCGTTCGGTAACAGAAGTGCTTAACGCCGGGGCATTATAATAATGCAGCGTAATCTGCGGCCCCACAGAATCGTCGGAAGTAGTACCGTACGCCGTTTTTGCAACCACCTTGATTTGATATGTCTGAGATTTTGATATAGAGGTAATCGGAGTCGTATATGATCTCGACGTGGTCGTCGAAACCAAAGACCAGGAACTGCTCCCCATCTTAGAATACACTAAGTAAGACACGGTAGTTGCGTTCGGGTCGGTCACCGCGCCCCATGTCCAGGTAATTGCGCGTTTATTAATGATAAAAACGGGTTCGGACACGTTAGGCAAAGTGTAGTAGGACGAAGAAGAATACGACGGAGCCGACGGAGCGGCCGGAGTATATTGCCAGTTAATATCCGTATTTGCTTGAACGGTCCCGGAAGAGCCATAGGCGTTCGAGCAAGTCATCTGCAGCCGCAATGTCCCGGTATAAGTAGACGCTGCATGGGAAGCGCAAGCCGCCTTAATATCGGATTGTTTGATGTATATTCCTGTAGGAGTTGTGCCGCTGCCGTCCCAAACTGTGATATAAAAGCGATATGACGCGACTCTGTCACTGGTTACGCCGTAAATCGACAACGGATACGCCGTCCCGTTTAGATTTACAAACTGCGCCGTCAAACCATAGGTAAAGCTTTTGTTGCCGTCCGTATTGACGGGCACGCTGTGAGTACACGTCACAGTATACGTGCTGCCGGGCGTGATCGTCGACGGAGAGGTAATTTTAAAAGATGAAGGAGGAGTGAATTTATTTTTGGTAACAGTCTCAGATTGTTTGCCGAAGATATAATCGTCCGAAGCTGAATCCTTACAGTACGTTCTGAAATAATAGCTCGTCCTTTGCTCGTCATCGGCAACATTTACCGTGCCGGAAGTACTCGTAGTTCCGCCGCCTCCTACGTATGAACCTGTAAACGAGCCGTTCTTCCATATTTCTACGTTATACTGTATCTGATCGCCCTGGTTGTCTTTCGCTCCGGACCAGCTGACATTGAGCGAGCCTGTGTTTTCGGCAAAGACGCCGGACGGACTCACCGTACACGTCGGATTTACCCAATAAGCGTTCGTGTTGCCCAAAGGGATTGAAAGCGTAAAATTATTGTATTGAAAAGTCCCTGCAGCATATGCCTTATTTGAAAAGCCGACAGACAGCGCCACGGACGTGCTTGCAGCTGCCGCCGAGAGCGTTACGCTTTTCCAGTACCCGGAACGGACGTTGCCCTGCGAAGAAGCGTACCAGTAGTATTTGCCCGTAATATGATTGGGGTTACAGCTGCGATTCTCCCCGTCCACCTGTACCCAGCATCCGTTAGACGACCATGAACCGGGATAATGCACGCCGATATCGATATCAATCGTAACGGACGACGGCGTCCGTCCAGTCACATTGTAATACACCTTCAGCTCTGCCGACACGTTGGACTGCGTTGTGCCGTAGTTGATATATCCTGTTTCAGCCATGTCAATTGGCCCCCCTTGCTACATAATCGTCCCATTGCTCTAAAGTGTATCCCTGCGCGTCATAGATATAAAAGTCGTCAAATGCGTAATTTCCAACTTGGAATACAGTAATCGACCAATTGTCCGCCAAAGCTGGAACAATCGCAGATAAATATGTCCATTCTAAGGTTTCTATCTCAGCATCAATATAAGTATTTGTAATAAATCCTACATTTGCACTAGAACAAACCCGTATTGAATTAGTTATATTAGATGGAATCTTTATCCAAAATCCGATATAAAAATTTTTAGAATACAACCCCATTTGGGTTATGGTATCGGAAGACAAAGACATAGTACCAAGCAATGTAGCTGAGGACTTTAGTGCGTACGAACCGGAATGCACATACTCAGCTTCATCCGTAACCGTCCATGTCCCGTTTACTCTAGTCCACGGGCTCATCGTGTTTTCCTCAAATCCCGGATTCGGCATTAGATTGATTTGCCCGTCAGGTATCGGGACAAGCGGTATGGCTTTTGGAGTTACCAGGAAATCGACGCCGGTATTGCCCTGAACGGTATTGGTCCTGCGCATGATAATGTTGTCAAACAGCAGAGCGTCATCGTAATACAGGCCGGGCGAAACATGAACCGGATCGTCGCTTTTTATCTCAAACGGGTGAAACGACTCAATTTCGGATCCATCGGTCGCATGCACGAGGGTATGACCAATAGAGGTGTGCTTTTTGCCATCGTATGTCGCCCAAACCAGCTTTAGATCGGCGGCAATTTTATTCTCACTCGACGCCATTTCGTCGGCATCCGCCGAAATAAGCAGATAAGCCAGCGGGGGATGACCTTCGGTCTCTGCGGAAGTGATATTTTTATTCCAGTACTTAAACAATGCGCCGATACCGTCCAGCACGGTTTGGCCCCAGCCTTCCGCGGCCTGTATGATCTGCTGCCCGGACTCCAAGTCTATCTGCAGCGTATCGTCTAATGCGGACAATACTCCTGTGCGGATCCAGTCCGCCGTGATCATGCGCGCGATAATGGATTTGTCCTTGCTGAAGCCGCTGTACGTCCCAAAGTATCCGGTATCGGATACGCCTATGCCGCCTGTTGAGTATGCCCACACGTAGCAGTCCTCGCGGGGGTCAACGTTGGAGTCGTCCGGAAGAATGATATTATCGTCGGCAAAGATAGGTTCGCTTGCCATATAATAGCCTACAAGCCGGCCCTGCTGGTCATATTTTATTCCGGCATACAGCGCCAGCGACTCGGTAAGCAGATTGGACTGGTTCAGCATTGCCTGCTGCGTCATATTCAAGCCTTCGTTTAAGTCCTTGGCGGCCTGAATCTGCACTTCCTGTATTTTTTTGGCTTCGGCAGTCAGCTGGCGGTCCTGTTCCTGAGTCTTACCCAGCGCAGAAAGCTTCCCCAAGCCTCGAAACCGGTATTCGTGAGACATGATCAGCGATTCTATCGTATCATTCACCTGCTGCTCGTCTATGACCACATTATGTACCACCGTGTCTCCCGCCTGTACGGTAGGGTCGCCGATGAACTGGCAGTCATACGTCTTGTACCTGACGGAAGTCATCAAGGAAGACATTTCAGCCAAAACGGAAACGGCGGTTTCCTCACTCTGTATCAGCGGATTGGTATCAAGGGTAATTAAATACGACGTATCTGCATCCTCCTGAACATACTCTACCCCGTTCCAATCCTTGACTACCACGGCTGTGGGGTGAACGTCCAAATCATTGAGCGTAATGCTGATACGGGTATCCGGCGTCGTAACATATTGGGTATCGGCGTACCAAAAGGCCTCCAGCTGATTGGTGCGGGACATGCGCAGATTTTTGCCTATGATGCAGCCGAGATAAGCCAAAAAATCTCTGCATGTATATTTCGATGCGTCAAATTCGTTGAGCGTCAGCTCGGGTATCTGATCATATAAATCAGACGAATAGCTCACACCAGCCAAAATACACGCTTTTTGAAACAGCAGCCGCAAAGGCATAGGAAAGATCGGGTCGGTATCTGACAGCGGACGATTGAACTTACACATGAGATCTATACATTTGATGGGGATAGTGGTATACTTCTTGCCTGCGCTCTGAACTATGAACGTGCCCAGCTTGATGTCGGCCCAGGTATCGATTTGCGGCACATACATTTTAACGGTAGGAGACACCTCGGCGTTTAAGAAGTTATACTGACGATACAGTCCGTCGGGATTCATCAGGCTGAAATCAAGGGAATTGGCAAACGTGGAACCCGCCATAATGCCGTCTGTGCAGGTTGACTGCTCCTTGAATACGAGAGAATTTGCAACTATATCATTTTCGTATAAATCCAAATGCGTTCCATCGTCCAAATCCATTGCGATTTCCAGCGCCCAGGTTCTGTCGGGCTGCGCGGCCGCTTCCTTAAATGCCAGCCACTGCTCGTCCGTAAAATTGGGTGGACGGTACATATTTGACGCCTCCTTTAATACTCAACTAAGCTGAAGCTGATTTCCCACCAGTTTACAGCGGTTTGATCAGTTTCCGAGCTTTCGTGAACCAATAAATTACAGGACCTGTCCTCGACATACATGTCGGCTATCCTGCGCATGCCGCTCCTCGGGTCAAGATATCCTACCTCTACCATGCCCGGCTCTATCGCGGCCAGTATGGTAGCGGCGTCGGCGTCGCTGACCCTCCAGCCGAGCTCAAGCGTGACGATGCCCTGGCGAATACGGTTGCGTATTTTTACTCCGCTTTCCGAATACGCGGAATCAGAGGATTCCATATCCGCCATAGGCGCGCTGTAGGTTACGGGATCGGGCATTGCCGTTCCGTCGATTGTTAGCAAAGCCATATTATCATCCTCCTGTTATTGTCATTTTATATTTATATACTTGTATAGGAAGTAAAAACATGTTATAATTATATAAAGTCAGGCGTAAACGCCGTTGGTCTGCAGCATACGGCGCTGCCTGCTGCTGACGATATATTCGTCGAGCTGCTCATTGCCGATGAAGACCTGGATGACAGACTCGCTGCCGCTCTTCATCGCGGATTTGACCGCTCTGTATACGCCGGAGGACACCGACTCGACAATTTGGTTATTATTCATTACCGCGTTGCGCCCGCCGATCGTTCCTACCAGCTCCGGCCCCGCCTCACGGGCGATGAACATCTGCCCCATGGACGGGAAGCCGCCGGCGGCAAACGATGGAATAGTAGGAATCGCAAGCTCCAGTTCAGGAATATTAACGCCCGGGATCAAATTCAAGCCTTTGATAATCAGATTAATCGGAGTTAAAACGATTTTCATGAGGAAATTTATGCCCTCGATCAGTAAGTTTACAAAGTCAATAAAGGCGTTTGCTATAAATTTAAAGAAACTTGACATGAAATTTCTAAAACCCTCGCATCTATTCCACAGAACTACAAAGGCAGCGACCAATGCTGTAATTGCAATAACAACAAGAGCGATTGGATTCATACTCAACACCGCATTCAATGCGCCTTGTGCAACGGTAATAAGAGCCGTAATCGCTTTTTGAGCGCCTTTCGCCACGGTATCCGCAGCAGTTGCAGCGGTTTCTTTGATCCAAATCACAATACTTGAATTCATAATAGCATTGAAAGCGGTTTTTACAGCATTATAGGCAGTCAGCGCAGCATGCTGCGCCCAGGTCGCTACAGTATGAGCAACCGTTAAAGAGGTTTCCTTTATCCAGTTGCCAATACTTTTTAACGTTTCTAAATTAAAAAGTTTTTTTGCGGCCGTAAGCATATTGAGCAATAATGTATATTCACCTGTTATGGTTATCAAATTTGCAAAAATGCCAGTAAAATTATTTAAAAAACCGGTTCCGTTCATTATAGTGTTAAAAAAGCCACCGAATCCTTCTTGAGTAGCTGCAATAGATTGATTCAAAATGAGCAGCTGGCCATTGATTCCCCCCAAGGTATCTGTTAGGCCTAAGGATTCGCCAATGCCGGCGAGAGAGAGAAACTGCTCGGAAAAAGTTGTTATGCAGGCGTTAGCTGTCCCGAATAGAATTTCGAAATTTGTCTGCGCTATCGCAGTTGTTTGGCTGAAGGATTCCGTTATTTGATCCATACTGCTTTGAACGACGATAGCCATTTGACCGACCGCTTCGTTTATAAGAGTAACAGGAGAAATAATGGCGTTTGCATCTGTCATAAATATGCCTCCTTAAATTTTAATAAATATAGAAAGTGAGAAAGAATGAAATGAGTACTCATGTAACCATTAAAGTGCCTGTAAATGCAAAGAGTTGTTTACAAATGGCTTATGATGTTTTGCTGTCACCGGAGAATTTACTGGCAGAAAAAATTTCAAAGAAAAGTTCTCCATACATGGATGAATTACTTCTCCATGCGTTTGTTGCTCATTCCAATAGATTTGAATATTTAGTTACGGTAAAAGAAGTGAGCCAAAATGAGTCTGAAATGACTGTAATATGCGCATTTCAAAATATCACACAACTAAATACAATTGGACCCGAATGCGAACTTATATCCCTTTTTTTGAGAATCTTAAGCCAAAAAATTCAAAATACAACTTGATCGAGTTTTCGCAAATTTCTCCACACGCTCCTTCATCACCCATCAGTCCTGCTGCCACTTTTTTGTTTATACAAGGCAGGGAATGTCTTTTCATCAACTCGCTGATCATCGTTTTGACATCAATTGCTGATGTTTGCATAGATTTAATTCCCCTTTCGGTTTTTGATAGGAGTTGAGAAAATGAAAAAATGGAAGAAACTGAAGGAAATGAATCGCTGGGTTCTTATTTCAATCATTGTATATGTATTGATATTAATTTTGCTGATTATCGCTGCGTTTTTATCTTCAGACCCCAAACACAGCTTATGGTCTTTTGCTGCCGTGGTATGGGCAATTCTTGGATTTCTGCTGCCTAGTTACACACATCATTATACACTGCGTTCCTCTTTGCCTACTTTAAAAAGGCGTGCAGTAGTTTGTAAAAAAAATTTGTATCCGAAGAGACTTGGTTTGATGGGTATAAAATATACCAAATTCCTATCCTGATTTTCCAATTTGAAAATGGGAATCAATTAGCTTTCCGGGTTTCTCATAAACGGTATAAAGCTTTTCAATGCGGTGAAACTGGAACATTAGTCTATAAGGAAGGAAAGGATACCGCTTTCTTTATCGATTTCATTGTGCATGATTAAACCCATATTGAAATGGGCTTAACGTAATTGCTGATGATTGCTTAATTTATTCTCCTTTCGGTTTTCAGTTAGAGGTTGAGAAAATGAAAAAGAGATTAAACAGGCTTAAATTTGCAGTTATTACAATTTCCAATAAGCTGTATGAAGCACTTCGGTGATGCCAAACTTTGATTTATAAGAGAAAGAAAAAAGACTCCTTTTTCATTGACTTTGTGCGTGATTAACCCCATACTGAATTTGCGACTAGTCAAATTGCTGAGTATCCCTTTTCCTTTTCGCAAACTTCTCTACCCGCTCCTTAATCACCCACCAGTCCTGCTGCTCCTTTTTCTCGAACAGCGTCGGAAAAGCCTCTTCAAGCGAGGGAAACTTCCTGGGATCGTTTATCGCTACGCCCGAAAGGGCGGCGCAATTATATCCGATCCACGCCAACATTTGGTAGAAGTCTCTCTGCTTTTCGCTTTCCACATCGACCGCCAGCTTGATTTCATCAGGCGTGACGCTTTCCAGCATGTCGAGCGGTATACCGCACCACAGGGAAGAACGGATCAGCTGATTGGAAAAGTCTGATTTTGGGTCAGGACTTACTGCGCCTGACCTTTCCTGAAAAAACCGGAGGTTTCAAACAGGCTGTTGATTTCCTGCATCAGTTCCTCCACCGAATGCCCATCGTCCACATAAGCGTCGAACAGCGCCATTGCTTTTTCCTGTGTAAACCCCGCGTTCAGCGGCTGCATGGCGCCCCACAGGATCGTGGTAATGGTTTCCACCATATTGTCCTGGATGGTCTCCAGAGCCTTAAACAGCGGTTTACCCAGCTTCTTCTCAATCTGCATTATGGCGCCGGCGGTCAGGCGCAGCTTGTATTCCTCTCCGTTTACGGTCATGGTATAAAACTTGTTCATTTTATAAACTCCCTCTCTGTTATTAAAATCGGAATAACGGCGAAAGCGGGGCCGAGTCTGCGGCCCCGCTTCCTATATGTCATCCAAACCCGTTGTTATGCGGGATTGGTTACGGTGATATCGCTCTGCAGCAGCATGGTCGCGCTGAAGGTCAGAGCGCCGTTGACGGTACCGGCGTCCATTTTTACGGCGGGAACGGCGTCAAACTGATGCCCCGTACCGTCCGGATATTCGATCTTAAAGGTTGCGGCCGTGTTGGCGTCAGCCAATCCTTTCAGGACGCGGTAATTGGAGGTTTCAGACGAATTGTCATAAAGGAATTTGAACACAAGGTCTCCCAAATCCTTGATTCCGGGGACATATTTCTTTACGGAATCGGACAGGACCGTAACGTCGATTTTCTCAGGCGTGCCGCCGAATTCGGGAACCTCCATAAGATAATCGAGCTGGGTAAATTCGGCCTCGCCGGACTTGTAGGATATTTTGGTGTTATTGGCAGAATATCTATTCATGATGATTACTCCTTTTATTCATTAATTTTTTCGATAAATTCTATAGGAACACTGTGCAGCGTGTTGTTATCCAGCAGAACGATTCCCACAGGGAACAGCCCGCCGGAATTATCATCGGCGCTCTGAGTCGAAATTTCAATCAGCGTGCCGGAATATTCCGTACCGCTGAATGATTTCGTCGCAGGATCCCAATACCTGTCCAGCAGGCAGGATACTCTGATTTCCGTCATACGCTTCCTCCTCCCTTATGAGATTTGTTTGCCGAATTACCTGAAGCAGAAGCGGTCTGCTGTTCTGACTGTGAGCTTATCGGCTCCGACCGTAACGGGTCTTTCGTTTCAGCGTCCAGCTCTCGCTTCAGCGAGCACATTTCCTGGTAGAGAGTCAGGTGTACTGCGGCCATACAGCGTTTCAGGCTATTTTCATATTCCTTGGTCAGGCGTTCGCGTTCCCGGTTAAGCCGGGCTGCGACAATTTTATTAACTTCATCCTGCGTAAAGCATCTATCCGCCATATGTAACTCCATTTAACGTCTGTAGACGATGATTCCATGCAGCTTTTAGCGCCGTCCGCACGTTCTAGGCAGGATCAAGGGCACAATCGTATCACCTTGGCCGAAGACGAATTTTTCCTTTTATGCCCTTTCACCTAATAGATAGGAAATTACAGCGATAATGTAAACCGCAAAAATATTTTTAATTTCCTTTTTAGCCAAATAACATATGCTAGTAAACACAGCTGAAAGTAGAATATTCTCCCTCCCGCCACAATACTGTGAATTATATTTTTGTATAAGCATCGGCCCCCATTTACTTGAAAACGCAAATGGGAGCCGATGCTTTAATTATTCATTTTTCAAGAAATCTCTCAAAATGATAAGACCTCTTGTTTTTAAGCGGTTCACCGCTTGCCTGGATATATGAAGGAATTTTGATATTTCAACGTCGCTGTAATCATAAACATATTTGTAGATGATAACTTGCCTTTGCCTTTTTGTCAAACGTGAAAAACCTTCAAATAGCGCCATGTTAGATTCAAAATCATTAGAAACGTCATTGTCAGAGGCTATTTCTTCACAGAAGCCCACAAAAAGCGCTTCGTGCATTTGCTTCGCTTTTGAATACGATATGTATTTATTTCTTATTGAAACAGCTATATACTTTTTTAAATCGACGGAGTCGTCCGCGCAGAACTTGTCCAACGAAATATTATTAATTAATTCAATTAAAAATACATTCAACTCCTGAAGCAAATCTTCATCCTTTAACAAACGCGCATAATGATATAACAATTTCTCAAAGACGATATATATACTGTCAAATTGCTCACGATTTCCGCTCTGAAATCCCTTTATTAACGGTATAAGCTCCATATTATTCATACCCTGTCCCCTTCTTTCTACTTAATAGAAAGAAATAATTTAATAATATGTAAATACGGATAAAAAAGAAATTTTAAGTGGAAAAATTGTGTGTAGTGTAACATGCCTTGAATTAAGATCCTCGAAAATATTTTTTGAATTGCGTTATAGATATTAACATGAATAAGCCCTCCTTATTTAATTTGTATAATAATACCGTCTTGAGACACACGTATCGGAACTTTTTTTTGTTCCGTTAAATAAGAAAAAGCTAATTCAATCTATAAAATTCACCCGACTTTCCATGACAATAAACATCTTTATTTTACCATATTTTTCCATTTTATTACATTACTTGATCTACTTTTGCAGGCGAGCTGCTGCACCCTATTTCAACCGTTAAATTATTAAATTTATCGTACCCACATCCAATTCGTGATGCAACAATAAAAGTACCGTGTATCAGGACAATGAACCGACATAAGATAAACGATTTGAAATAAAAAAAAAGTCGCTGCAAGCGATATGCAGCCCGCGGCGACGTAAGAAGCAAAAAGATACCTGCTATAGACGCGAACGCAAAACCGTAATAAAGAAAAAGCCCCGAAACGCGATTTGCGCGTAAGGCTCTCGACTGGCCCGCCTGCAGGGATGCCGGAACGACCGTCCCGGGACGCGCAGACTCCCCGCAAGGTGGGGCCCTGCCGCACGCTTCTTCGTTAAAAACGTATCACCGGCACGTTTTCTTAACACTCAGACCCTATTGTAGTTCGAATCCCTCCTAGATAAAAACGCAGCACACATAAAGGTGAGTGTTGCATTTTTGTAATGACGTAGCAAAAAAGATGACGAAGTCCAGTTTTGCCGTAAGTAAAAAAATAACGCTGAACCCAAATGATATGAGAGAACCTTGAAATCTACACGATCTCAAGGTTCTCCGTCTTTTAAAAAGTTATGTAACGATGTAGTAAAAAAGATGCCGAATTTCGATTTTGCAGTAAGAATAAAAAATAACGCTGAACCCGAATGCATGGGTCCAGCGTCACGCTGGCTGGGATAGCTATACAATCCGAATTTTTCAATGTTTTTTCGAGCCGTTGTCACTTGTACGTCACTTATTAAAAAAAATTTAGACTGATGCAAACAAATTTAAATAAAGGTATTGACATACTGGCAATAGTATGCTATAATATATACAGAAAGAGAGGTGAGAAATGTGAAAAGGCGAAAAAAACCTACCGCCATTGAAATTGTCGAAATAACATTAAAAGCGATAGTAGCCATATCTGCTTTAATAACGGCAATTAAATGGTGGTAGGCGCCCAAAGGGGCGAAAGCCCCTTCCCCCTTTGGGGGTAGTATTATTATAGCACACAGAAAGGAGTTTTTCAAGTGTCGAAACAGAATTTTTGGTTCGTTACCCTATGCGCATTATTGATTGTTTCATTTCACGTCGGGCTTATTTTACCGCTGCGAATTGCGATTGCGGCAAACGCCGTCGTGATTATTTTAGATATTATACAACAAATCAGGGGGCGGATTAATGCAGGGAAAACGGAAAACTAAAACATCATCTGCCGTCAAGCAGAGATATAATGAAAAATCATACGGACGCATTGCAGCATATGTGCCTAAAGAATTGGCCGCAGCGTTCAAAGAAAAATGCGCAAATACAGGCATATCGCAAGCGCAGATTATAAAGCGCGCTATAGAAGAATTTTTAGAGCAGAACATGGGAGAGGATTAATATCCCCTCCCGTCTGCCATATATGTCATATCATGTTGACAGCATTTATCAATTCTTGTATTTCTATATGAGTATATACGGCTTCGGTGATGTTCATTGCCGACTTATGACCGACGATTTTCTTAATAATCGTCTTATTTACATTACGCATAACGGCCTGTGAAATAAACGTATGTCTCGTTTCGTGAGGAGTATGTTGCATGTTAAGGCTATTCATCAAGGGTGTCCAATAGTTACGATTGTAATTAGAATAGGTCATATGCTGCCCCGAAACAGAGCAAACGGCATAAGAACAGGTAGACAGCTCGTTAAACCTGCGCCAAAACGGCAGAACCTTGTCCGCTATAGGTACAATGCGCGTACCTGAATTCGTTTTGGATTTGCGTACATAAAACCATTGCTCTTCCAGGTGAACGTCTTCTTTACGAAGATTGAGCAGATCCGATATGCGAACGCCGGAATATATCAGCATAAGCACGAGCTTTACATAGTCGTTGTCTTCAGCGTTATTCCACAGTACCTTAATTTCGGCTGTAGTAAACGCCTTGCGCGGCTTAGAGTTATCTTTCTTTTCCACCTTGACGAACGCTGCGTAATTTTTACGTATCGCATCATGTTCCATACACCAGCGATACAATTGATTAAACAAGATATGTATGCGTTTTTGAGTTTGGTAGCCCTTGCTGCACTTATTTATAACGGCTTGCATGTGGTGCGGACGTATATCCGCCATGCTCATTTCGTATAAATCGGAGCAGTGCTTATACGCCATTCTGTAATTTTTTACCGTCGACCTATTTGACGTATCATCGAAATTGTCCTCAAACCACCGTTTATATATGTCTACAAACGTGACCTTAGACAATTGCAAATCATACGGATTATCGTTATATGCAGCCAATGCCGCGACCGCCTCTTGCTTCGTGCGGTAATATCCGAGATACCGAAATAATTGTCGATTACCCGAATCGTCCCAGCCTATCGTGATGCGGGCGGCGTATGGCTTACGACGTTTGCCTGAAAGCTTATATACAGACCCGTAGCCGTTTGGCAATCTCATTTTTTTCACCTTGACAACATCAAGGCAAAATGATATACTATAATATACCAAGTCGCCTTGAATTTATTCACTGTTTTCCTGTCGGCTTGCGTCCAACGCTCCGTGTTGCAGCACGGGGCGTTTTTTTATATTACATCTGCCTGAAACGCAATAGCTTTGCCTAATATTTTGACCTGTTCCAATTCGTTTCCCGTATATATGATATCTTCAAATTTTGGGTTTTCCGGCTTTAAGATGAGCAATTCTTTATCTGTATAATAATACACGCGCTTAAGCGTCGCCTCGTCCCCTATTATGACAACGGCGATTTCTCCGTTATTTACCGCATTTTGACTGCGCACGAATACTATGTCCCCGTCATATATTCGAGCATTAATCATACTGTCCCCTTTTGCCCTCAAGCAAAAATCCGCATGTATGTCCGTTCCTACCTCGACATATGACGACCTGTCCTCATCCGCATATCGAGGTTCACCGCATGCGATTTCTCCCAACAGGGGGATTTTTTTAGTTTCCACGCGACGGAAACCATACTTCGTCATTTCGTCGACAGAAATAAGTCCGCTATCCCATCCCATTAGCTCTGCAGGCTGAACATGGAACATATCCGCCAATATTTCAATTTTATTTAACGGAATATTCGTTACTATGCCTTGTTCGTACTTATATACGGCTTGAGTTGATATGCCCAATCTTTTTGCGACGGCTTCTTGAGTTAAACCGTTTGCAATTCTCAGATTTTTTATATTTTCTCCTAAGCTCAAAATATCACCTCACTATTTAAGACATATATATTGTACTATATAACTTATTAGTGGTCAACCCCGATAAAAAATATTTCAAAAATGACTTGACAAGACGTAAGCTACATGATATACTATTAGTAACTTGATAAGTTATTTACAGAAGGGAGTTATACAATGCTGAACCTGAGAATGTTACGAGCTGCTATAGCAGCTGCAGGATACACCCAAAGAAAACTTGCAAAAGAAATAGGCATGAGCGGATCGACCTTCGCGCGAAGAATAAAATCCGGAAATTTCGGGACAGATGAAGCCATGCGAATTGTTCGAACTCTAAATATACAAGACCCAGCCAAAATTTTTTTTGCGGACTGATTAGCTTGTGAAGTTAATTTAAAGTTTCTTTGTCAGAATAATAAATTGTAGCTACGGCTCCAAAATTTAGCTGGTTTCCGTCTTCATCCATTTGTCCACCTATTATATCGACGCGCACAGAAATAATTTTGTCTTTTAAAGCGAGTATGTTATCTATCTCATCGCGCGGAACGTTTCCGATTTGTGTATCGTCAGCGTATACGCCTATTGCAGGACGCCCCTCGAAATCATACACCTTCAAAGAAAAGAACACGAGCTCATCAAACGGCTTTTGTTCATACTTGATTTTTCTTAAAATTGTTTGACGGGATGTCCCTCCAACATTTTTAAATGTTACTCCAACCACTTTAAATTCGTATTCTTTACTTTTTTGATAAACGGTATTTATGCCTTGATTACAGGCATTTAAAGCTTCAGACGCAACTTGCGATTGAACATTTTGTGTTTTTTTGCTTGACTTCCAAGCTAAAAATATTAGCGCGGCGCCGATTAAAATAACTACTATGCTCCCAATGGCGAGCGACGCTCTGTCTGCTGTTTCTCCTATCAGCCCAAATAAGCCTATGACGCCGATAATAATTAAAACTATCCCTGCGATCAATTTTTTATCTTTCTTCATGTTTTAGCCTCCCCCTAAATATTTTCGTTTACATTATAACACACGCGCAAGTTATATTCAATATACTCACGCAAAGGAGGATTAATCGTGAAAAACAAAATCACCACAAAACAAGCGGCTGAACTGATGGGAGTGTCGGAACAATTCGTAAGATACGGCCTTCGCAGCGGTAAGCTTCCGTTCGGAGCAGCTGTTCAGGTCACGGGGAAAAGATATTCCTATTATATCAGCCCCGACAGATTCTATAATTTTATCGGAAGAGACATCACGATAGAAAGGAGATAAAAATGGAGGAAATTGAAATTATCGGCAAAGATGCCGCAGACATGTCGAGCAATAACGGTTCGGGACTGCTGGACAGCAGCGCGGACAATATCCTGTATTTTGCAGAAAAAGCAGACCAATATATTGCGGCAATGAATAAGATTATGGACGCGGCCTTGAAGATTACGAACGAGCGGGACTGGTGTCTGATCGGCGGCAATCCGTACTTGCAGGAGAGCGGAGCGACGAAGATTGCTCGGTTATTCGGGATAAGCGTCCAATTAATTGGGCAACCAAAAATTGAATGCGACACGCAGGGATATAAGACGTTCACATATAAGGCGCGGTTCATGCTCAAGGAACAATTCATAGAGTGCGAAGGGAGCCGATCCGCAAGCGAGGACTTTTTCGCAGGGAAAGGCAGAGCAAAAAAGCCCGACGAGATAGACGAGCGCGACGTAAAAATGGCGGCATACACGAATTGCCTCAATAACGGCATTAAGCGTCTGATACCCGGACTGCGCGGGCTGGACGTTGACACGTTAGAAAGAGCTGGATTTAATATATCGAGGATCAGCGGATACACATTCAAAACAGGGAGCAGAGGCGGTAAAAGCGATAAGGCAGAGGACAGCGAGTTGATGTGCGAGAGCTGCGGAAAAGCAGTAAGCCAAAAGGTTGCCAGCTATTCTCAAGGCAAGTTTGGCAAAATCCTGTGTATGGAATGTCAAGCCCAAAATAAGTAAGGCGTGGAAGACGAATGAACGCTAAAACGATAAACGAGAGATTATACAAGGCCAAACAAGACAAGATAAAAGTCTATCCGTGCAATAATTTGCGCGCAAGCAACCTCGGACATCCATGCGAAAGATACCTCTATCTGCTCATTCGCCATTGGGACGAGCAGAAGCCGTATGACGTGGGCTTGCAGTCGATATTTGACCTCGGTAACACTATCGAGGAACACACTATAAAAAATATCAAAGAAGCAGGCTATGAGGTAATAACGCCGACCGTTCGGAGCTGGAAAATCGATAATCCGCTCATAACGGGCAGAGAAGATATCCGCATTAAGGACGAAAATGGGGAGCTTCTGCCCGTTGAAATCAAAGGGCTGTCCCCTATTGAATATGACAAGCTGAACAGCGTAGAGGACTTTTTGAAAAGCAAGCGGCATTATGTCCGCGCCTACCCTGCACAGCTATATATCTACATGTACCATTTCAACAAGGAGCGCGGTTTTTTCGCCCTGACGAACAAGCTTACAGGGCAAACGAAGTTTATTGAAATTCCATTTGATTATGAGTACGCGGAAAATCTGCTGCAAAAAGCCGAGCGAATATATATGGCATTGGAGACAAACACGCCACCCGACAGTTGCGACGATGTAAACGTGTGCGAGAATTGCAGTTTGCAACACATATGCGGACAGGCAAAGCGCGTTCCGGCAGACATTGAGCTTGACGACGAGCTGGAAAACCTCATAACACGCAAGCAGGAGCTTTCCGCGGCAAAGCGTGAATATGAGGACGTGGACAAACAGATAAAAGCGCATGTCGGGGAGCGCGAAAAGGTTATAACAGGCAGTTATCTGATAACGCGCAACAAGATTGAACGCAAAGCGTACACGGTTGAGGCGCGGACAGAGTACCGCTTGAGCATTAAGAAGCTGTGAGATGATTGAATGAGAGACATTTTATTTCGCGGCAAGAGAACAGATAACGGGGAATGGATTGAGGGGTTTTACGCTAAAAGCGGAGATAAGGCTTTCATTATAATAGATAACGACATAGCGATTGGGTATGTCGCAATGAAAGAGGTTGGCCCCGAAACCCTCGGACAATACACAGGTTTGACGGACAAGAACGGCACGAAGATTTTTGAAGGCGATATATTGAAAAATATAAAAAACAAAAAAATAGTGTCTGTTGCATGGGACGGGGTGTGCGCTCAATTCGAGTTGAAGAAAAGAAAAGAAAATAACAAACATTTATTTAATTATTGTGATTTGTTCTTGGTTAATAGATATTATGAAGTCATTGGAAACATTCACGACAATCCCGAACCAATAGCTCAAGCGTCAAACAATCATATCCACATATATAAAGGCAACGAGTTTGTGTGTCATATGAGTTGTGACATTAAGCAATCTGAAAAAGAATTAATTGAAACCCTCGATTTTTATAAAAAACATCACGAAAAGGAGGATCAAACATGACTAACGAGTATTATTGGAATTGTATCCCCGTCGGCAAAGAAAGCGCCGTTACATACAGCGCGCTTTGCGCCATGTGGGGCAAGGACAGGCGTACCGTCCGCGAAATCCTGCACAATCTGAGCCTATACGATAACGGAGACAACTACATACTGATCCGGAGCAGTAAGGACGGCGGCGGATTCTACAAAACAGACGATCAGGCGGAGCTTATTGCATTCAAAAAAGAGTGCTTAAACAAGGGGCGAAGCAACTTTGCACCCGTCAAGAAAATCAATCGAGTGTTAAACGCTCAATTTGAGGACTTGCAAGAAGCTTTATTCAATAATTTACGGGCGGCCCGTATACAATCAGGTTTGAAACAGGATGAGGTTGTAGAGCGTCTGAGGGCGTTAAACGAGCCTATTGACGCTCCTATGCTTTCAAGGTTTGAGAGCGGACAATGTTTGCCCATGCCGTCGATGTTGCGCAAAATGGCGCAGATATACCGAATGCAGCCTGAAGACTTAATCGCCGTCAATGACACTGCAAGCTTGTATGTAATCTAAGGAGATATCTCTATGGAAGAAGATGTTGTAACACGTGAAAGGTCGTTTTACGCCGTTATTCCGGCTGACGTAAGATACGACGCAAACATAACCGCCAACGCTAAGCTACTGTACGGAGAAATAACCGCGTTGTGTAATGACCGAGGGTATTGCTGGGCAAGCAATAAGTACTTCGCCGAACTGTACGGGGTGTCTGAACGCAGCATAAGAGGCTGGATATCATCGCTTGAAGAATCTAAGTACATCGAAATATCTACTCGATACAAGGAAGACGGGAAGACAATAGATTTGCGGGCGATAACCATTGTCCCGCCCCGGAAAAAATTTTCCACATTGGAAAAAAATTTCCAAAGAGACGGAAAAAATTTTCCAATGACCCCGGAAAAATTTTTCCATAAGAATAATACAGTATATAATAATACAAAAGAATATAAAGAAAGAAAGATAAAGAAAGAAAGTCGCACGTTCGATGAACTGATTGACAGATATTGCGAAACTGTCGACCCCTCTAACGCGAGTGTAATAAAAGGACTTTTAGGGGATTGGCTGAAAGTCCGCAAAGCAAAAAGGGCGGCTATGACGGACAGAGCTATTCAGCTGAACCTTAACAAGCTTAGTGATACCGCCGCAAAAAGCAACTTGACCGTTGAGAAATATCTTGAAGAAGTTATTATGCGCGGATGGCAGGCCTTTTATCCGATTCAAACGTGGGGACAAGCCTCCCCTTCTCGTAAAAGAATAAGGCATAACAGCGAAATAGATCAAAATGAACTTGACAAGTCCGTGCAGGACAGTTGGGAACTGATTGCATCGCAAGTCAACGAAGAGGAGACGGCGCCGTGAAGTACGGCAACAAACGAGTAATTATCGGCGGCTTCGCCTTTGACAGCCGCAAGGAAGCAAACAGATATTGCGAATTAAGACTGCTGGAGCGGGCGGGACGTATTGAAAATCTTGAACTGCAAAAGCCGTTCGAGCTGATACCGGCACAGCGCGAACCGTCAGCGATAAGCAAGACGGGGAAAGAGAAACTCGGCAAGGTCATTGAGTTGCCCGTGAAGTATATCGCGGATTTTGTCTACACGGAGAACGGCCAAACCGTCGTAGAGGATACCAAAGGGTTCAAAACAAAAGACTATATCATTAAGCGAAAGCTCATGTTGTATGTATACGGCTTACGTATTAAAGAAGTATAGTAAGGAGGATAGAAAAATGACGCAATTAACAAGACATGAAATGCGCAAGCTTATCGAAGCGGGCGCGGCGGTAGATATAACGCGCGGAGACGAGGGAACGCGCAAAGAGGTTCTGCGCCGCGAGGGCGAATATAAACAGATAGCATATACCCCGAGCGTTCGGGGCTGCGGAGGCAGATTGCTGCAGGGAGTGCGCACGGGCAGACTGTACGCCATAGCCGGGCGCACAAGGGCGCTTAATATTTTTTAAAAATATGGGGTATGGGTCAAGATGAATGAGAATGCATATCAAATGGCGAAGTGTCCTTTTTTTGTGTCACAGAGCGGCTCAAGCATAACCTGTGAATACATGGAAAACAGCACTATTAAGCTTACATTCCAAAAAAACAAAGATAAATCGGCAAAAGAACGCTGCGCCGATTATATGATAGACTATTGCTTTACGATTCAAATCCGCGATGATATCCCTCATTGCCCTCTTTTCAAAGCGATTTGTTTCGCCGTTGGCGAGGAGTAAATCATGAATATATTTAACCTTTCATTCGGCAAGGACAGCATGGCGACGCTGATACTCGCCGCCGAGCAAGGTATACCTATTGACCGGGTAATGTATTGCGATATACGCTTCTCTCCTGATATCAGCGGGGAACACCCGCTCATGGCGGAATGGATACCGACCGCAGAAGCGCGGCTCAAAGAATTATTTGGAGTGACGGTTGACCATACGTATAGCGGTGTCAGCTTCATCGAACAGTTTTTCACAGCCAAAAAATCAGGTGGACATATCGGTGATATATATGGTTTCCCGCATACGATCGGAGCCTGGTGCAACGACCGCCTCAAAGTCAAAGCGATAAATAAATACACCTCCCGGTTCAGGGGGGCTGATGTAGTACATTATCTCGGCATAGCATACGACGAAAAAAAACGATGGAAAAGAACAATAAAAAAATCAACCGAACAAAAAAAATACAGAAGCCTGTTGTATGAGCAGGGATTGACTGAACATGAGGCATTTACTATATGCGAAAAATACGGGCTTCTGTCTCCCATGTACGGCAAAGACGATATATACAGGGGCGGCTGCTGGTTCTGCCCGAAGCAGTGCTACGCGGACCTGCACTCGCTATGGAGGGATTATCCCGATTTGTACTCGGAGCTGTTAAGGCTTGAGCCTTATTCGCACACCACGTTCTCCCGCAATATGTCTCTGACTGAGCTGACAGTTCGGTTTGAGTCCGGATATATCCCCCAACGCCGCAAACGACGCACCGAACAATTAACATTGGAATCGGCAGAAAGATATTAGGAAGTGAGAAAATGATAAAACTCTTGCTCGGCGGCAGCCCCTGTACATACTGGAGCATCGCTCAGACGAAGAACAGAGAGACGAAACCGAGCGGCCTCGGCTGGGAACTGTTTGAAAATTACCTGACAGCGAAAGAGAAATTCAAGCCCGACTTTTACCTTTATGAAAATAACGTATCGGCGGCGGCAGAAATCAAAAGCGAAATAAAGAAGCGTTTCGGCGTCGGAGAAACCGACGCGCGGTACATTGAAATAAACAGCGCGCTCGTATCCGCGCAGAACAGGAGACGGTTTTACGTGCACAACTGCGGCGACGTCGGCCGGCCGGCAGACCGCGGAATTGTCTTGAGAGATGTTTTGGAATCAGGCCTTCCTATGGGAGAAAAATCGTATGCTCTTACAGCGACATACAACGGAGCCGTGGCATGGAACACGCTTAAGCGCAAGCAGCGCACTATGGTTGCGGAGCCTGTTATTATATCGGGCGCCCCTATCCCCGGCCGAATATTAGGCAGAAGAATCAATAAAAACGGGCATCGTGCAGATTATGATAAATCCGTCAAGCTGATACAGCGGTTTGAACCAAATCACAGCATGGACAAAACGGGAACCATAACGACAGTAACAAAAGACAACATGATTGCTTTCCCCGTCCGCATAGGGACAATAGAGAATAACGCCCAACGCTCCGAATACGACAGCAAGCAGTATCGCGTATATAGCTGCGACGGAAAATCTACGGCGTTATGCGGAAAAGGCGGAGGAATGGGCGCGAAGACGGAGCTGTATTCTATACCTGAGGACGATTCAGGCCGAACCTATCCTGTATATGAAGTAAAAGACGGATATCTCGACATTAACGGCGAGGAATATCCCGTAAAGCTGCAAGACGGAAAATATATTATCCGCAAACTGACCGTGACGGAATGCTGCAGACTTCAGACATTGCCCGACGATTATTGCCGAGCGGTATCGAAAACTCAGGCATATAAATGCCTCGGTAACGGCTGGACGGCGGAGGTTATTATCCACATTCTTAATGGCGCGCTTAAAGACGTGCCGAGGGACGAGCATATATGCGTGCTGTCCATGTATGACGGCATCGGTACAGGCAGGTATTGCCTTGATAAAATGGGCTTCAAAAACGTCGCATATTACGCATATGAGATAGATAAGTTCGCCATCAAAGTCGCTAAGAGCAATTACCCCGACATAACGGAAATGGGAGACGCTTTTCAGGTGCGGGAACGCCCGCTGAATATATAAAACATAAAGGAGAGAAAAAGATGTCTAAAATCAACTGGAGCGTAAGGCTCCGCAACCCGATGTTTTGGCTCACGGCCATACCTGCGGTCATATCGTTTGTGTACAGCATTTTGAGCCTGTTCGACATTGTGCCGCAGATAGCGGAAAGCACCGTTGTAAGCGCGGTATCTACGATAATATCCGCGCTGACCGCGCTCGGCGTGCTCGTAGACCCCACGACCAAAGGAGTAACGGACAGCCCGAGAGCTCTCACCTACACGCAGCCCTATGAATCTACGCCGGAAGGAGAGTATACAGATGCTGACGAATAAGGATTTAGCGGATTTCTGCCTTAACAAGGCCACCCATGTCTCCTCAAAATATATGTGGGGAGATTACGGACGCACCATTACCAACACTACCATAGACCAAAAGGCCAAGCAGTACCCTACCCGATATTCTGCCGGACGAATAGCCGAGCTTAAAAAATGCACAAACGGCTACTGGATAGGCTGCGATTGCGCCGGCCTAATAAAGTGGTTCTTGTGGACGGACAAAGGCGCGCACGATATCAGGTATAATTCCAAGACCGACCGCAACACGGGCGGGCTGTGGAACTGCGCCACGAGCAGAGGCACGATAGATACGCTGCCCGAAGTGCCGGGCATAATACTGTACAAAACGGGACATGTCGGCGTATACATAGGCGACGGCAACGCCGTCGAATGTACGCTCGGCAGCTACGGAGACGGCATAGTTCAGTCAAAGGTAAAAGGCCGCGGCTGGACGCATTGGCTCACCATACCCGACATACAGTACGTCTACGACAATACGGACGAGCTGCCCCAAGTCGGAGACGTCGTGACTTATACGGGCGACGTGCACTACACCAACGCAAACGCCGTTACAGGCAAAAGCTGTAAAGGCGGCACGGCCAAGCTCACGCAGATATACAAGCTCGGACAGTCCAGGCACCCCTATCACCTGATATATGTCAAAGGCTCGGGCGCGACCGTGTACGGCTGGGTCGACGCGGATAAGGTGAAGAAAATAAAGTCACTTTAAGTAAAAAAGGGCGCTTCGCAAAAAAATCATGCGGGGCGCTCTTTTTCGAGGGAGAAATATATTTGTCATTGTGCTATCCTGACAATAGATGAGAACGCAGCTGAGGCTCGACGTTCGGGAGGCGGCGGGGATATCACAATACGACGAAAGGTTGAACGTTATGCCTGCGGGACGTAAAAGCAAATACGAACAGTACGTCAAGCCGTTCCTGCCGAAAATAAAAGAGTGGAGCGCGTCGGGAGCGACGGAAAAAGAAATCTGCACGGCGTTAGGAATTGCCGTAAGCACATTCAACGATTACAAGAACAAACACTTGGAATTAACGGACGCTTTACGCACGGGGAGACAAAATGTCGTGCTTGAAATTAAGGCGGCCTTGTTTAAAAAGGCAACAGGCTTCCAGTACGAGGAACGCAAGGGCGTTAGAAGAAACGGAGAGCTTACAAACGTAGAAGTATACCAGCGGTATTGCTTGCCTGATCCTGTGGCGGCCGCAATGCTTCTGCGGAATTATGATAAGGAATGGCGCGACAAGGACACTATAACATCCGATTTGAAACAGCAGGAAATGGAATTGCGCAAGGCGATAGCCGAGGCAAATAATTTTGACTTGGAGCTGAAATAATTGGAGTTTAAAAGCCTATCACAATTCTATACGTCCGGCGAATGGCGCAAATTCCGTGAAATAGTTATAGCCGAGCGCGTTAACAAGAAAGACGGCGTACTGTACGACGAGTACAGCGGCAAGCCGCTTTTGAAAAGCTATGACATAATACTGCACCACAAGACAGAGCTGACTATGCAGAATGTCAATGACAGAAGCATTAGCCTGAATCCTGACAACATAATGATTGTGTCAATCAAGAGCCACAACGAAATACACAATCGTTTCGGCGGGCGCGTGAAGTCATGGCAGCGCAAGGTATATTATGTGTACGGCGCACCGTGCAGCGGTAAAAGCTCTTTCGTGCGTGATAACATGCAGGCGGGCGATTTGGTTCTTGATATAGACAGGATATGGAGCGCATTAAGCGGACAGCCCGAATACATCAAGCCTAACGGGCTTAAAGACATAGTATTCAATGTGCGCAATGCTGTATTAGACAGTATAAAGACAAGGGCAGGCTCATGGCAGACCGCTTACGTTATAGAGGGCGGGGCTTATCTTGGCGACAGAATGCGCCGTATTGAAACGCTCGGAGCGGAAGGTATACACATTGACACACCGAAAGACGAGTGTATAAGACGGCTTGCAAGTGACGAGAGCAGGCAGGCTGTACAGGCGCAGTGGATTGATTATATCAATACATGGTTCGATAGTTATCAGCCTGATAATATATAAAAAATAATTGTGGTGGCTATGCAAGTGCAAGGGCACAGCAAGCGCACACAGGGCGGTCAAGGGCGCGTTACTCCTTTCGCATGGGGTGGGATACCCCCCCCCATGACATAAAAATTTTCGGAGCAGAATTTAACTGTGCGCCCCTCCTCTTTTCCGTGCGGGGCAAAAAAATGAGATTTTTGAAATCAAAATCCCGAAAAATTTGAATATCGGCGCATAATCCGAAAACGCCGGAAATAACGACGCAAAAACAGTGAGGGGTTTTATGAATCGACTTAAAAAACTTCAAAAGATATTTGAGAACGTTGACGAGGACAAACGGGAAGTAATCGAGCCGTTGCTTCAAGACGTTATTTTCATAGAATCGAGGCTCGCGGAGCTTCGCAATCTTCCCACGATCCGAGTACACCCGAACAATCCGGCACGACAAGAAGTAACTCCGGCGGGCAAGCAATATAAAGAATATATGCAGTCATACCTGAATGCATTGAAAGTCTTGCAAACGACGCTTTACCGCGCGGGCGAGAACGGAGAAAGCCCGCTTGTAAAAGCATTGAGAGAGTTTGAGTTTGATGGATAAAACATATCTTGAACAATACGACGAGGAAATACGGAAAGGAAATATAATCGTCGGGAATTGGATAAGAAAAGAGCTTGACAATCTGCTTGCAGATTTAAATGACCCTCGATTTATATTTGACCCCGCTCACGCATACAAGCGTTTTAAATTCCAAGAGCGTTTTTGTTTGCAAAGCAAAGCACCCTACTATATGCAACCCATAAAATTAATGCTTTGGCAAAAAGCATTTTGGGAGGCTCTTTATTCTTTTAAAATGGCGGACACGGGGCTGCGTCGGTTCAATGAGGCATTGCTTGAAGTTGCCCGAAAGAACGGCAAGTCAACAATGTTTGCCGCAGACGGAAACACAGACCTTTTTATAGGCGAGGGCGGCACCGATATATGCTGCGCGTCGAACGATGACAGGCAGGCAAAATTGATTTGGCGCGAAATCGGCGGCATGAGGGCAAGGCTTGACCCGAAAAAAGAAATCACGGGCGCAAACCTTGTAGAGATACGGAACGAAGCGAAGAATATAACCGTCTTTCGCTTATCGAGCAAAACCCAAAATAAAGACGGGTTCAATATAGATAAGACATACCTTGACGAATCGCACGATATCAAAGAGGAAAACAAGCAAAGCGAAATCGCGGAGGCTTGCTGGCGCGGAATGTCCAGTAAAGACGAGCCTCTTTTCATGAATTGTACAACACAAGGGTTTAACCGCGATTGTTACCTTGACGGGAAGATAGAAACCGCAAAGGCAGTCATAAGCGGAGAGATAGAGGACATTCATTTCTTGCCGTTCCTCTACGAGCAGGACAGTGAATCGGAAGTATGGCAAGATGAATCGAGCTGGCAGAAGTCAAACCCGTCCATTATTTACGGCGTGAAAAAGGTTGCAAAGCTGAAACGCGATATTGGGACGGCAAAGAGAGATAACGCCACGCGCATTCACCTGTTGTGCAAGGATTTCAATATCCCGCAGAACACGGCGGCGGCATGGCTCATGCTTGAAGATTATGACTATGAGCAGGAAGTCAAAAGCCTTGAAGATTTTCGCGGCTGCTTCTGCTTGGCGGCGGTTGACCTTGCCGAGACAACGGACTTGACAAACTGCAAGCTGCTGTTCATGCGTCCGAACGATGATAAGAAGTATGTATTCTCGCATTATTGGCTTCCGGCAAGCAAGCTGGACAGCTCGGACGATAAGAACGCGGGCGCGAAATACAAAGAGTGGATAAAAGACGGATATATGACCGTATGCGACGGGAACGATAACGATTTGACGCTCGTCGCGGATTGGATAGCGGGGCTGAAAAACAAATATAATATCCGCGTCGTTAAATGCGGGTATGACGTGCGGTTTGCGCGAGACTTCATAAATCGTATGGACGAATACGGAATTGAAACCGAAGTCATACAACAGAACCCCGCCGTTATGTCAAATCCGATGAGGTTGGTTGAGGCAGATTTAAAAAGCCGCGTAATAAATTACGGTAACAATCCCGTTGACAAGTGGTGTTTATCTAACGGCGCAATAGAGATGAACGGCAAAGGGCAAATATTATGCGTGAAAATCGGGAAACAACCGTCGCGCAGGATTGACGGAGCTGTAACGCTTATAATCTTATACGCCACTCTGCAACGGTTCAGAAGTGAATACATGAGATACGTTAAGTAATAGGGGGAGACATGAGCTTTTGGGATTTTTTTAAACGGCAGCCGAAAAAGGCGGGGGTACGTCCCGCGCCTACGCAGTCGGGATATCTGCCCTATTTTTCAGAGTTCGGCGACAACATATATGCAAGCGACATCATAGTGCAGGCGATCCGTTGCAAGGCGAACGAATTTAAAAAGCTAAAGCCTCGTCATATCCGCATGAGCGGAGGGAAGCAGGAAGTCGTAACGGACAGCAGTATTGCACGTTGTCTGCGTCGCCCGAACGAGTACATGACACAGAGCGATTTCTTTGAAAAGATAACGATTTTCCTTGAATTGAACAAAAACGCCTATATATACCCGACATATTACACCACGAACGGCGGCGAGCGGTATTATACAGGGCTTTACCCCTTAAAGCCGACGTATGTCGAGTATCTGACCGACCAAAACGAGCGGCTTTATATCTATTTTCGTTTCAATAGCGGATATGATGTCACATTGCCCGCATCCGACGTGGTGCATTGGCGCAAGGACTACGGCGTAAATGATTATTTCGGCGGTAATGCATTCGGAGGCAATGATGATCGAGGGCTTTTGTCTCTGCTCAATGAATATGACAAGCTCACGCAATCAATTGCCGTCGCGCTGAACGTTTCGTCAAAGATAAACGGCATTGTCAAATACAATTCATACCTCGACGACGAGAAAACAATCGCAGCGCAGCAGGAGTTTAACGAGAAGCTTGCAAATAATGAGAGCGGCATTATCTTTTCCGACTTGAAAACGGAATATATCAATATTCCCCGCGATGTGAAAATCGTTGACAAGGACACAATGGAGTTTTTCTATCAGAACATCCTGCGAAATACAGGCGTGAGCCTTGCAATACTCAACGGAGATTATACAAAGACGCAGAAAGAGGCGTTTTATGAACACGCGCTCGAAGCAGATGTAAAATCTCTCGGCGAGGCGATGAGCAAAGTCGTGTTTACCGAGCGAGAAGAAAGCTACGGCAACGCGATTGTATTATATCCGAATAGTATTGTTTTCATGAGCATGGAAAACAAGTTGTCCGCATTGCAGATAGGCTTGCCCGCAGGAATCTTTGTAAAAGACGAGGCACGGGAGCTGTTGGGATATCCGCCGTTGCCGGACGGACAGGGACAAGTAATCGCGCAAGGCTATAATGCACTGCTTGATGAGAATAACAACAACACTTTACAGCAGGGAGGTACAGACAATGGCACAGGCACAAGCGAAACCGAGGCTTGAAAAAGAAACAAGGCTTGCAAATATAGCTGATTTTAAAATCGAAAAGCGCGCCGAGGACGAAAGCGAATTGATGAACGCAAGCGGTTATCCCGTAGTGTTCGACAAAGAAACTTTTATCGGCTTTGATGAGCACGGATTTTTCGAAAGCATTGATCCGCATGCCTTTGACAATGCGGATATGTCGGACGTATGCTTGAGATACAATCACAGCGATAACTTCATGATTATGGCGCGGACGAGAAATAAAAGTTTGCGCCTGACCGTCGATGATACAGGGCTACGCATGGACAGTGACCTTATACCGACGAGCTTCAATAAGGATATGTATCTCGCAACAAGAGCAGGACTGCTCACCGAGGGCAGTTTTGCGTTCACAGTCAAAAAGGACGACAAAGAAAAACGTTCAGACGGTTATATCCACCGTCGAATACTTGAAGTCGGCAAACTTTTTGACGTATCAATCTGTGATAACGGGGCTTATGGAGATAAGACCGCTATATATGCCCGAAGTCTTGAACAAGCGGAGGCTTGGCTGAGACAGGCGGAGGCTGAAAAGGGCAAAACAAATTATTATATTAAATCTTTAATTTCGATGTATGGAGGAACGAAAAAATGAAAGAGAGACTTAAAAAGCTTTTAAAGACCAAAGAGGAACAGCGCGACGCTCTGAATGCACAGCTTATCGCAAGCGACAGCAAAGAGGAACGCGCCGCTATCGGCGAGACGCTCAAAGCCCTCATGAGTGAGATTGCAGACGTTGAGAAAATGCTTGCAGACGTGGACGCGCCCGCAGAAGAAGCGCCCGCAGAGGGCGAGGGCGACGCGCAGCGTTCTTTCAAGCCTCTTGCGGCTATGGAGACAAGGAACGGCAAGACCGAGGACAGCGAGGCTCGCGCCCGCAAGTTCGCCGAAACTAATAGAATGACCGTAAGCAACAAAGAAGCCCGCGCTTCTATTCTCGTAAGCGGAGGCTCTATTGCTCAGCCCGTAGGCGTT
>CALXAN010000119.1 GCA_944386305.1 uncultured Clostridia bacterium
CGTTACGGCAGTCTGCAGTACTCCTCCCACGCTGTCGAGCTCAGACTTGGCCTGCAATATCTTTTCGCGCATCTGACGGCCCGCCTCATCGTCGAGCACCGCAAACTCCTTGTCGGCCACCGCGCGCACGTCGGCCTCAATGTTTTCAAACGCCCGGTCGCTTATCCCCGCGCAGCGGAGCAGGTGAGTGCCTATGTAAATGTTTTTTCCCCTCAGCGCCGCCAGCGCAATCGAGCCTGCCGCGACTAGCGCCGCCGTTATCCTGCCCGAAAAATGTCCGCCGCCCCTGTAGTCCTGAAATCCGTGGTATTTCATCTGCGCGGTGTAGTCAGCGTGTCCGGGACGGGGCTTGTATCTGATGTCGCCGTAGTCGGAGCTGCGCGTGTTCGTGTTGCGTATGACTATACAGATAGGCGTGCCGGTAGTATATCCCTGGAATACTCCGCTGAGTATTTGGGGCTGGTCGGGTTCTTTGCGGGACGTAGAAAGCGGGCCGCCCGCCGCGCGCAGCGCCAGCTGGGCAGTCATGCATTCCATGTCTATCTTTATCCCCGGCGCTATGCCGTCGAGCACCGCGCCTACGGCGTCCCCGTGGCTTTCACCGAATAGTGTAATGCTGACGCTTTGGCCGAAAGTGTTTTTCATACCGCGAAAGCCTCCATGATTTTTTTGCCGAACTCATCTGCGGGCATTGTCTTCATCTCATAGCTGCCCGGTTCGTTTACGTATATGACCGTGATGTCGCGGCCCGACACTTTTTTGTCGTGCGCGGCGGCCTTTCTCACCGCGTCAAGGTCGCCTCTGAACTCCGTGGGAAGCCCCAGCTTGCGCAGCACCTTCAGCAGCCTTTCTCTTACCTGAGGCCCGCACATGGGCAGCATGCCCAGCGCCACGCATTCGCCGTGATACAGTCCGCCGGGGCCTCCGCAGCAGCTTTCTATGCCGTGCCCTACGGTATGCCCGAAGTTCAGCACCCTGCGCAGGCCTTTTTCCTTTTCGTCCTGCTCCACTACGTTTTTCTTTATCTTCAGCGACTTTTCTATGACCAGGTCGATGTCCCTCAGCGGGTCGCCGTTCTCGAATATGTCGAACAGCTCCGCGTCAAAGGTCAGCGACATCTTGACTGCTTCCGCAAGGCCGTTGGCTATTTGGCGGTGGGGCAGGGTAGAGAGGGTAAGCGGGTCGATAAGCACTTTTTTAGGCTGATAGAACGCGCCCACGATATTCTTTACCGTGTCGAGGTCTATGGCTACTTTGCCGCCTATGGAAGAGTCTACCTCAGACAGCACCGTGGTGGGAATATTGTAGAAGTCTACGCCCCTCATGTAGCTCGCGGCCGCAAATCCCGCCAAGTCTCCCACTACGCCTCCGCCGACCGCCGCGACGCAGTCCGTGCGCGAAAAGTTGCGGTTAAGCATCTGTCTGCACAGGTATTCGAGCTTTTCAAAGCTTTTGCTCTCCTCGCCCTGCGGCACCGTGACTATGTGCGGGTCTGCGCACTTGGCCGCCACTTCCTCCGCGTATTTCCGCGGCACGCCGCTGTCCGTTACTATGAGCACGCGGCGGTCGAGCTTAAGCAGCCTGTCCGCTTCCGATAAACAGCCGCGGCTGAGTACGATATCGTACCCGTCTTTGTCAAGACGCAGAGGTATTATCATTGTTCGTCCTCCGTTTCGGGCAGATTGAGGCTGACGAACGAGCCCAGCAGCTTCAGCTTGTCGCAGCACACGCTCAGCTCCTCCATCATCGACCTGCCGCCCGCCGTCTGTACGTTGCCTTCGGCCTCTACATAGAAATAGTACTGCCACATCAGCTCTTTCATCGGCCTGCTCCTGAGTACGCGCAGGTTAAAGTCGTGCGCGCCTATTATGTTCAGCGCCCTGGCCAGCGAGCCCGCCTCGTTCTTGACCGTAAACATCAGCGCAAAATTGGCTCCGTGCGCCGTGGCCAGGCTGCGGTTTTCCGACCTCGAAAGCACGGCGAAGCGCGTGGTATTGGTGTGCGATTCGTTTATATGAGATACCAGGACCTTGAGTCCGTACAGTTCCGCGCTGTCTGCGCTGGCTATGGCCGCCGTATGCGGGTCTGCGAGTTCTGCGACGTATTTGGCCGCCAGGGCCGTGTTGGAGTAGGCTATCTCTTTATATCCGTTCTTGCGTATGAATTTGGCGCACTGGGTCAGCGCCTGGGGGTGGCTTATGACAGTGGTAATATCCTTAAGCTCCGCCCCGGGTATGGCTGCAAGATCGTGCAGTACGGCTATCTCGGCCGTGCCGTTCATGTACAGCGGCCCGGAAAAAAGCAGGTCCGTGACCTGGCCCACTTCTCCCGCCGAGCTGTTTTCGAGCGGCAGTACCGCCGCGTCGCATTCCCCGCTTACTACCGCGTCGTAAGCCGCTTTAAAGCTGCCGAAAGACACTTTTTTTGCTCCCGGGAATATTTTCTGCGCCGCTATGTATGCAAACGCGCCCTCAATGCCGCTGTAGGCTATGCTCATGCCCTGCATGAGCCTGCGCTGATATTCCTTGGATACGTCCATTGCGCCGCGCAGGAAGATAGTGTAATAGCCGCGGACTTCGTCGTCCTCTATTCTTTCGGCGTTTTGGCGTACAAGCTGTTCCTCTCTGCCCGCGTCGAATATGGGCAGGCCGTGTTCGGATTTATACTTTGCTATATTTTTTGCCGCCGCCATGCGCTGCTCGAACAGCTCGGCCATACGCGCGTCTATATCGTTTATCAGTTGTCTTGATTCGTTCAGCTCGTCTTTCATGTTCGGTTACCTTTCTGTGTATTTAGTCGGGCTGCTTCAGCCCGTAGTCCTCTGCCAGCCGTTTAAACTGCGGCAGCGCCGCCTTTATTCTGTCGGTCTGTACGCAGTAGGATATCCTCACGTAGCCTTCGCAGCCGAAGCTGTCCGCGGGTACGAGCAGCAGTTCGTATTTCTTTGCTCGTTGGCAGAACCGTACTGCGTCCGGTTCGGGTGATTTCATAAATAAATAGAAAGCCCCGTCGGGTTTGACGCATTCGAAACCGTAATCTGTCAGCGCGCCGTACAGCAGCGTTCTGTTGGCGTCGTATACCGACAGGTCGGCAGTCTGCCCCAGGCATTCCTTTACCGCGTACTGGAACAGCGCGGGCGCGCATACAAATCCCAGCGCCCTGCCCGCCCCACATACGGCGTCAAATATATCCGAGCAGCTCTGCGCCTTAGGCGAAACAAGCACATAGCCTATTCGTTCTCCCGGCAGAGACAGGGATTTGCTGAACGAGTAGCATACTATCGTGTTGTCGTAGTATTTTGTCAGATACGGCGCTTCGGTCCCGTATACAAGCTCCCTGTACGGCTCGTCCGAAATCAGATATATGGGGTGTCCGTACTGCTGCTGCTTGGCTGTGAGTATATGCGCTATGGTCTGTATGCTTTCGTCGGTCAGCACCGCGCCTGTGGGGTTGTTGGGCGAGTTGATTATCAGGCATTTTGTGGCGGGGGTAATGCCTTTTTCTATTTCGTCCGCGTCGGCCTGAAAGTCGCCTTTCCTGCTCGGTATAACTTTGAGCTTTGCGCCCGCTTGCTCCGCAAATACCCTGTATTCCGGAAAAAACGGCGCGAAAACCGCCGCCTCGTCGCCCGGCTCGGTCAGCGCCGTAAGCGATATGGTCAAAGACGCGGCCGCTCCGCAGGTCATGTATATATAATCGGGGCTGACGCCCGCGTCGTAAGTATTGTTCAGATATTCTGCCACGGCGCGTCTTACGCCGTCGTCTCCCGCTGCGGACGTATATGCGTGCAGAAGCTGCGGCGGAGTATCCTTTATCAGCCGCTCAAGGGTCTGTGTGAGTATTTCGGGTGCGGGTACGCTCGGATTGCCCAGGCTGAAATCAAATACGTTTTCTTCGCCTATCTGCTCTTTGCGCCGCCTGCCGTATTCGAATATGTCCCGTATAACGGAGCGGTTCTGTCCCAGCTGCTTCATCTTCTGATTTACCATACGTTTCACCCCTCGGTATTCGGCGCTTTCGGGCGCGCCGCGACATCTTTTTTATCTGTATTATTATACACTGTTTATGTTGATAAATCAATAGCACGGGTTCAAAAAAACTGCATATATACGCATGTTAAGGGCCTCTCTGCATGGCTGATTGCCGTGCTTTGCCGGGCCGGGTCGATAATTGACCCTGCAGCGGACGGGAGAGTGAAAAGCCGCTTGCCGGATTTGCGGCGGCTTGTATTAAGGAATTTTCTTCAAAATCTGCGGCTTATTGGTATAAAAAATTCTACCTAATCTTTGCGCTGAGTATAAAAGTCTTGCACTGAAATTGCGGAGTTGTCCGGCTTTTTTGCGTCGGATATGAAAATTTCCGCGGCGTACCTCGGCCTTTGAATATGTAAATACCCGTCCCGATGTACGTACGGGACGGGTATCTTTTATATCGGGGCGGGCATTTTGCTGCACGCCGAGATAGGATTTTATGCAAATATCAGTCGTCTGCCATTTCCGTTTATGCTCGCCGTATGACGAATCCCACATAAGCGTATCGTCTCGGGCTACTCTGTCCTCAGAGCCTCCACGGGGTCTTTTTTTGAGGCCATCTTGGCGGGAATGAATCCTGCAATGACCGTCAGCACTACGCTTATTACTACGAGTATGAGGCCTCCTGCCACCGGCAGCGCGGCGTTGAGGTCCGAAAATCCCGAAATCGCGTGCAGTATGATATTTATGGGTATAGTCAGCAGCAGGGTAACGCCTATGCCTATCACGCCCGCGCAAAGGCCTATGATGAGCGTCTCGGCGTTGAACACCCTCGACACGTCTCTCTTCGACGCGCCTATAGCGCGGAGAATACCTATCTCCTTGGTGCGCTCCAGCACGGATATATATGTGATGATGCCTATCATTATCGAGGACACCACCAGCGAAATGGCTACAAACGCTATGAGCACGTAGGATATGGCGTTGATTATGGTAGTTATAGAAGACATTATCAGCGCCACATAGTCGGTGTAGGCAATTTTATCCTCTTCGGCCGCCGAGTCATTGTATGAAGCTATGAGGTCGGAAATCTTGTCTTTGTTTTCGAACGAGTCGGCGTAGATATTTATTCCGCTGGGTTTGTTCTTGTCTACATATCCGAGCAGCTCGAGGTTATTGTCATAAGTGGATTCTGATACGGAAGAGGGCATGTGCTCGTCGTAATAGCTTGCCCAGTCGGCTTCGGTTCTTTCCTGCGCTTCAAACGCGGCTATTATCCCCGCGCTGTCCATGCCCTCGAGCGCCGCTGCTGCCTGCGCGGCGTATTGCTCGCGTATAGACTGGCCCGCGGTCTCGTAGATATAGCTGTACAAATCTTCGTCGCTTAAGGCTGAGATAGTATTCTGTATTGACTGTACGTCCTCTACGCCCGTCTGCTCTGCATAAGCATCCACCAGCATCTGTTCGAGCTGCTGACGGGACATGGAACCGAGCATGGCGTCCAGGCTCTGCTGTACGTATTCGTCCGTAGGAGTGCAGAGAATCTGCCTGTAAACCTCTGCCAATTCGTCTGTAGAAAGCGTTCCGAGATATTCTCTGAAAAACTCGGCTTTCTGCGCGTCGGTAAGCTGACTGCCGTCGTCGGTCTGGAACTTCAGTCCCGTCAGTATGTCCGTGCTGCTGTCGGACAGCTGCGCCTGGACGAGCTGATTGCTCTCGGTGCGCTCTATAATGTAATCAGTCAGCTCCGAAGTGTAGACTATCGAGCCGCTGAGCATGGTGGAAACCGCGTCGGGGTCGGGCCTGATTATGCCGCTTATCTTCAGCTCCGTGCCTATATCGGAATTGTTGTACATATAGGATAAGCCCGCGTCCGTCTCTGTAAGCAGCGTGTATTTGCCGTCCGTGCCGAGCTGATACGTCTCCGCTGCGGGTATAAGCCTGAACGTTACGCCGCATATATCTTCGTAGGACCAGCTTTTGAGCGCGTCGGTATCTACTATCTGTCCGTTCATTGCCGCCAAAGTGTTGTCTACTATCGTGTCGGACGATTCCAGGCCGAGCGCGTACAGGGTCATGTCGCTGATCTCGTTATTAGAGTTGAGTACGAGCATTACCTCGTTATACGCTTCGGGCCAGCTGCCGTATACGAGCTCGTATTGGTCTTTTATCAGGGAGTTTATGCCCTTGCCGTTTTCTTCGGGCAGCATCTGCTCCCAAACACTGAACGCCGAGCTGCCCATCGAATTCTGCAGCATTTCGGTATATCCGGGCATATTCATCTCTTCGGACAGGATCTGTATTATCTGCATGCCGTCCGACTTGATTATCTCACCGTCGGGGTCGGTGGTATAGATGTTCAGCGGTATGTCGTAGACGTACTGCACGGCTGAGGAATATATTTTAATACGACTGTTTGTGTCAAGAAATTCTTTAAATTTGCTTAAATTGTTCGTGTCCGCCGTTACGGAATTGAGCGAGTTCATCAGCTCGTACAGTATGGAGTTGGCATATACGGCGTCGTTGTCGTGAGTTTGGCCGTCTTCCGCCCCCGAGTCCATAAACGCGTTTATCATTGCGCTCATGTCGTAGTTTTCTTCCTGTATGCTGAGCGGATAGCTGGACAGCGTATCTTCCTGCACCTGGTTGATAAAGTTGTTTATGCCCTCGGACATGGAGAGTATCAGCGCTATGCCTATTATGCCTATCGAACCTGCGAATGCGGTCAGTATGGTGCGCCCTTTCTTTGTCATGAGGTTGTTCAGAGACAGCGATACGGCCGTCATAAACGACATGGAAGGTTTTTTTGTTTTCTTCTCGGGCTGATCCGCTGCGGCTGTGTCCTGTTCGGGCTCATAGGGCGAGGAGTCGGAGACTATTCTGCCGTCGAGCAGCTTTATTATACGGTCCGAATATTTTTCGGCCAGCTCGGGGTTATGGGTCACCATTATCACGAGCTTGTCTTTCGATATCTCTTTGAGTATCTCCATGACCTGTATGCTCGTCTGTGTGTCCAGTGCGCCCGTGGGTTCGTCTGCCAGGAGTATGTCGGGGTCGTTTACGAGCGCGCGGGCGATTGCCACACGCTGCATCTGTCCGCCGGACATTTCATTGGGCTTCTTGCGCAGCTGGTCGGCAAGACCGACCCTTTTTAGCGCCTCTTCGGCGCGGCGGCGGCGTTCTTTTTTGCTCACGCCAGATATGGTCAGGGCCAGCTCAACGTTGGACAATACCGTTTGATGCGGGATAAGGTTGTAGCTTTGGAACACGAAGCCTATGGAGTGGTTCCTGTAGGCGTCCCAGTCCCTGTCTTTGTACTCGGTCGTCGATTTGCCGTTGATTATAAGGTCTCCGAAAGTATAGTGGTCCAGCCCTCCTATTATGTTGAGCAGCGTGGTTTTGCCGCAGCCCGAAGGGCCGAGTATGGAGACAAACTCGCTTTTCCTGAAGGCAACGCTGATACCGTCCAAAGCCCTGACGGAATATTCGCCTGCTTCGTAGTCCTTTACTACTTGTTTTAGTGTGAGCATTCGGATTTTTCCTTTCCGCCGCAGGACCGCTCATGCCGTCGTATATGCAGGCGTTCTGCTTTCATGTTTTTTGAGATATCGCGCCGCGTTTACGTATATATGTAAAAGGCCGCCATGCACGATTGGATAAATAGTTTCTACTGAAAAATTATAATACATAAATGTATAAAAATATGCAATGTATGTGGGTAAATTGTGGGAAATTGATTGCTGTCCTCATGCTCCAGGGCGCCTATGGTATCAGTCGGCCCGTGATGACCCTTGCGTCGGGCTCCAGCAGTGAGGAATCTCTTTCGCAGATTATATCTATGCGAATGCTCTGCTCGTCAAACGAAAATACAAAAGTCTCCCTGTGCGGGCAGTTCAGCAGCCTGACAGTGAAGGCAAGCCTGCCGTCGCGCAGCCCGCAGCACGAGGCCGCTCTTATATCTTCCCTCAGGTCGGAGGGCATCAGTCCCACGAGCGTGGGTATAAAGTGCCTGGCCGTGTACCTTGAGTCAAGCCAAATACCCTTGCCAGCGCTTATCTTCTGCAGGCGCTGCCCGTCGGAAAAACACATCTCAAACCTGTCCTGGAATTCTCTGAGCTCTACGGTAGTAAAGCCCATCGGGTTCGGGTCGCAGGCGTATATATTGCCGGCCTGTGCAATGTTCTGCGGATATTCTTTTTCAGGTTCGTAGGCTATGTCGCATACGGCGCCTTCTTCGTCGGGGGAGTGCATGTCCTCCATAAAGCGCTCCAGGCCCGCCATTTCTGGCACCATGTCGCGGCCCTCGCTTTTTATGACGGCTACGATATTTTTCTGCGGCAGTATCATGCAGACCTGACCGAACGCGCCGTCGCCCCTGTAGCCGCCGAACGTGTTCATCCAAAACTGGTACCCGTACCCGCAGCCCCAGTGCGCGTCTCCGTTTATGGCGTTGTCGGTCCGCTTTGTGCAGGCTTTTTCTATCCATTTTTCGGATATTATGCGTTTCCCGTCAGGGGCCAGGCCGCCGTGCAGATACATCAGTCCGAACTTTGCCAGGTCGTCGGCCGACAGATGTATGCCCGCGCCGCCCGCATTGGCGCGCTTGCCGCCGCAGAAGCACCACGACGTCCCGTCTATGCCTATGTTCCTGAATACGTTTATGTTCAAAAAATCCAGCAGCGAGTAGCCGCTGAACTTTGAAACGATAGCGCTCAGCACGTACGACGCGCCCGTATTATATGTAAAGTGCGTGCCGGGTTCGTATTCATTGTTCTGTTCCATAAAGGCTCTCACACCGTCGCAGGCCTTGTATACGCCGTGCATCGTACAGGCGGCGTGCCCCGTGTTCATGGTCAGCAGATGCTCCACGGTTATTTTCTTCATGTTTTCGCTCACGTTGTCGGGTACGCTTTCTTTAAACAAATCCACAAGCCTGTCCTCTACGGATATCACGCCCCTGTCGCACAGTATGCCTATCGCCGTAGATGTAAAGCTCTTGCTGAGTGAGTAGACCTCACTGATATTGTCGCAGGTATACGGCGCTAACGCGTACCTTACCATGAGTTCGTCGTTTTCATACAGCTCCACGCACTGAAAATAATTGCCGAAGTCGACATTGTCCTTGATAAACCTGTACAGCGCCGATTTCGATATAGACTGATGTATGTAGTTGCCTTCGTTCATAGTGTTCAACCTTCTTTGCGTATTCCGCGGCCCGGCGGCCGTGGATTTTTTTGTTGCCCGAACCCGTACGCCGACGGCCGCAGGCATACGGGTTCGGCGCGGTATCTATTGAGGTATTATAGCACAGCTTAGAACGAAAGTCTATCCTTTTTGGGCTCAGCTGACTGTTTTTTTATCAGCATGCGGCTATATAAAATAGTCCTTTCCTCTTGAGGCTGTGTATTTCTCGTATATCCGTATATTACCGTCCATGTCTGCGGTAGCCAGCAGTACTTTGTCCGCCCGCGTGCCCGCGCGGCGCAGCTCCCCGTCGAGCCATTTGCCGTTTCTGCCGATAGCTTTGAGCGCGTTGGGCATCACATTGCCGTCTATTACTACGTTGGCAAATACTGTGTTTTCCTCAGTCGATTCCTTGCTCTCGGGAGTTATGGGCATGCTCTCCTTTCTTTGCAGAAAGCTTATGCTGCCCGTAGGTTCTATGACTGCAAAAAGTACGCTGCCCAAATCGAATATTCCCTGGACCCTGGCCGCGGAGGTCAGGTCGTTTATGTCTATGTGCGTTTTGCGCAGGTTCTTTTCGAGTATTTTGCCGTTTTCGATGAGCACTTTCGGCGTTTGCGAAAAGAACTTGCGGGCCTTTATACTTTTATTCGTCAGCAGCGACATCAGCAGCGTAAATACCGCGTATACCGCCATTGCTGCTATGGAAACGTATATCGGTATGCTGTCGTCTATGGCCATCGTGGCGGCTATGGAGCCTATCGTTATGCCGAGTATATAGTCGTACAGCGACATCTGCGATATCTGACGCGGACCCAGCATCCTGGACAGCAGAAACAGTACAAACATCGACAGCGTGGCCCTCAATAGGGTGTAGAGGATGTTTTGCAGCATCGATTCCATTTTAAAAAGCCTCCTTTTTTCGTATTATTTGCGTATGTATAGGAATAATACATCTTGAGGGGCTTCGGTTCCGAAATTGTTTTTTTCTATTGATTTTGTCAATGGAATCTGTTATAATGCATTCATCGGAGAGCGGACTCTTACAGACGCGGTGTCTGTAGGACGTCTCCTCATTAGCGCAGGCAGTACCTGCGCCTGTCATAAATATAAGGGAGGTTTTTTGACATGGCTAACAGTGATTTTCTCAAGGGCATGGCGTTTATGGGCGGACTTGCGGCGTTGGCCGCGGGAGCATACTTTGCCGCAAAAAAATATATAGAGATCCACAACGACATGGCTTTTGAATGCGACTGTGACTGCGGCGACTGCGGCTATGACGAGTGTGCGGGCAAGGCCGCGTTCGACGACTGTGCGGGCGAGTGCTGCTGCTCGGACCCTGAGCAGGCCGGCATGGATTTGGAGCAGGAGTGATTTTTCTTTTGCAGCCGGCCTTTCGGGAGTCGGCGGTTCGATATCTCCCGATAGCCTCCGCGCTCAGCGGCGTCGCTGTATGCGGCGGACAAGACGGGGCGGTCGCTTTATGCTTGATCGCCCCGTCTTTATGTTTAATTATACAGAGAGCTGGTATACCAATATGAGCAAAGATAAAAAAGCAGATAGGATCAATACTTTGGTTATCGCGGCGCTTTTTGCCGCGCTTACTACAGTGGCTACCATGATACATATTTTCCCCAATGAGAACGGTTATGTGCATTTGGGCGATGCGGTGATCTACCTCGCCGCAAGCTGTCTGCCCGGTACGTATGCGTTTGTCGCGGCGGCTGTGGGCGGCGCTTTGGCGGATGCGATAGGCGGCTATTTTATCTACGTCCCGGTCACGTTTTTAGTCAAAGGGCTGCTGACGCTGACCTTTACGGGGCGCAGGGACAAGCTGTTGTGCGCCCGCAACTTTATCGCATGTGCCGTAGGCCTCGTGATAACCGTCGGCGGTTATTTCGCGGCCGAATGGATCATGTACGGCTGGGCGTCCGCGGTCGGCGCCGTATTGGGCAACCTCATACAGGCCGGCGCCAGCGCGGCCCTGTATATTGTGCTGGCTTTGGCTTTGGATAAAATAGGCTTTAAAAAGAGCGTGCTGGGCAGGGGAGCTTAGCTGCAGGAAGTTAAATCCGATGTTCTGAAAAAACATTTCCGTATTATACAGACTTTGCCTGACTATTTCCGAATGGAAAACCGATAATTTAACTCTGCCCGCGAATTTTAGGTGCGCGGCAGTCGATTTTCGGCAGTGCAAGACAAAAATTGCAGGTATCAGCGCGGGCGGGTGCATTTCGGGTTCAGCTCCTTAGGCTGAATCGAGCCGCTGTTCAGCCTCTGCCTGAGCAGCGGCGAGTTTCTTTTTTTTACCGAACGGATAAGACGGCAGGCTCCCGTATGCGTGCAGTATCACGGCGTACAGTACGGCGCTGCCGAGGCACCCGAGAATCCATATCAGCCAGCTGTTTTGGGTCATTTTTTTGAGTACGACCGACAGGGCCAGGGCGGAGAAGCATATGCACAGCGAGGGGAATATGAGTGTTTTGCGTGCGTCGGGGCGTATCTTTGATATTTTTATCAAGTGCGCCAGGCTCAGCAGGGTATTGATGGTATTGCCGGCGTATATGGTGATTATGAACCCCGTAGTTCCCGTATGCGGCAGGATGAAGTATACTATGAATACTCTCGCTATCGCTTCGTAGACGTTGTAGCGCATTACGGCGAACTGTTCGTCCATGCCTTTTAATATGCCGTCGACTACTCCGTCTATATACATTACCGGCACGAGCGGCGCGAGTGTGCGAAGGAGCCAGGCGTTTTCGGAAGTAGAGTACAGTATCATGCACAGCTCGTCGGCAAATACAATGAATATGCCCATTATAAATACCGAAAATATCAGCGTGAGCCCCAATATGCGCGTGCCGCGCCTGTCTATCTTTTTCGTGTCCCCTACGGTATAGCTGTCGGCTATCTCGGGCATCAGCACTCTTGTGAACGCGCCTATTATAGAGGACGGGAACAGCAGCACTGGTATTATCAGCCCCTTAAACGTGCCGAACACCGACAGGGACTGGCTGACCGTAAAGCCGTATTTTTGCAGCCCTATGGGCACCAGCAGATTTTCGAGCGTGGTAAGGCCCGATTTCAGATAAGAGCTCGTAGCGACGGGCGCGGCTATGCGCAGCATGTTGCGCACTACGCCCGGTTCGGCTTTTTGGCGCGCTGCGGCCCGTCTCTTGTCCGCCAAATACATTATGTAGTTGAGCGTGCAGCTGCACATTTCGCTTATTACGACTCCGAGCGTGAGTATTACACAGCCTTCCGCGTCGCTCTTGGGCGGATACAGGTTGAAAATGGATATTATCAGAGCCATCTTGACAAGGTCTTCGAAGATATATGAGGCGGCTGATTTGGACGCCTTTCTCTCTGCGATGAAAAAGCCGTTCATACACGATGAGGCTGACATGAACGGCAGGCCGAAAGCGAGAATCCTGAAGCAGTTGGACGTGTTTTGATATCCGAGTATGGAGCCTGCGATAAACGGCGCGAGTACGAATTGCAGCGCGCAGGCCGATAACCCCATGACCAGGCACACGATCATGCAGCGCGACAGTATGGAGTGCACCGAGCCTTTGCTTTGAGGTTTGATTTGGGCTTCGGTTATTATCCTGGTGACTGACAGGCTGATGCCCGATGTGGCGAATGTGGTTGCAAATACATACACCGAGCATATCAATTGGAACAGGCCTACCCCGTCCGCGCCTAATCTGCCGGACAGGTAAGCTTGAAATACTATGCCCAGCGCGTTTAGCAGTATGCTCGACCCGCCCAGTATCACGGTGTCCTGTAATAGTTTGAGCTTGCCGTTTTTCATCTATTCATACCCTTTCGTGCCGTTTACAGCGGCGTTTCGCGCCGCAGTCGGCCCGCGGACGGCGGGTATACGGCGTATGACTTTTTTTCGAACTCAGCGGTATATCGCGTTCAATTATATGTATATGAGAGGACAGTGGGATAAATTATGAAAAAGCGTTTTAAAAATTATCCCGCGCCCCTTTTTATCTGCGCCTGCGCCTCGGCGCTGCTCACGTCCGCGGCTTTGAGCGTCGATGCGCTTTCGCTTTTATGCCTGGTTTCACTGGTTCCGCTTATCGGAGCTTTGACGTATTATAAGGCCGCGAAGCGGCTGAGTGTGTGCGGCGCGATGTTTACATATTCGTTTTTGTACCATTTTCTCTCTGTACTGTGGCTTCTGCCGTTCGGGGCCCGCATAGAAGGCCTCAGCGCGGCTTTGGGCGTTCCGCTCATGTTTTTGGCTTCGGTAGTTATTGGCCTTATCGAAGGTACGATAACTGCGCTTGCCTTTGCTCCCTGTGTATATTTGAGACGTTCGCGCGTACCGTTTTTCCTTATTTTCGCGGCGCTTTACATCGTTGCGGAGGCTTTGCAGGAGTACCTGCCCGAGGTGTCGTTTCCGTGGTGCAGGCTCGGTGTGATAATGGCCGACGTCACGCCGTTTATACAGTCAGCCTCGCTTTTCGGTTCGCTGTTTATATCGCTGCTGATATTGCTTATAAACGGCCTGATAGCTCAGGCTGCAGTGCTGCTGCTCGGGTGTTTTTTACCCTCGCGGTCCTCTGCTCGCGGTCGGCGTGCGGTTCGCCTGCCTGCGGGCATATTGTGCCTGGCGTGCGCCGCGGCGGTCTTTGCCGCCGATTACGGATTCGGCGCGGCCCGGATAGCTCGCCGAGAGGCTTCGCCTCAGATCGTCCGCGTGGCCGCTGTGCAGGGCGGGCTTGCCATGCAGGATAAGTGGGATATGACGCTGAGTCAGACTGTTTCGGAATATCTTGAGCTGTCGGCCGCCGCCGTGTCCGACGGCGCGCAGATAATCCTTTGGCCCGAGACCGCTGTCCCTGCGGATATTACCGACAGCTGCTTTGAGCGTATAGCCGCATTTGCGTCTGAAAATGATGTCACGATAGTCACGGGTGCGTTTGCCTCCGAGCGCGACGGGCGCAGGAACCTCTATTACAACGTCCTGTGTTCTGTCGGACCCGACGGCGAAGTGTCCGAGCCGTATATAAAGAGGCGGCTTGTGCCGATGGGTGAGAGAATGCCATTTTCGGGGCTGATAGATTACGGCTATACGGAGCCTTACCAAAATTTGACACCTGGCTCCGAGCCCGTTCTTTTGCCCGTAGACGGCTTGCTTGCGGCGGGCGTTGTGTGTTACGACTCCATATATGCCTCAAGCGTGCGGGACAATGTGGCTGCGGGCGCGCAGCTTATACTTATGTCCAGCAACGATTCCTGGTTTGCCGATACTCCGGCTATGGAAGAGCATTTTGATAACTCCGTCATGCGTGCGGTCGAAAACGGACGCTGGATAGCCCGGTCGGGCAATACGGGCATAACCGCTTTTATAGATAATTTGGGCAGGGTGGTCGGCCGTTGTCCTACGGATTTGCGCACCTATATGCTGTATGACGTCGGGCTGTTTGAGGAGCAGACGCTTTATACCAGGGTAGGCGACGTGGTGCTTATCCCGTGCGTTCTGCTGTGCATAGCGGCTGCGGCATTTATATTCAGGCGTGAGCGGCGCGAGGAGCGCCGCTGAAGACCCTATTTTTCAATTAAGCCATTTTTTGATAATATCATATATGAGCAGTTTCGAAATGCAGGAACCTCAATTTGTTTATCGGAATATACAGGCTTTGTTTATGTTTCGGCGCATTGTAATGTTTTTTTGCAGCACAAAGGTTTTAATTCCGTATGCCGCGATGCGGAATTTTCGGAGTCAAAAGAGTAAGTCAGGAACTTAATTACATGTTTCGGTATGAAATCTCCGCATTCAAAGAGTGTGCTATATGCTCTTTTACATATAAAATATACTGCGATGCGAAATAAGAGTATGTTCATATCAATTAGATTATAGCTCGATGGTATAATTACATGATTCGATACGAAATCTCCGCATGCAAAGAGTGGGGGCTATGTGCTTTTTTGAATGCGGAAGTTTCCGGCTCTGAAACGTTGAATAACGGCGCATTGCGCCCTGTTGAACCGCAAACCCTGCTGAATCAAATCTTCAAATCCGTTTATCGAGGCTTGATATGTTTAGAAATAAAGATATAGGAATAATAGCTGATAAAAAACTGTTTATATTTGACATTGACGGCACCGTGTGCCTCAGCGACAAACCTACTCCAGGGGCAGTCGAGTTTACGGACAGACTCCGAGCCGACGGCAAGCGGATATTGTTTTTTACAAACAATTCCTCCTGTACCGACGAGTTTTTCCTGACCCGCCTGCGCAGTGCAGGCTTCGACGTCAGCCTCGACGAAATACTGACCTCCGCCGACGTTGCGGCTCGGTTTCTGCTCGACCGCCGAGCTGGTGCTTCCGTGTTCGCCGTACTTCCGCCGCAGGTTACACGCAGCCTTGCCGACAGGGGCGTCCATATATCCGACGGTTCGTCTGCGCGTGCCGATATCGTGCTCAGCGGCTTTGACACTTCGCTGACCTACGACAAGCTCAGGACCGCGTGCAGATATCTGTCTTTCGGCGCGGAGTTTTTCTCTACGCACCGCGACCTCAGCTGCCCGACCGCAGACGGTATGGTCCCCGACAGCGGCGCGGTCTGCGCATTCCTGACCGCTGCCACGGGCCGCACTCCCGTATATTTGGGCAAGCCCGACAGCGTTTCCGCACAGATGATACGTTCTTTGTCGGGCCTGGATTGGCACGATATGTGCATGTTCGGAGACCGGCTGTATACAGACATAGCTTTCGGCAACAGGCACGGCATGGCCACCGTGCTCCTGCTTACGGGCGAGGCCGCGGCAAAGGATGCGGAGCGGGCCGATACGCTGTGCCGCCCCGACTTTGTGTTTAAAGATTTGTCAGAGCTCAGCCGATTGATGTATGATAAACGAGCTTGAAGCCTGAGAGCTTATCTTACTTCAGAGGTTATAAGGCGCAATGCGCCGTAATGTTTCAGCTGCGGAGAAGCCGCCGTCGCCTTCATTTCGACCGACCGCAGCCTAACGGTAAAAGACAAGCATTTATGCGATTTAAAAAAAGAACGCTAAGGGAGATAGAGCATGCTGGAAGAACGGTTAAATGAATTATTTAAAATTTTCGGATTGGCGGATAGGAACGCCGTAACATTCGGACATCCAAAAATGAAGATAAAATGGATTTTGCCTATGATCGGAGCAGCTGCTTACTGCTTTGAACAGTTTCAGCCGTTCTTTATTTATTTCGATACTGAGGGAATCAGCTTTTTCCCGTTAGATTTAAATAATAAATATAACATTATGGGAAAATCACAAATCGCCTGGAAAGATATGGAACGTTTTGTGTTTAAAAAAGGGCTGATGGAAAATGAGATAAAGATTGAATTGTCAGAGGGGAAAATAGAAATGAAAATCCCTAAATCAAAAGCTATGAATAATTGGGTCAAAGAAAATAATGAATATCTAGTCAAAAATAATTTCTTTTTTGAACCAAAGAACTGAAAAAAGAAAAGATATATCCCTCCGTCTTATCCGGTTCATTGACGGCGTTATGCCGTATGTGCCAGGTCTTAATATGCTTGCGATTATATATCGCCTAGGGGAGCTGTAACTCTGTGGCTTTCTCTTTCGTTTGGCTTCTTTAATCGTACTCAAAACAGTTGTTATAAGGGCCGCTTCTCTTTTAGAAAAATCAGATAAAAAAATCCCGAAGCGAATTTTTGTTCGCTTCGGGATTTTAAGACAACTTCGTCATTATTTAATGTCGAGCTTCTTAACCTGCGGAGTCTCAACATTCTTCTTGGGAAGAGTGAGAGTGAGAACGCCGTCGTCGTACTTGGCTTCGATAGCGTCGGTGTCTATACCGCTGACGTCAAAGCTTCTGCTGAACATGCCATAGCTGCGCTCGCAGCGGACATAGTTGCCTTTCTTTTCCTCTGCCTGGCTGTGTCTCTGCGCCTTAATAGTCAGGCAGTTATTGTCGATGCTCAGGTCGATATCCTCTTTCTTAAAGCCGGGCAAATCAGCTTCGAGGATGTAGTTGTTGCCGTCTTCTTTGATATCCGTCTTAAATTCGGCAAGCGAAGGGGAATTAAAGAAATTCCGCTCAAACTCTTCAAATTCCTTGAACGGATTGTAGGCTGACATGTGGTTTCTTCTTTCAAACGGTAAAAGATCAAACATATAAATTCCTCCTATGCTATAGGTATATTTTTAGCTGCTTAATCGAGCGTTTATCGGCGGCTCGAACGCCCTGTCATCGGGCTTTCTTTTCCCTTTCGACAGTAATAAGTATAGCCTTCGTTTGTGTCAAATTTGTTACCAAAATTTGCCTCAGATGAATCAATTAGCACTCTCAAGTATAGAGTGCTAATTTTTTGCCGAAGCGCGATCGCTGTCCCATGGGAGTTACAGAGATGCGGAAGCGTCGGCAGTTTTACGGAACTGACTTCTTTGTGCCCGCGCCGTAACTACTTTGTCCGTTGCGGCGTCTATGATTTCCATAATCGTCGGCTCCGGCAGGTCAATGCTGACATTATATAAATATATATCATAGAAAAGCCTCTTTAAAATAAATTATAAATCTACGGAAAATAAGCCCGCCCCTGTAAGGACATTCTTTTTATTCATCGGTCCGCTAAATTAAGCAGTTTAAGCAGATTTAATTCTGCTTGCAATGCCTGTATTTTAGTCTTTATGTTCACGCTATTTTGTCGAATTTAATTAGCTTTTTCTCTATTTATTTTAAAATTAAAGAAGTTTAATTAGAAATAATCAGAATTTGTTTGCAGATAAAGACGAATTTTGTCAATATCTATATTTTGGCTTTTTATTTAACCGGGGGTCGACAATACAAAATAAAAAGGAAGACCTTTATTATATCGGAACGCAAAGTTTTTAACTGCAGCCGTGGTCTTATTTTTATTCCACTGCATGATCAGCCCGGTGTCGAATATAGTGCTATTATTCGACAGAGTTATTATATTAAAAATAGTCAGCCATACCGAATGATATGCGGCTAATAAAGTGCTTTTAAGTTTTCGACACATTTTACAAATAAAGTCGATATATAAAATATTCTATTAAAGATTTTGATGTTTATTTTATATTTCAAATTGTACTCGTATTAATTGAGTTTATATCTATATAGCAGTAATTTCGGAATCTGTGACAGGCTGTATGTACATGATCTTTAGCTTTTCAGAGTCGATGTTTATCGAATGTAAATTAATGGTTCGACAAGCGTTGGTCGAAGCCGCTCTGCCTGTACTCTTGCTTAAATACCCCTATTTCCGTACTTGTTCATATCATAGTCCATAAATACTTTAAAAAATTGCTTTCTGAAATATTTGTCGAATAATAATTTAAATTTTGGCAAATTATATTCATATATTTCCCATACCCGTGGTTACATGAATTTATAAAATGCTAATGAAGTTTATTATTTGCCGAATTTATCATCGAATTTTTCTTTCAGAATTTCATACCGCTTTTTTGCAGAATAACAATTTTTTAAAAAACAGTCTATTATTTCCTTCTTTTCGAGATTACTATTTGCGCTCTTTCCTAATATGTCTGCAAGCTCCAGCGCCTTGGTATGATAATACCGGTCGTAAGTATGCTTAGCCTTTTCTTTCGTAATGTCTAACTCCATGCCTATATCTGTATATGAAAACTTTTGCTCTTCACGCATTTGAACAATGCGCATGACCTCCTCCTCCGTCAGCTCGCCCCTAAGCGGAGGCATGTTTTCGACAAATTTTTCAGGCATGCCTGGTTCCCCGGCTCTGTACTCGGTAAGTATGTCTCTGTATTCTTTCTCCAAATATGCGCATGCGTATGTGCGGCTTTGATAGCACTCATATGCTTGAGTGTATATTTTTTCGACCTGTATACGGTCGTTGTATCCTAAAGCGATTGAAAGATGATTTATGTATAAATTTCTCTGTTTTACCTTTGTTTTATTATACATTAGCGAAATCTGAGAGGCAGTCAACCCTAAGCGTTTGGCTATATCGGTAAACGTCTCACCGTCTATATCGCAAAGCAGCATGACTTCATATGCATCGATTTTGTCCTTCAGCACAGAGTACGGCTTATCTTTCAGCATTTTTATTCCCCGCCAATCAATAATTTATAGACTTTAATACCTTTAAAAACGTATAATAGAAAATTATTTAATTATTCGACATATAATTAAATATCCACTGATAATGTGCGTAAACTACTTTGCTCCTATAAGATTTTTTACGCATTTTATGAATAAGGTCGATATATGAAACATTTTATTAAAAGTTTCGACATATTTATTTCGTAAGATTTTATATTCCAAGTATTTGCATATTAGCGGGCTTCTTCTGTATGGCGGTATCTTCGGAAGCTTCGTTGACCGTAAAGGAAGTACATGAATATCGCTGATGTCATTATAAAAACATCGTTATATAGAATCGTCTGAGAGGATACCGATGCGCCGTACAGCTTCTTTAGATTTTTCTTGGTTGATGTTTATCGAATTAAAAACAATAATTCGACAAACAATATTCTTTTAATACTTTTCTATAACACTATAGCTTCTTAAACTTAAATAGAAAAAAGTAGTAATAGACATATTTCAAATACCCATAGATAATATGTACGCCACATTCGTTGCTGTTAAAAGTTTTCGACAGACTGTGTAAATATAGTCGATTAATGTTGAAATTATCGACGCTTTACATCATTTAAAATATATTAAACAAAAGATACTGCCGCACAAGCTCGATCCGCAAAGCCGTGATTACTCTTCCATTCAGTTTTTCGTAAAAGCCTGCCTTTGTTTTTATGCTCCTGCATAAGCAGCTCAAACCCGCCTCGTCTATGTTCGGGCTGCCTCCTCCTCGTAAAGCATGAGGGGATGCTGACCGTACCCTACAGCTCTTTGACATTTTCTGGCCTGAGCAGTTTTAGTCGAATATAAGTAAGTAATTCGACAAACAATGACAGGGACATAGCTGCCCGCCTGCTCACATAAATACCCACTATTTCTGTACTTTGCCCATAAAACTTTAAAATTTACTTTTTGAAATTTTTGTCGAATATATTATAACGATTCAACAATATTTGGCAAACAGGAATACGTTAATCTTATTTCAGCTCCGATTTCTCTGTCCTTTGTTTATTATACATTAACAAAACCTGAGAGGCAGTTAAGTGAATCGGTAAATGACTGATTGTCTATATGCAAAGTAACATGACTTCATATGCATCGATTTTGTCCTTCAGCACATGAGTACGGCTTATCTTTCAGCATTTTTATTCTATGCCAATCTATAAATACCTTAGAAAACGTAAGATAGAAAAGTCGGTAATAATTCGACATATTTATTCGATTTATAAAATATTATAATAAAATATTCGACATATTAATTCATTTGAAAATAGGTTACATTTGCACTTAGTTTGCTTAATTAAAAGAATTTTTAAGTATTTAAATTAATGTATTTAAGTTATTGTTGAATGATTATATATTATTTGAAAATTATACGACTCGTAAAAGTGTTTCTATGGTTATAAAGATTTTTTTCGACAAAATTTTTAGCTTTATCTTATCCAACAAAAGGCTAATAACTTTTGAGTTCCTCGCGTATCTCAGGTTTTTATAACCACTATGCTCTATTTTTCATTTTCGCTTAATAGGTAATATTTTTTTAATAACTGTTCTGTTTTTTGTTTTTCTGCTTCAATTCGCATTTCCCTCAAACAGTTACCTGCTATTTAATTTCCCCTATTAACTGCTTCAAGCATTATTAATTATATTTGTCGAATTATAAGCTCATTTTTTGACATTGTTTAGGTCATTAACTATATTTGACAAATCTATTGAGTTTTTATATTCAAAGTATTTGCGGGTCTCAAATTGAGAAATGTTTATAATTTTAACGCCTATTTTGTCTGCATATTCTGCGGCTCGTGCGGCTCCTCCGTTTGCGTGTATGTTTACTATCGCATAATCACTGTGTTCCGCCATCCAAAAATTTCGTCGAATTATAGCGAATTTTGGTGGAACAAACTCAAGGTTTTCAGGAAACAGCGTATCCTTTAAATCTAGTTTCTGTTTACATGTTGGTAAATATGCCAATACGGTATTTAACTGAATATAAGGAAAATCTTTTTTCAGCTCTCGGATACAGCTTTTCGCAATACGGTCAAATGCCCCATTGTTACCTATATAAAAAGTATTTACGTTGAAACTTAAAATCATATTACGAATAGTTGCAATCAATAGATTCCGTAATTCAATGCTAGTGTGTCGGTGTCCGAAAAAAGTACATTTTGAAATATCAAACTCTCTTCTTTCTTTAGGATAATGGTCAATTTCTATATGATTTAGTGTTGTATATAATACAATTCTATATAATAGTAAAAATTGATAATTGTATTATACATTATTTTGGTGATTATATGCTATAATTATATAAAAAAATGGTGGTGATAAATTTTATGAATCAAAAGGATTTTGCTCGAAGATTATCGAATCTTCGTTTACAGAGGGGCGTATCTGCCAGGGATATGAGTATAAGTATAGGGCAATCGGAATCTTATATTAATAAATTAGAAAATAACGAATCGTTGCCGTCGATGAAGGTATTTTTTAGTATTTGCAAATATTTAAAACTTACTCCAGCGCAGTTTTTTGATGATTCTCTTGAAAATCCCGAAATTTTAAATAAAATTATTAATAATTTAAAAAGACTTGACCGTAAGCAGCTTGAAAATATTAACAGCATTATTGAAGCTATAAAGTGATTTTCTTGTATATATATATTTTATATAATATAATTCTATATGTCAAGGAAAAATATAGAATTAAATTATATATTTTTAAGGCATAAATCTGCTATAATATATACAGGATGGTGGTGATATTATATGTATGAAGAAGAGTTCGTAAATAGATTGACTAAACTTCGTATTCAAAAGGGTGTTTCTGCAAGAGATATGAGTATAAATTTAGGTCAATCAGAGTCTTATATTAATAAGATTGAGTCTAATTTGGCTCTTCCCTCCATGAGTGTATTCTTTTATATTTGCGAGTACTTTGAAATAACACCTGCACAATTTTTTGACGATGAAATTAAAAATCCTGAATTAATGAATAAAATAATTGAAAATATGAAGCATCTTAATGAAGAACAGCTTAAACATATAAACAATATTATCGAAGATATAAAACGATGAACTTTATTAAAACAAAATGTAAGGCGCCGCATTCGCGGCGCCTTACATTTTGTTTTTTTGTAATAATAGGGTAGGGGAGGCTGTGTGAAAATGGCCGATGCCTTCAGGTTGTTATACTCATATAAAATGTCGAAAAGTAACTTTATATTCGATATAAATTTTAAAATAATTTATTGTGCGCTGAAGATTATACTATCTGAAGAGCGTGGCGGTAAAAAAAAACGTCGAATTAAGTATTACTATTCGACAATAATTTCAATACATTACTTAGAAAACTGACCTGCAAATATAACTATTCCTAAAAATAAAAATATCGAAAAGATTATCAATTTTATTTAAAATTCGACAATAAATAGCATCTTAATGCAACCTGCTTTTAGAAAAATATGCTTCGGAAAGGCTATGATGAATACGGTTTACCCGTCACAGATGATTATTGGATCAAGAATAGAAAACGCAGGAGTTTGACTTGGAAAATATAATGAAGAAAAGTATAAAGAGAGAGCGTTATGGTCGAAAAATCTTTGCTCTCTGCACGCTTTGGGTCGGGATTAATATTTTCATGCTTCAAAAAAAAACATCGAGATATTTATTATTATTCGACAAAATATTTAATATCGTAAGCAAATGAAATTCATACAACTTCAAAACCTAATTCTAAAGATGTAGAATGTCGATAATTTTACTAAAATTCGATTGCAATGGCAAAGCTTGTCGAAAACTTATGGAAGCAAAGAATGAGAGAACACATATTATCAATAGACATTAATTTGTTGAAACATGTCGAATCATTAACTACTTTACTGTTATACGTTTTTTAAGATATTAAAGTCTATAAATTATTGATTGGCAGGGAATGCCATACTCTATGCTGAAAGAAGTCATGTTGCTTTTCTATATAGACGGTCAGTTATTTACCGATATATCTAAACACTTGGGGTTGAATGCCTCTCAGGTTTTGCTAATGTATAATAAAGGACAGATAAATCGGAGCGAAAATAAAATTAATGTATTTCTGTTTGCCAATATTGTCTAATTGTTAAAATATATTCGACAAAAATTTTAAAAAGCAAATTTTAAAGTTTTATGGACAAAGTACGGAAATAGAGAGAATTTATGTGAGCGGGCGGGCAGTCATATCACTGTCACTGTTTGTTGAATTATTTACTTATATTCGACAAAAACTGCTCAGGACAGAAAATGTTAAAGAGGGGCACGGTCAGCATCCCCTCATGCTTTACGAGGAGGAGGCAGCCCGAACATAGTCGAGGCATTTAGAACATCAGACTTATCATTAAGGTTATTTTTTTAGTCGTAAAGTTTGTCGAATCGTATATTGTTATTCGATAGTAATTTTAATTTATTAATTCTAAATAGAATTAGAGTTCCGATTAGCCAACAAACCTGCATGTCGTAAATTTTAACAGAATATTTCATATTACGACTTTATTTGCAAAATATATCGAAAACTTATAATACAGTATAAGGCAAGCTCATTATCAGTGAATATTTACTTGTTGTGAATGGGCAGGACAGCGAACAAGAGATATGGCAGAACTAATAGTTGAAATATGTCGATTTGTGAATTGCTTTTCCCTAATACATTTTTAAAGATAAGAAAATTAAAGTCTATAATTTTTTACTGAATGATAGGGAATATGCGCTGAAATAATGTCTTATTTTTAATTTACGACTACATTCGACAAAAAAACAATCAAATTATAAACTGTATGGAAATAAAGGTGAGCGGCCTAAGTCACTTTATATTGAATAAAGACGGCAAGTTTAAACTTAAAGTAAGACAATTGAAAATAGAAATATGGCACAATTTTATGTCGAATTATAATATTATATTCGACAAAACAAATTTGATGTTAAAGGCTGCGGCTCAGCCCTGGGCTCAAAGATATATTACGACTGAGGCTGGGGGCTTCTTTAGCTTTTGCAGCGTACTCAGAGATAAATTATACCTGCTTTAAGGTTTCTGTTTATGCTTGAGCTTTTAACGTGCAGAAAGTACTATGCGTATGATTTGGCGGTATCTTTTCAAAATATAGACATAAGTTTTTTTTATATGACGATATAAAGAATCGATAATATTCGTCATTATTTGTAATTAAATTCCGGTTACAATTTATTAAACTTCTTATAAATTAAAATAAATGTCGAATATGTGTTTATATTTAGACTGATTTATCAGTGTATTTAAAGCATTAATAAAAAGTTATTTTAAGTCAGTACAAAAAAGAACGATGCCGATTTATCGGTATCGTTCTTTTACAATTATTGAACTGTAAAATTATTTTACTCTTTAACACCTCTGCGCGGAGCTGAAATTCTCAAATGACAGTATAATTTCTGTTTACAGTGTCTTCCGTTATAAAGAATGTAAAGCTCGGCTGAGCCGCGTGATTGATAGGCTGGAGTGTGTTTTAGGCGGTTATTTTTTTATGCCCAGCCTGGCTTTGGCCAGCGCGTCTGCCTTTTCGTTGTATTGTACGCCTGTATGGGCTTTTATTTTTCGGAATGAGACGTCGATATTTTCGGTGAATTTGTTCATCTGCTCCACATACAGCTTTGCCACTCGGCTTTCCGCCTTCCAGCTGCGGTCGAACCAGCGGCGTATGCCCTCGTAGTCGTGGCATATCAATATGCGGTCGTAACCGTGTTCGACAGCCCATTCGACCGCGTTGACCGCCCCGAGCAGTTCTCCCGCCACATTGCGCGATACGGCCGCATCGGCGTCTGTGCCTATGCCGCTGAGCTCGTGATTTGTCCCGTCAGGTTCGAGTATCACGCAGCCGTATGCATATCTGCCGCTTTCGGCGTCGTAGCTGCCGTCTACATAGGCTGTCAAAATATCGCCGTGCTCAGGCGCGTCAAACGGGGCGGAGGCGCCGTCAAGATATGCCAGCGCCTCCGCCTTTGTCGCAAATGATTTATATTCTGCGCCCGAAAACCCGAGCACCTGTGTCTTGCAGTCGTCCCATTTGAGGTATAGGCCCGGGTTTCTTCCGCGCCTTACCGCATAAAACTTAGTAGCCACCTGTTTTACAGCCTTACCTCGCGGCCGGTCTGCGCCGACTCATAAATGGCGTTGAGTATTTTTATCATGTTTACGCCCTGCTGAGGCACAAAGTCGGGCTTGGCCTCTCCGTTGACAACATCTGCAAAATGGGCAATGTTCCTTGCATGCCCGTCTGCGTCGTGTATCTTCGGGGCTGTGTCGAACAGTCTGCCGCCCGATTCGCCGTAAATTGTGACGTCATTGCCGTTGACCCATGAGCAGCCGGCCTTTGTTCCGCGCAGCTCGACGTATCTTTTCTCTTCATCAATATTGGAGGCCCAGGAAAACTCAATCTGCAGGCATGCGCCGTTATCAAATTTGATAAATCCCATAGCCAGGTCTTCGACGTCAAACGTGCCGTCTTCCTTTGCTACTCCGAAGGTAGAATTAATTGAATCTGACTGAGATTTATCATTTGCAAATTTCATATAAGTGCAGCCGGAAACCGCTACCGGGGTGGGATTGCCCATGAGCCAAATCGAAAGGTCAATCATATGCACGCCCAGGTCTATGAGCGGGCCGCCGCCGGACTGAGCCTTGGTGGTAAACCATCCGCCCTTGCCGGGAATACCTCTTCTGCGCTGCCAGCCGCAGCGTCCGGCATAGATTTCGCCCATGCCGCCGTCGTTTATATAGCCTTTGAGGAATTTTGAACCCTCGTAATAGCGGTTATTTCTCATGACCATGAGTACTTTGCCCGCTTTTTCGGAAGCTTCTTTCATCGCCATTGCCTGTTCGACGGTTATGCAGTCGGGCTTCTCGCAAAATACATGCTTGCCTGCATTGAGCGCTGCAATGGCTATGACGGAATGCAGGTAGTTGGGCGTGGCTATATCCACGGCGTCTATGTCTGCCTGCTTGAGCACGTCGTTGTAGTCCTCGTATATGTCACAGTCCAGCCCGTAGTGGGACTTTGCCGTCTCGGCCTTGTTCTTTTCGATATCGCAGAGGGCTGCGATTTCAAATTTGCCTGCGTTCTCGCCCGTGTAGCCGATAAGATGATGATTGCCCATACCGCCGCAGCCTATGAGCGCGATTCTAATCTTTTTACTCATTTATTATTCCTCCTCAAAGGCGCAGGCTGTCTGCACCTTGCGCCGTTTGTTCCGTGTATGCCGCTGTCCGACATGACATACACTGTAGAAATCGACATTTGTATTATATATCACACGTTATAAAAAGTCAACAGAAACTTTGATCTTTACAGTGACATGTACTATTATTTATTATGAGCGCATTTTGAGATAAAGGATTGTATCGTTCCGCAATGTATTTCGCGCGGCTCGGGCAGGGGAGTATGTGTGAAATGCGGTTTATGTAATCAACTTGAGCGGGCGGCGGAAAATAAATTGAGCAGGTTAGGGGACAGTTTATTGCAGCGGAAAGTGAAAAAATTATCGCACTGTATTCCGATTGATGCCTGAACGGCGCGGTTAAAGAGTTCGTCTCAGTGCAGCGGAGAAAGTCAGAAGAAAAATATTTTTAATCTATACAGCCGCCCGGCTTAAATATGTTTATGCGTCATATAGAGGCCCGCCGCGCATTTGCGCGGCGGGCCTCGGTCGTGTTATTCAGTTATTATTGGGCGGTCTGAGGCTCTGCAGTTTGGGGAAGCGCGGTTTGAGGCTCGGACGTCTGATTTTCGCCTGTTTCAGGCGGCAGATATTCGACCGTCACCGTGTCTTTGATAAACTCATACACATAGCTTATCTCCATGGAGTCCCTGAGCGCCTCTTCGCCGTATGAGCTGACGAGCTCTTCGGTCGTAGTTCCCTGCAGCTCAGCCAGTTCATCTAACTTTTCGTTATAATATGAATCAGGCATCTTCAGGTTTTCGGCGTCGCGCACGGCGTCTATTATGAGTCGGCGCGTAAGTGAGGTATGCACATAGTCCTCCGGCGTCATGCCGTTGTAGTAATAGAACAGATCCTCTGCTTCCATTCCGTAATATTCGGCCGTCTCCTCATAAGTCGCCATTATTTCTTCAAGTTCGCGCTGCTCGGCGGCCTCGTTTATCTCTATGCTTTGGCAGTGTTCTTCCAGGTAGGTATATATAGCCTCTTCCAGCTCCATGCTCTCAAAGTATGAGCGCATATAATCCTTAAATTCCTCTACCGTATCTCCGTAGCTGCTGTAGTTTTCCTTGACAAACTCGTCGTTAAATTCAGGCAGGACCTTTGTGTACAGCGCATCCATAGTCAGCTCAAAGGTCACGTTCTTGCCTCGGTAATCCTCTATGCGATAATCGCCGGGGAATACGAGTTCGACGGTTTTCTCTTCTTCGGGCTTCATGCCTATCAGCGCTTCTTCAAACCCGTCTATCATACTGCCGCTGCCTATCTGCAAAGCGTATCCCTCGGCGCTGCAGTTGTCGTCCTGTACACCGTCTACATATCCGACAAACGTGACGTCGGCCCAGTCGCCCTCCTGAGCGGTGCGGTCGGTTATGTCTTCGCTTTCGGAATACATGTCCCGTACATAGTCTATATATTCCTGCACCATAGACTCGATATCGAGCGTGACGGTAAAGTTTTTATATTGCCCCAGCACGACATGACTGGAGTTGCTGTTTGTAGCTATCAGAATTCCCGCTACTATGGCGGCTATGACTGCTACTGAGACTAAAGACAGTAAAATGACCTTTACCGGGCTCTTTTTAGCCTTTTTCGCAGGTTCGGATGCGTTTTGGCCGTTGAGCCGCACTGTATTGGCAGAATCTGCTGTGTATTGAGCCGTATCTGTTTCCGAGGCGGACTCATCACCCAAATGGTCAGTCTGTTCGTTCGCCTGGTCAGCTTTGACGTCGGATACAGTCGGCTCCCCGAAATAGTTGTACGACGAGCCGTCCGCATTTGTCGCCTGATCCGATACTTCCTCTTCGTTTAGTCCGTTGGTCTGTTCCTTGTTTTCTTCCATGCTCTGTATTTCTCCTTTCAGCGCGCGGAACATATATCTATATTTATATATGATATATTGTATAATCGAAATGTGTTGTATTTTTGATATTATCCAAAAATTATAAAATTTATGCCATACGGCTGCTTACGTCAATATATCGAACAGCAAATCCGAAAACAGTCCGGTCATGGCGAATATAATAGCTGCCGCTGCAATCCATATCACTATTCTTATTATCACCAGCGCTTTGCCGAAATTCTTTCTGTTATCGTTGCGCGACGAGCAGGCCCATATCAGGGATACGACCGCCCCGGCCACGGGCAGCATGAATATAAGCAGACCTATCGCGTAGTCTGCTGCGCTCATCGTTTTTACGTTTTTTTCGGCTTTTGTGTCCTCTTCCCGTATAGGCTGCTCTTGCGTCGCCTCATCGGTTTGTTTTTTTATATCGTCTGTTTCAATGTTTGGATATGTATCTGACGTCTGTGCGTCATTCCTGCTTTCAGTCTGCATGTTTAAGCCGCCCTCCCGTTGTCTGTCCGCCGCAGCGCGTAGACGGACAGACTCTTCTGCTTTTCCCCGTTCATATAAGACGTGCCGCTCCCCATGCCGCGCACGAATTATTATTTGTTAATATATATTATACAGTATGTGCGGTCGGATTTCAATACGCCGAGGGTTACTTTTTGCCAATATTGAGTTTGAAAAGCACGATTCCGCCGATAAGCAGCAAAATACCCACATATTTGTTCCAGCCGAACGGGGTTTTAGGCGTGCCGAACAGTCCGAAAGCGTCTATGAGCGCCGCCGTAATAAGCTGAGCCACGAGTATGGCCGAAACTGCCAGGGTAGGAGAAAGCTTGCCCACAGCCAGCATTACCGTGGCGGTTATGGCCACGCCGAGAATACCGCCAGTGAGATATATGCGGTTGTCCACGCTGCTCAGGGAGCTGAAGCTGCCGTTGCCCAGGATGAGCATTATCAGCAGCGCGACTATAAACGCCGTACCCTGGACGAAGACGTTGGATTCCCATATGCCGATCTTTTCGCTTACCCGGGTGTTGAAAACTCCCTGTATGCTCATGATGGCGCCTGCTATTACGGCGAAAATGAATCCCGCCATTGCCCATACCTCCTTTCGAGATCAATTTTATTTCTTTTAAAGCCGCGTAAAAAACGTCTTATATGCATTTTTACCGATTGCGGCCGTAATATCCGCGCGGGAAATGAATAAACTGTTACGGGGTGAATTTTTATTATGAAAAAGATAGAATGGAAAAAGCTGATCCTGTGCCTGGCCATACCTCTGCTCGTCGGGGGGCTTGCCGCGCTGCTGAGTATGAACAGTTTTGACTTGTACGACGAGGTCAACAAGCCCGCTTTGGCTCCGCCGTCCTGGCTGTTCGGCGTGGCCTGGACGATATTGTACGTGCTGATGGGCGTCAGCAGCTATATCATATTTATGTCGGGTTCGCAGAAGAGCCGGGATGCGCTGCGGATATACGCCATACAGCTGGTGTTCAACTTTATATGGCCTCTTGTGTTTTTTGTCGCGGGCGCGTTTTTGCCGGCTTTCGTGCTTTTGTGCGTGCTGTGGGTCACGGTACTGCTGATGATAAACAGGGTCTGTTCGATAAGTCCCTTGGCC
>CALXAN010000120.1 GCA_944386305.1 uncultured Clostridia bacterium
GGAAGTTCCTCCTTTCTCCGCCAAGATACAAAAATACCGCCCGTAGTCTCGTTTGGGCGGTACTTTGTGTAAGATTGGCAGTCCATTATTAAGTTTTTTATTATGTTCCCTTTGTACACCGTTGCAAAGGTTGTTCCTGGGAAAATAAGACAAAAACAATGACATCTGCGTAAGTATCAAAGCAGCCGAGATGAAAGCTCGGCTGCTTTTTTTGTTAATCTTAAGAATTTAATATTATTTCTCCGTTACGGGCAGTCTTTTGCCCAGCCTGCACAGCAATTCATTGCTTATGCTGTCTGCGTGCCGGGCGACCTGCGGCGCGGACAGTTCACTGTCCGTTTCCGCTGCGATAAATGTGACAATATCCCCGACCTCAATGTCTTCCACCTCCGTAACGTCTGCGGCAAGCTGATCCATGCATATACAGCCTACGATAGGCACGGTATATTGTTTGATCCGTATTTTGCCAGCCCCGCAGGATAAATTTCGAGGGACTCCGTCGGCATACCCTATGGGTATGATGGCGATTCGGCTGTCTCTTTGCGCAATAAAGGCTTCAGCATATCCGACGCTGTCTCCTTTGGGAACAGTGCGGATCAATACGACTCTTGATTTCAGCGCAAGAACGGGACGCAGATCAAGTTTGCGTATGGTTTCGTCGTTCGGGGAGCTCAGAGTTCCATACAGAGCGATGCCCGCCCGTACATAATCGCATTGCAGTTCGGGGTAATTAAATAAACCGTAGCTGCTTTGGATATGCAGTTCAGGTATGGCTACGCCTCGGTCCTGCAGCGTATGTATCAAGTCGTAAAAATGCTTTATTTGGCGGCGGGTATATGCTACGTCTTTGTCTCTCAAGCTGTCTGAGCGGCAAAGATGGGTGTAGATCCCGCATATTTTTAAACGGTCAAGTGAAAAAATATTTTCAATATCTGACGGGGCGTCGTATGATATGCCGAGTCTGTGCATGCCGGTATCTATTTTGATATGGGCTTTTACCGAAAATCCCTGTCTGTTCAAGGCCTCGGCATATTCATAGCTTATCAACGTTTGTATCAGGTCGTATCTTTTCAGGTCGGCCGCCCGTCGAACGGCAGTATACCCGAGTATCAGGATTTGGCCGCGGATGCCGTATTGTCTCAGCTGAATGCCTTCGTCGACTGTAGCGACGGCAAAGGCTTTCACGCCGTTTTTTTCAAGACAGGAGGCTATTTTAAAGGCGCCGTGCCCGTATGCGTCAGCTTTGACTACAGCCATAAGCCTGCAATCGGGCGGCATGGCGTTTTTTAATATTTGCGCATTGTGGACTAAATTTTCCAAATTGACTTCTATCCATGCTCTGTCTGTATCGGTGTCCGGCCTTATATTTTTACTAAGGCATTTATTTAATAAAGCCGTCGCAGCGATACCGAATACAGCCGACAAAAGACAGACCGCCGAAAAGTGAAGCAGACTGTTTTCGATAAGTAAATTCTGAAGCCGAAATACTTTTGCTATCAGGCGTACTGCTATGATCATTATGGGATGTATGATATAAATACACAGCGATAGCGTCCTTATCCGCTTGAACCGTTTTCCTTGGAAATGTAAAATCATCCCGAACAGCCAATACATACAGGGCAGCAGAAACACATACATGCTGTCGTGGCGCTGTAGGGCAAATTTATGAAGTATCAACCCCTCCGCTGTCATACAGGCTAAGCTTATACAGAACCCGCATGCGCTTTTTTTGAAGGGGCGGGGGCCCGTATCCGCAATCAGTCCGCCGAGGATGAAAAATATCGGCGCAAAGAAAATCCCATTTCTCGTATAGTCGGATATTTGAGACACAAGTTGGTAGAAGGCGTTTAATGCGGGGATTTTTTCAGCGATTCCGTAATAGCTGTCGCCTAAAAGTCCGATAAGATAAAGCACGGCCGCTGCAATCATTGCTTTTGGGTAATCAAGGCGTTTTACGAGGTGCCAGGCGATCCACGCGCCCAGGGCAGACGCCGGCAAATACCACAGATGGTACATAGTTCCGTCAAACAACAGGTCTTGCAGAAACCGCGGGATAAAATTATCGAGCTCGAAGTAACCGTTATATATATTTACGGGTATGTAAATGAGTATGGATATAATGTATATAACCGCGGTCTTTTTTATAAACTTCTTCAGTTTGTCGTTGTTACGGGAATATCTCGAGATCAAAAAAAATCCGGAAGTCATAAAGAAAAACGGAACGGCGACGCGGGCTAAGATACGAGTGAGCATAAAGTCGCCTGTTTGGGTAAAAGAGGCTAAAGGTGAGGTATGTATCGTTATGACTAAAACAGCGGCTATAAGACGAAAAAAATCAATGCCCGCATAGCTTTTGTTCATAGGCGGTTCCTCCTGACCGTTACAATGAATCCGTCAAGGTTATTGCCGGAAATTCGGTAATCGCATCGATCGGGGATAGATATAGTTGTTTTTTCGGCGGCTGCCGGGACGTAATATATCTCAAAGAGGGAGTTTTTTCCCTTTTCGTACAGTTTATTGCTCTCTTGATAAGCTTTTATAAAATCGATATATTCTTCGAGGATAAGCCGGCGTTCTGACATGATTTTTGAATGCGGATATCCTACGTATCGAAAATGCCAAGGTTCATGCGCGATTCCGCTTACAGCTTCTTTCCCTTTGGGGTAACGCTCTACGAATCCGAAATCGGGCGCGGCGTCCCTGAAAGCTCCGCAAATCCCTTTATAAGGAAAATACGGACGGATAAAGTCTATATTGTCCTGATTAAGTCCCAGGTCGGCAGCCAGCCCGGTTTGATGCTCGCTGCGGCCGGGCAGGGCGACAAATCGGCTGGTGAACTCCTCTCCGTGCTCTGTCATAGATTTTTGGTAAATTGCAGCCTGCTCCGCCGCGGAGCGGTAGCCGCTTACGGGTACGATTGCGTTACCTGCTTTTATATCGGACAGAATAAGCCGCAGCGCGTCCGCAGCCGGGGCCTGCAGCTTGATGTCGGGGAAGCGCGGATCTATGGCCCTGAGCTCTTCGTTGTTCGAGCTTTTGAGCGCACTGCCGGCGTTTACAAGCAGCAGCTGGCCGCAGTATATTTTGTTGTGTTCAAGCGTTATGTTCATGGCTGGATATATAGTCCGATCAGCTTATCTATCATTTCGGCAAACGATAAGCCGATTCCTTTCATCATATTTGGGTAGCGGCTGTGGCAGGTCAGCCCCGGTATGGTGTTTACTTCGTTAAAAATAATTTCTCCGCTTTCAGACAGAAACATATCCACTCTTGCAAATCCGGAACAGCCCAGCGCCTTATAGATTCGCACGGCCGTGTCCCTGATCCTGTTTTCCGTTTCTGCGTCGATCCTTGCCGGCATATGGATTTTGGATGTTTTCAGCGTGTATTTTTCGGTATAATCGAAGAAGTCGCCCGACAGCTCTATTTCGTCGACTCTTCCGACGGTCAGTTTATCTTTGCCGAGGACCGCGCAGCCGACTTCAAAGCCGCTTACTGCTTCTTCTGCGATCGCTTCCGTATCATACTCAAACGCCAGCTCTGCGGCCGCGGATAGCATTTTGCTTTCCGTAACTTTCGTTATTCCGAAGGAGGAGCCGGATCTGAGAGGCTTTATAAAAACGGGATAGGATAGCCTTGAGTCAATTTCTTTTAATACGCTTTCTTTTTCAGATCGGTTAAAGGTGAGCGATTTGGGCACGGATATGCCCTCAAGGCTTATCAGTTTGTGTGCTTTGGCCTTGTCCATACACAGCGCAGAGGATAGTGTATCGCAGCCTACAGTCGGTATTCCCGCCAGGTCAAACAGTCCCTGCAATGACCCGTCCTCGCCGTTTTTGCCGTGCAGGACGGGAAATACCAGGTCCGATTCAATCAATGTGCATCGGTTTTTTGAGAATGTTAAAAAGCCTTTTGAAGAACGGTTTTGCGATACTGCGACCGGGACATTTTCAGCTCCGCTTTCAAACCATGTGTTGTTTGAGATTTTATCATAGGCTCCCGTATAATGGAACCAGTCTCCCGCCCGTGTAATTCCGACGGGCATAATATCAAATTTTTTCGTATCGATATTTTCAAGCACCGAGACCGCAGATTGAAGGGAAACATCGTATTCGGCGGAACGGCCTCCGAAAATAACGGCTATTCTTTTCTTTCTCATTTTGTTGCCTCTTTTTAGAATATTACGCTAAAAAAAACACTCTTGTTTCGGTACTGTAATTGTACCAAAAACAAGAGTGCTTTTTATCCGTGCGGCCGCAAGGTTTTCCGTTATTTTTCATTAGAATTTCTTACGATTTTCCTACAAGAGCGGTAAAGTGACGCTGAATACTATTAAATTATTTTCGCTGTTTGCGCTGATCGAACCTCGGTGCAGCTCTACGATACGCTTAGTTATGGCAAGCCCCAATCCGGCCCCGCCGCTGCTTGTGCTGCGCGACATATCAAGCCTGTAGAACTGTTCGAAAATTCGCTTTAGATTTTCTGATGAAATCGTATCGCCGTGATTTGTAAAATTGATCGTAATATTGTTGTCCTGCGGATATGCGGCAATGTTGATTTCTGTATTCGGATAAGAGTAGGTCACTGCGTTTCTCAGCAGATTGTCAAACGCGCGCTGAATTTTATCGGCGTCGCAGCGCAGCATCAGATCGTCTGTAATATCAAGCTTGCAGGTCAAGCCCCTTTCTTCTAACATGGGCTTAAATTCATAAATAAGCTGCTGCAGCAGGCGCGAAAGATTGATTGTGCTGTATTGAAGAGATATATCGGTCAAATTAAATCGGGCGATATCGAAAAATTCGTTTATCAGCTCCTCAAGTCTTTCGGCTTTTCCCAAAGATACGGATATATACTTTTCCTGCAGGTCTTTGGGGATATCCCTCTCGTCTTTGAGCAGGTTCAAGTAGCCGATAACCGATGCCAAAGGAGTTTTTAAGTCATGGGCGAGATACAGGATCAAATCGTTTTTCTGTGCTGTTTCAGCTTTTAAGATTTGCTCATGGCTGCGCAGCCGTGTTTTAATATCGGATATCTGCGCCGCGATATCGCTGTATTCTTCGGGAAATGCTTCTGTCGAGTCATTTTCCGCCAGGATATACTCATGCAGAGCTTTGCCGATCTTTTTCGTATTTTTCCTTACCTTATATTTTGCGTAAAGATTTACAATGAGCATGGCTATCAGAATTATGCATGCTCCCGCGATAATAAGCAGTTGTTTTAATGTATCCCAGTTCGGCCTCTGAATGACACCGAACTGTCCGATTTCGGGGATGTATTCTGAGTAGATTGTCGTATAGTTATTTGCGAACCAGTCTACGAACATTCCGTTTAGTACTATATCGAAAAACCAAAAGATTATGAGCATGGATATGAGCAGGATAGCGTAAATGAGAACAAACCGAAGCCCGCTTTTCAATTTGCTATTCGATTTCATATCCTACACCCCAAACGGTTTTAATAAATTTAGGATTTTTTGCAGGTTCGTTCATTTTTTCTCTGAGCCTTCCGATGTGCGCCATGACCGTATTGTTGTTGTTTAAGTATTTTTCTTTCCATACGGCTTCAAACAGTTCTTCCGACGCGACGACCTTTCCCTGATGCTCGCACAAATACCAAAGAATAGAAAACTCTATGGGCGTCAGCTGCAGTTCTTTGCCGAACAGGAAGCATTTATGGCTGTCTTTGTTGATTGTCAGTCCTCTGATATCATACTCGTTTTTCTCGGCAGGCCTGACAGGATTATTGTACAGCCGATAACGTCTCAGCTGTGTTTTTACACGGGCGATAACTTCCAGGGGGTTAAACGGCTTTGTGATATAATCGTCGGCTCCGACGGTCAGGCCCATTATTTTCTCGCCGTCTTTGATCCTGGCTGTCAGCATTATAATGGGGAAATAGAATTTTTCCCTGATTTTTTGACAAATATGAAATCCGTCAATGTCGGGAAGCATTATATCCAGGATGGCTAAATCAATTTTATTCTCTTCAATGCATTTCAAAGCGTCTGATCCGTTATAGAATTTGTAAACTGTATAATTTTCATTTTTCAGATATACCTCAAGTAAATCGGCTATCTCTTTTTCATCGTCCACTATCAGTATTTTTTCGCTCATTATATTCTCCTTGGTTCTGCGGCATAATCCGGACTCAAACCGACAAGCTTTTATCCTCGCTTGAAGTATAATTAATTTCTGCCTAGACTGATAATAATATAATTTTTTTGGTAAAATAAAATCTGCGATTTATTATAGCATATAATGACCGTTTTCGCAATGATACGAACTACGATTTAAGAATTGGACTAATTTCCGCTTTGCCTTAGGATTTTTGAATTTACATTTATTTCCTATAATAATCCTGCAAATGATTCTTAAAATATAAATGCAGCCGATATGAGCTGTCAAACAAATTTTTAAGGAGAAAGTTCTAATGGCTAGTAATAAGTCTTTGGTTCCTCAGGCAAAGGAAGCTCTTAACAGGTTTAAGATGGAAGCTGCCAACGAGGTAGGCGTTAACCTTAAGCAGGGTTATAACGGCGATCTGACTTCTAGACAGGCCGGTTCGATAGGCGGCCAGATGGTCAAGAAGATGATCGAAAGCTACGAGAACAGCATGAAATAAGTACCTATCCTTATGGATAGATGCCGTTCGGCTGTGTCGAATCGCAGGGTCTGCATTGTTAATCGCAGGCCCTGCGATTTTTTTACAGTAGAAGTATATAGACGCCTTGGGCAAATACCCGATTCTTTGACAAAATCGGATAAGAATGCTATAATATCAGCGACAGAATAGCTTCGAATCCGACATTTGTTCAGCTTGAAATTTATCGGATAAGGGTAGGGGACTGTCGAATATAGAAACGATCGGAGAGCCGGATTAATGGATAACAATAATCAGATCATAACCGCAAAGCTTCTAAAATTATATCCAAACGGCAGATGTGCGCTGGAGTATGACAATGCGTTCGAACTGTTAGTTGCCTCCAGGCTTTCCGCGCAGTGCACGGACGTACGGGTAAACATTGTCACCAAACGGTTGTTTGCATTGTTCAAATGCCCGCAGGATTACATAGACGCGGATATAGAAGATATCGAAGAGGTTATACGCTCCTGCGGCTTATATCATACCAAAGCCAGGGATATAAAAAACATGTCTGTCATGCTCACGGAAGAGTTTGGCGGAAGAGTGCCCGACAATATGGACGATCTGCTCAAATTGCCCGGGGTGGGCCGCAAGATTGCGAACCTTATTTTAGGCGAGGTATACCATGTCCCGGGAGTTATTATCGCCGATACGCACTGTATACGCCTGTCAAACAGGCTCGGCTATTGTACGAGCAAGAACCAAAATATAGTCGAACGTCAGCTGCGGGAGGTTATTCCTCCTCAGGACAGTCTTCAGTTCTGCCACGCGCTGGTAACGCACGGCAGAACTGTCTGCAAGGCTCAGAAGCCTGCCTGCGCGGCCTGCGAGCTTGCGTCTCTGTGTCCTTATTATGAGTCTGCGCAGGAGAGCGCATGTAAGTAAATGTCGTTTCTGTATAATTAAACAGGATGTGTATGCGCCTTTTATAAGTTTTTTTAGGTATAAGGCCGTTTATAGAATAAATAATCGGACGGGCCGGTATATACAATTAAAATATATTTTTTATTTTATTTACCGTAATTTTTTTGGGGGGCGGGATATTACATGAAAGTTATCTCATTAGAGTGCGAGAAGTGCGGTTCCAAATTAAGGTTTGATAAGTCGACGAACAGACTGATATGCGATTATTGCGGCGCAGAGATGCTTCTGATTGATGAAGGCAATATGGGAATCGAAAATGTATTTGATGCTATGGAAAAAAGTATGTTTGTCATGCAAAAAGTTGATTTACAGCAAAATAATCAAAAGAAATTTAATATAAGCAATAAAATATTGAGATATTTAGCGATAGGTTTATTGGTCCTGGTTTTAATAATTTTTCTTATTAATATATATGACTATATATTTGCGGTGATAAAGAGCATGATTTAGTTATGAAAGCGCAAATTGCTTGTACAGTGCGCATAATTATAATGGTCAAATAGATTTTAGTTACAACAAAGTCTGTTTAATATGATGTTGTATTATGGTTTTAAAACAATTATATAGTCGCACGTATGGGTTATTGAAACAGCGAAGAATCAACTTGTTACTACTATCCGAGAAAATATTCTGAAAAGCAAGTGAGCAGCGCCGTAACAGGCGCTGCTCGTAATGTGCAGAAGCAAGTATTATCAACGATAAACTTTATGTTTTCTTGAAAAAACAGCTCGGATTCAATATCTTTTACTGACGGCAGAACGGACGTTTGCTCAGTATCTGATGTCCTTTTTCGGTGATTTTGTTCTTGACGTTTTTATATTTCTCCACACCTGAGTCAATGGCGGAGAAAAATCTCTCGTTTCTCGTATAAATCAGATAGATGGAAGTCGCTATGCATGCTATGAGCATTATCAGCAGGGCGATGTTGATGCATGTGTTGACGATTCTGTAAGCTTTTACGTTCATATAGATCCCTCCATAATCCGCGTGGGCGGAAAAAAAATTTTTAAGCAGCGAAGCTTATCGCATAAATTATGGTTGCAAATAACGAAAGCCCAAGTAGAAGCACCAGTATAAGGGCGATTATTTTTGCCGAGTTTTTTCTCATGATCTTTACCCGCCTTTTATTATTTTATCAGCGCGTCCCTGAATCTTGCAAGCTTGGAAAGTATCCTTGAGCTTGAGTCTGCGTTTGAGTGAAGCCGTTCAAGCTCTATATTCCTGGCTTTTTCTCTTGCGTTTTGTATAATCGCCTCTGCTTCCTGTTGAGCGTTCGCTTTTATTTTGTCCGCACTTTCTCTGATGCATTCAATCAACTCGTCGAGAGAATCTTCCAGCTCGGATACAAACCTTGCGTTGCCCTTTGCAGCTTCTAAAGCCGAGGAAAGCTCCTCATTAGAGGCCTTAAGACGCTTTATTTCAGCGTTTAACTCGTCTATTTGGGCCTGGTTGTCTTGTTGGGATAGGCGGTTCTGCAGCTCAGACTTCAATGCTTCTGTCTCGACGGTCATTTCATGAATCTTATCGTTGGCCGAACTTAATTCGGCCGACATGCTCTCTATCTGATTGCCGAGTATGCTTATCTGCATTTTTTTAGACTCTTTATCCTCGTTAAGCGACGCTATGGTCTCGTCTCGCTGGTCAAGCTTGGCCTGCAGATCGGCGGCCTTTGCTTTCAGCTCGTTTTCTTTTGCGGAATATTCGTCGTCCATTGCTTTAATATATGCATGAACGCTTTTTTTGCTATAGCCTCCGAGAGATTTTTTTAATTTTGCGGCGCCGTTTTTCATCTTCAGTCCTCCTCAGGTGGGCGAGATTCTGTTAATGCGTTTACAACCCTTTTGTATACATCGGTAGGCGATTTTTTAAAATTATCGGCTATAAGCTGTGCCTGAAATTCGGTAGGAGTATACATGCACAGGCTCATGAGCGGGGAGTCTTGGTCCTTGATAGACAGCGTAACGCAGAACGGCAGGTCGTCTGCTCTTTGACTCGCCTGGACCTTAGCCTCGCAGCCGAGCCTTCTGCGAAGTTCTCCCAGCCTCGATATCGCCACTTCGGCCGCATGCTGCCTTATGGTATAGGGTACCTGCTGCTTTAAGGTATCCGCGATCACTATGCCCGTGTCAGACAGCTTGATATAATATTTGCCGTCGTCTTCAAGACGGGCTATGTGGCCCGCTTCGGACAATTCAGCGATACATTGCTGGACATTAAGACAGTTTATATTACATATTCCGAGTATATCCGCAAGCGTGTCCTCCGGGACAGGAGTTCCGGCGGAGCGTATGACGAACAGTATCAAGATTTGAAGCTGCTGATCAGTGATATTTACGTTCATATATAAAAACCCTTCCGTAACCTCGACGGGAGGAGGTACCTTCCGCGTTAGAATAATACGATTGTTTTGTTAGATACAAGTGGACATGCAGTTGTATTTTTACTTATAATATCATATTTCGTCGGGTATTTCAATACTTTTGAGGATTAAAACCTCTTTTTTTATAACCGAACAATAAAAATAAAGGTTAAACGCCGCTTTTTTACTATACTGAAGGGATACTGCCTATTATTATAAAAAAATTTATGATTAACTCTTGCATTATTAAAGAAAATGTAATATAATAGATACGATGTCTGCTGACTTCAGCGGCAGTCATATATTTGTTTCCGTAGCTCAGCTGGATAGAGCGACCGCCTCCTAAGCGGTAGGTCGGGTGTTCGAATCACCTCGGGAACGCCACGTCGGAGTGAGCGATACATAGCTTGCTCCGATTTTTTTCAAAATTTATAGCACTTCTTTTTTATAAAATTACGCTCCGATTTTTATTGCAAAATATGCTGTCCGTCCTTTACACTCCATAAAGGTCGGATACCCCGACGACGTCTGCGGGGACGTAGTCGCCTTTGCTCTCAGGGGCGCTGGCTATGACCTGATGGAACTGGCCAATGAAGATATATCTTTGCATATGACGTGCAGGTCAGTCTATATATTTCAGGACTTTCTCTTGAAGTGTTAGACTTCGGCCGCGGCGTAGTCGACCGTTGTGCCTATAACCTCGGGCTTGCGATTGCGTGAGTTTGGTTTAACAGGATGCTGCAAGCATAAGACTTGCGGCGCCTTTTTTGAAATAAAATAAAGAAAGAATGTGGGACGGCTCATAGTCGTCCTCTGTGTTTTATCAAAATAATGCTCTGAATAAGGCAGTGAGATAGTAAACGAGGGACGGCTTGCACTCCGTCCCTCAATATTTTTCTTAAAACAAGCTCTCCAGGCTTTTAAATGCTTTATGCTGGACATGCCTTTCACTTCTATTTCCAGTTGTTTATTCGGGTTTTTCTACTCTGCTGTTGAATTTATCGAGCAGCAGAGCTGCAACAATGCCGATAATCAGGCATATGACATTTATCGCCGCACTGGTGAAGCTGAGCGTAAAGGAGCTGAACGGAATTATAATTACCGTAGCCGCTATAACAATGCCTATAATTGCGTGGAATACGATAGAGTAATGTTTATCCATCAGCATGGTGACGAGTTTGGCCAGCAGTATTATAGTAAGTATCGCGCCTATGGCTGCCGGAAGTATTATACCGAAGTCGAAATCGCCTATGCCCGCTACAAACGGCTGATACAGGCCCAAGGGCATCAAAAGAGTCGAAAAGCTCATTCCCGGAGCTATTATGCTGAGCGCCAGGCAGAAACCGCAGAATATGTAAGAACCGAAGTTGAGGGGTATGGTTATCGAGACAGCTTTGATGCCCAAAAGTATGCCGAGTACAATTAAAAAAGCGACTCCCATGGATATATATGAGCCCTTGCTTCGCCCTTTCAGCCCGGCTTCTCTGAACAAAGAGGGAAGCATGCCCGCAATAAGGCCTATAAATACGCACATAGACGGCGCTTCGTATCTTTCAAGCAGGAACCCAAGCAGTTTGGCTATGCCTAAAAAACCTGCGGCAATGCCTATAACGGTGGGTATGAGCAGGGAAGCGTATTTTTTTATGGCCTTTATAGGATGGGACAGCAGCTCCATTATGGGCTTATATATGCCGAAAACCACGCACAGAACTCCGCCCGAAATCCCAGGCAGCACCGCGCCGAGACCTATCATCGCTCCGTAAATAAGCCGCATAATAAATTTAAATACGGAAAATTTTTCCTTTACCGGTTCATTGATATCTGATCCTGTTTCGTTCATATTTTCCTCCGTTTGTTTATTTTATCTTATCGGATTGATTCATGTTATCATCGGACAGGGCCCCGGCCTGGGACGACTGTAATTTGGTCTTGTTGTGCTTGTCGCTTATTTTTTGATATATTATCATGCCCGTTATGCTGATTGCCAGCGTTATAAGAAAAACGGCCGCAGCCTGCCAGTAATTCTGTGTTCCGAGCGCGTCTCCTCCTATGGTGGAGGTGACTACCGACGGGATACGTCCCAAAGACGAGATAAGCATCCATATGGGAAATTTGATATCGGTAAGGCCTGCAAAATAGCAGAGCAAATCCTTTGGTGTGCCGGGTATCATAAATATTATAAGAAAAATGTAATTCCTCCGTCTCGAAGACATGCGCAGAAACTTCAGTGATTGTATCTTTTCTTTTGAAAAAAAGACTTCAACGAGCCTAATGCCGCAGATGCGCACAAACCAAAATACCGCAGCGCTGCCCGCAGCCGCTCCGATAAGGCATAAAATGGTGCCCTCAAGCGCCCCGAATGCGTAGCCGCCGCCTATTTCAAGCGGCTCACCCGGAATAAGCGCAAATATGACCTGGAAAAAGATCATGCCTATATAAGCCAATTGTCCCCATATTCCGTGCGAGTTTATCCAGTTGCGAAATTTATCGGGATCGGAGGCAAACTTTATCATCGGCCGGCCGGCAAACCAAATAATTGCGGCGGAAAAAATCACAAATGCCGCCACTGATATTATGGCGAAAATCTTTTTGTGCTTAGCTGTAAACTTTACACTTCTCATTAAAAAATAAAAGAACCTTCCTTAAATGTGTAGAGATATTTGCATTATGTACGATATCTATTATATCATACGACGATATCCCTTTCAATAAGGCAATTCTTAAATTTAATTAAATATTTTGCTGGGCAGAAAAAC
>CALXAN010000121.1 GCA_944386305.1 uncultured Clostridia bacterium
GAATGTGGCGCGAATATGGTCAGGATAGGCTCATATCTGTTTGAATAACTCAGGGACGCACTCGGAAATATGCCAGTATCATATCTGATATAGTTGTAAGCCGAGACAAAGATACAGAATAAAAAAATTAAAGATATACGAGGAGTTTAAAGAAAATGAACGTATTCAAAAGATTTTTAGGCGAAGAAGACGATTATGAAGACGAGGATATGGAAACCGAAGAGCAAATCGAACACTCTTCCGCACAGACAGCAACCGCCGTATCATCAAGGCCGGCGGTACGCACTCAGGAAAAGACCATGCCGGAATTCGTACTCGTCAAGCCTGTCGCAAGAGAAGATTTGGCATCTATTGCCGATAATCTCATTGCCAGGAAGACTATTGTGCTCAACCTTGAGCTTGTTTCCAAGGACACCAAGCGTTTTGTCGACTTCCTCAGCGGCGTCGCATATGCTCTGCAGGGGCAGGTAAAAAAGATTGCCGACGGCACGTTCCTTATAATCCCCGGCGGCGTTGTAATTACGGGGGATATATTCGATGATTTTGAGGAAGACGGATATTGATCGACGACAGATTTTTTAGGGGGATTATACTCGATGCGGTCAAGTCTGCTCACAAGCGCGGGTTCGCGTTTACGGACTTTTTGTCCGAAGAGGAGCAGGCCGAAGCCGAACTTATACTAAAGCGCGAAAACGATGTCTCGTTTTCCTTTTTCGGGGGATATGCGGAAGCGGAAAGGCGCGTTCTTTGCGTATATGAAGATGAAGCCCCTCAGTCATGGCCTATTTCGCTGATGGACATTTCAGTAAGGGACAAGACTGCCGAGCCGAAGCACAGCGATGTGCTGGGCGGCGTCATGGCCCTGTCCGTTGAGCGCAGGGTGCTGGGAGATATTATTTGCTGCCGGGAGCATGCGTCCGTATTTATTTTAAAAAATATGGAATCGTATTTTTCTCAGAACCTGCTGCGTATCGGCAGATATGCCTGCGATGTGACAGTAAGATCCGAATGGGACGGCCCGGATTTTTCCCGTAAATTCCTGGAGCTCGAATGCGTCATATCGTCCAACAGGCTTGATTGTTATGTATCCGAGCTGGCAAGGCTGTCCAGGAACGACAGCGTCGAGCTTATACGCGAGGGGAAAGTGGCCGTAAACGGAAAAATCGTCACAGCTCCGGCTCTGAGGCTGAACGTCTCGGACAAACTCACGATACGGGGAAAGGGCAAATTTATAATAGAGTCCGATCCGGCAAACTGTCCCGCCACGCAAAAGGGTCGTTTGCGAATACGCATAAAAAAATATAATTGATATATGGAGGTATTTGCCATGCTGACACCGCGCGATATCGAAAAGAAAAGCTTTTCGCATACAAGAAACAACGGCTACAAAACCGAGGAAGTAGAGGATTTTCTCGAAGAGATAATAGCGGATTATTCCATGCTGATCGAAGAACGTGAAAATCTCAGCAACAGGGTCCTGTCTCTGAGCGATAAGCTCGAAAATATCAGAGACGAGCAGGAAGTATGGAAAAAAACTCTGATGAACACTCAAAAGAGTTACGATGAGATAATCGATTCCGCAAAAGAAAAGGCCGACGCTATAATAAAAGAAGCCACTGCCAAAGCAGAGAGCATCACGTCGGCCGCAGCCGCCGATGCCATAGAAATAAAAAGCAAAATAAACGACCTGACAGCGCACAAGAACGCTCTTGCAGCCGAGGTCGAAAGATTCAAAAACGGCCTGCTGGCATCATATGAGGCGCATATAAAAATAATTCAAACAATCCCCACCATAAGCAAAGAAGAGCTCGCCAAGACCGTCGATATAGAGATTCCTCATATCTCAGCGGTTGAAAAGAATATATCCGACACGGCCGAAACCGAGCAGAACGACGCGACCGCTGATACGGAAACTGAAACCGCCGATCAGGAGGACGTCAAGCAGGAAGAGACAAAACCGCTGGACGCGACGATGGTCATACCTCCGATAAAGACGCAGGAATCAGAAGAGGAAACCGTCGCTGTCACACACACCAGGCTCAGACAGCCTATCGAAGCAGATCAGGCCGACGACGATGACGATATCCTCGTCTCCAGGTCCTCCAGGACGGCCAGGCCCAGGACGGAGCCCGCCAGGCAGAATAATAATGAAATATCCTCAAGGGAGGAAAAACTGCGCAATCTGTTTGCCGACGAGCCTGCCGAAAAGCAAAAACCCAAAAAGACCAAGCGTAAGCTTTCGAGATTCTTTGTCGACGACGATGAGATAGACGACGAAGATTTCGATGACGAAGACTGATATAATCCACGCAGAGGAGCAATCGTATCAATGGACTACAACAATACTCTCAATCTGCCGCATACAGACTTTCCCATGCGCGCAGGCTTGCCCCAGCGCGAACCGGAATTTCTGAAGAAGTGGAATGAGCAGCATATATATGAGCGGCTTGCAGAGATAAATCAGGGTAAGCCTTTATACATACTGCATGACGGACCACCGTTTTCGAACGGGAATATACACATGGGCACGGCGATGAACAAGATCCTGAAGGACTTTATCGTCAGATATAAGTCTTTGAGCGGCTATCAGGCTCCGTACATACCGGGCTGGGATAACCACGGTATGCCCATAGAGAGCGCGATAATAAAGAAAAATAAAATTAATCGCAAAAAAATGTCTATTCCCGAGTTCAGGGACGCGTGCAGACAGTTCGCTGAAAATTTCGTTCATATCCAAATGGAGCAGTTCAAGCGTCTCGGTATTTTGGGCGACTGGGACAGGCCTTATCTTACGATGGACCCCACATTTGAATCCGTAGAGGTAAAGGTGTTTGGGGAAATGTACAAGAAAGGCTATATCTACAAAGGCTTGAAGCCCGTGTATTGGTGCCCGCATGACGAAACGGCTTTGGCCGAGGCGGAGATAGAGTATTCCGACGATCCCTGCACCTCCATATATGTCAAGTTCCGGCTCAAGGACGACTGCGGAAAGCTGTCGCAATACGGATCGGATATATATTTCATAATTTGGACTACTACAACGTGGACACTGCCCGGCAACAGGGCCATTGCTCTGAATCCCGACGAAGACTATGTCATAGCTGCGGCAGGCAACGACAGGTATATAGCTGCGGCGGCCCTGCTGGACGAAACCATGAAAGCGGGGGGAGTTACGGATTATTCCGTGCTCGCGACCTATAAAGGCGCTTATTTCGAAAATATGACCGCGCAGCACCCGTTTCTTGACATAGACAGTCTCATAGTCAACGCGGATTATATTACCATGGACAGCGGTACGGGCTGCGTTCATACCGCCCCGGCGTTCGGCGCAGACGACTATGTGACGGGCAAGAAGTACGGCTTGGATATGACGGTGCCGATCGACGACAGAGGCTATCAGACGGCAGACGCGGGCAAATACGAGGGACTGCGCTACGATGAGTCAAATAATGCGATACTGCAAGACCTCCGGGAGAGCGGCGCTCTGTTCGCGTCAAAGGACATCACACACCAATATCCCCACTGTTGGAGATGCAAAAATCCCATAATATTCAGAGCCACGCCTCAATGGTTCTGCTCGGTCGAGACGTTTAAGGACGAGACGATAGCAGCGGTAAAAGACGTAGAATGGATACCCGAATGGGGAGAGGAGCGCATCAGTCAGATGGTGCGCGACAGGGCGGACTGGTGTATATCCCGCCAGCGCCACTGGGGACTGCCCATACCGGTATTTTACTGTGAAGACTGCGGCAAACCTATATGCAACGACGCGACAATAGATAAGATATCGCGGCTGTTCAAAGAACACGGTTCAAATATATGGTACGAAAAAGACGTAGACTACCTGCTGCCTCAGGATTTTGTCTGTCCTCACTGCGGAGGCAGGCATTTCAGCAAAGAGACGGATACATTGGACGGCTGGTTCGACAGCGGATCGACGCATTTCGTCGTTCTCAGAGAAAATCCTCAGGGGATATGGCCGCAGCTTTCCTGGCCGGCGGACTGCTACCTGGAAGGCGCGGACCAGTACAGGGGCTGGTTCCAGTCGTCACTGCTGACCTCTGTAGGCGTGACAGGAAAGGCTCCCTACAAAACCGTATTGACCCACGGATGGGTCGTAGACGGACAGGGGAAGGCTATGCATAAATCCCTGGGCAACAGTATAGCGCCCGAAGAAATCATCAAAAAATACGGAGCCGAGATGCTCAGGCTGTGGGTCGCCTCGTCCGATTATCACGCGGACGTACGGGTTTCCGACGATATATTCAAGCAGCTTTCGCAGGCGTATCTCAAGATCAGGAATACTGCCAGGTATATGCTGGGCAATCTATGTGATTTTGATCCCAATGATCTTATGCCGGCTCAGGATATGCGCGATATAGACAGATGGGCCGTCTCCAGGCTCAATGATCTGACCGAGCGGGTAGTGGCAGCATACGACCAATATGCCTATCACATAATCTACCACGCGGTTCGGAATTTCTGCGTAGTAGACATGTCCAATTTCTACCTTGATACGCTTAAGGATACGCTCTATTGCGATGCGAAGGACGGTCATGACAGACGCAGCGCGCAGACGGCGATGTTTCTGATACTCGACTCGCTGGTAAGGCTTTTAGCGCCGATACTCGCGTTTACCGCTGACGAAATATGGTCAGCAATGCCGCACAGAAACTCCGACAACCCTGAAAACGTAATGCTAAACGAGATTAATCCGCCGTTTACCGAATATGAGCTGTCAGAGCAGCAGATGGCGGAGTTTGACGAACTGGCCAAGATCAGGGACACTGTCAATGTCGCGCTTGAAAACGCCAGGACAGACAAGATGATAGGCAAATCCCTCGAGGCTAAAGTCACCATACACTGTCCCGGCAGTCAAGTCCAGCTACTCGAAAAATACGAAAATATTCTCAAAACGATATTTATAGTATCGCAGGTATCGGTCGTACCTTCACAGGAATTGTCTGTGCAGGTAGAACCCGCCGAAGGTCTGAAATGCGAGCGCTGCTGGTCGTACGGACAGGACGTGGGGCAGGACGATGAGCATCCGACGCTCTGCGCACGCTGCGCAGCCGTGGTAAAGCAGCTATGAAAAGGCCGACTAAACGCGACCATATCATCGCGCTTATTATCATCGCGCTCGGTTTGCTTTTGGATCAGGCAGTAAAGCTGCTTGCGGTAAAATATCTTCGGCCGATAGGCACATACGTCATTTTTGAAGGCGTGTTTCAGCTCTCGTATCGTGAAAATACAGGCGCGTCATTCAGCATACTGAGCGGACAAACGTGGTTTTTGGCCGCGTTCACATTCGTAGTGATAGTTGCGCTGGGCTGGATTGTATTTGCCGGCAAGGTGCGCAGGGGAACGGCATATTATTCTCTTGCGGCCATTATGTGCGGCGGGGCAGGCAACCTTATAGACAGGGTATGCAGGGGCTACGTAGTCGATATGTTCGATTTTTGCTTAATAGACTTTGCAGTATTTAATGTAGCCGACGTCTTTGTCACCTGCGGCGCAGTCGTATTTATTATTTATTATATAGTTAAAAAGGGCGAGGTCTTTATATGGAGATCCTCACAGGCGAAACAGACGAGGGGTTAAGACTCGATAAATTTATTTCCGAACACGCAGGCATGACCAGGTCTGCAGCGGCCCTGCTCATAGAAAACGGGCATGTTTCGGTCAATAACGCCAATGAAAATAAAAGCTATAAAGTACAGCGGGGAGACCGGATCTCATTCGATCTCCCCGAACCTCAGCCTACGCGCGCGACTGCGGAGGATATTCCTCTCGATATCGTATATGAAGACGAATATATGCTGGTCGTAAACAAGCCGAGGGGAATGGTAGTGCACCCCGCGGCGGGCAATCACAGCGGCACGTTGGTCAATGCGCTGCTGTACCACTGCGGAGATTCTCTGTCGGGCATAAACGGCGTGATACGTCCGGGAATAGTGCATCGCATAGACAAGGACACGAGCGGCCTTCTTGCAGTCGCTAAAACAGATAAGGCCCATTTGGGACTTGCGGAACAGATCAAGGACCACTCTTTTCGGCGAGTATACTATGGGCTGGTATACGGAAAACTGTCTGAAAAACAAGGCAGAATAGACTTGCCGATAGGCAGATCGGTAAAAGACCGCAAAAAAATGGCGGTTACGGAAAAAAATTCCAAACCGGCGGTCACAGACTATGAAGTAGCGGAAGAATACCGAAGCTTCAGTCTTGTAAAATTTTCTCTGTACACGGGCAGGACCCACCAAATACGCGTGCATATGTCCCATATCGGGCATGCAATAGTAGCAGACCCTGTTTATAGCCCGAAAAATATCCGGAAATCCCTTCTAACAGGGCAATACCTCCATGCGGCTTTGCTGGGATTTAGACACCCTATCAGCGGCGAATACCTTGAGTTCGACACCGGAATACCGAATTATTTTACCGACTTCATATTAAAATACGGCCAATCGAACATATTTGGCACTTGAATACTGAGGCAAAATGTGTTATAATTTCAGCAGTAATTATTCGACTTCCAATTTATGTACAAATAAAAAGCGTAACTTATAATATTATTAAAACGGCAAGATATAACCACCCTTAGCTCATTTGGATAGAGTATCAGATTCCGATTCTGAGGGTAGAGGGTTCGAATCCCCCAGGGTGGGCCAGCGTGACGCTGGACCCGATTCATTTGGGTTCAGCGTTGTTTTCGCCTCTGCGGCTCAGCCGAAAACAGGTTTTTTATATCCTGTTTATAAGTCGCCGCAGCCGTATTATCGACCGCAGCGACTTTTTTGATACGTTATGTCGGACATAGGACCGCAAAAAGTATTACGTACATAAGATACGGCCGCCGTTTTAATGCATCAAAACGGCGGTATTCGTACTCCGAAACAGCATCACAGCCTCTTATTCTCCGGGGCGATTAGCCTTGTATAAAGAGGGGAATAAAAGGTATTCGAGCGCCTTGCCGCTTTTTATTGTTCTGCCGTACTCGTCCAGCATCGTCTTGCTCATATTGCAGTGTTCGGCATATTCGAACAGGTCAAACAGTATCCGGCGCGCTTCTGAATAAGTCGAAAAAAGTTCGAAGTACAGATAATAATCGTTTTCATATTCATACAGAGTACTTTGCGCCAGCTTATCCATGTGCGGCCTGAATATTTCACAGCCCTCAAGCAGAGCATCGGCGTCATGGAAACATACTGTTTGGCATAAGTATTCCTCGTCGTTACGTTCGGCCGCAATCTTGGATAAATATATAACTACCGAGCCTTCGGCCGTCTGCTTGGCTTCTATGAGCAGCTTGGCACCGTCAAGAGTAAATCCGAAATTTCTTTTTGCATTCGCTATTATTTTCTCACACAGTTTGCGAGTATTGGCGTTGCTGTATGACAAAGACTCGTATGTAACTCCGAATTTTTTCTGCTCCGACTGATTTATAGTGACCTTTATCTTATCTTCGCTAACGGATTCTATATGCATAAGTATCCACCCTCAAACATAATTAATTACAGACGCAGCGGTAATCGGCCGCTCCCGCGTGAATTAGGACTGTCCGCCGCGGCCGACTTTATATGTGCTATATTAATATTATATAGATCCGAACGCAGATTGACAATATAAAAAATTTGGCTTAATTTACATCATATGCTTATTCAGATAGGCTATCGCTGTATTTTGTCTAAGACGACCGTTCGACAATTCGACAAGCCTCCAAGCAAAACGAACGGCGTAATGCTTCTTTATTGCGACATATAATTGCGAAAGGTTAGAGTAAGATTATGCGCATAACGGTTATAGGCTGCGGCCGATGGGGTTCGTTTATATGCTGGTATCTTGACAGGGTGGGACACGATGTTACATTGTACGGCAGGGGCGCCTCCGACAGGTTTAGGCAGATATCCGAGACAAGATCAAACGGCACCGTGACGTTTTCGAACAAGGTGAAATTCAGTTTTGACCTGCAGGAATCGCTTGCAGGCGCTCAAATAGTAATCATTGCCGTAAATTCCCAGGGGCTCAGGCCCTTGATGAACCAAATGGCGCATTATGAACTGTCGGGTAAAACCGTCGTACTGTGCATGAAGGGCCTCGAAATAGGCACAGGCAAAAGACTTACTCAAGTAGCTGACGAATTTCTGCCCCCGGACGCCCATTCGGCAATATGGGTGGGGCCAGGCCATGTACAGGAATTTATAAAAGGCATACCTAACTGTATGGTAATAGACAGCAAGAATACGGATATTACAAGATTTCTTATCAGAGAATTTTCCGGAGGACTTATCCGATTCTACTACGGCCAGGACCTTATAGGCAATGAAATCGGCGCTGCCTCAAAAAATGTCGTCGGCATAGCTGCAGGCATGCTCGACGGACTGAATCTTTCGTCGCTTAAAGGCTCGCTGATGTCCCGGGGCACCCGCGAGATTTCCAGGCTCATAAAAGCCATGGGCGGCAACGCACTGTCTGCGTACGGACTGTGTCATTTGGGCGACTATGAGGCCACGCTGTTTTCACCATACAGCCATAACAGGCTTTTCGGAGAAAAGCTTGTAAAAGGGGAGTCCTACGACGAACTTGCCGAGGGATATTATACCTCAAAGGCAATGATGCTTCTTGCGGACGAATATGATACGGAGCTTCCTATATGCAGCGCGGTGTACGACGTATTGTACAATAATGTCGCGCCGGGGAAGGCGATTTCAACCCTTTTCCTCAGAACACAAAAAGGGGAGCTATACGATATATAGGACATATGACAATATAAATTTACGTTTTACTGACGTTTTTGCTATATTCTCAAACTCATATGCAGATTTGTTTGACATAAAAATACGCGATACCGGCCGGCAATCTGTACAAACAACGGGAGACTCTCCTTATTGCTTTTCTGCTTTGATTATATAGCTGTTGTTCTGTCATAAGCGAATAGATGTGTTTCGGAGGGTCAACCTTGAGAAAGCCCGCTATCCGCAGACAGGGTGTTTTATGTCAAAAACAAGCATTATTGACCCATGATACAGCATGGTACTATAAATATCTAAGAAGAATTTTATGTTCGATACGAAAATACAGTAGTCAACAAGCGATTAGAGAAATCAAATTACAAGGTTGAAAATAAGCGGCTGCTCTTATTAAGCAGCCGCTGTGTTTTTTATTTTTTTGCAGAACCGAGGTTGTTCAGAGGATTGTTTTTCAGCGCATCACGAACTTCGGTGTTTGACAAATGCGTATATATCTGAGTCGTACCGAGGTTTTCGTGCCCAAGGACTTCCTGCAGAACACGGACGTCGACTCCGTTTTGATGCATCAATGTGGCGGCAGTGTGGCGCAGCTTGTGTACGGAATACTTTTCAGAATCCAATCCGCTGACTGTAAGAAATTTCTTTACGATATTTTCCACTTGGCGATTACAAATTCTAGTTCCTCTGTTGCTTAGAAAAAGCGCTTGCTCATGGCCTGCTTTCGCCGGAGTTTGAGCCCTTACGGCAAGATAAGCATTCAGTGCGGCCACACACGCATCGTTCAAATACAAGGTGCGCTCCTTACCGCCCTTTCCCAATACTCTGAGATTCCTGTCCGATATATTGGACAAATTAATCCCTACAAGTTCGGAAAGCCTCAAGCCACAGTTCAAAAACAGGGTAATTACCGCATAATCGCGCTCTTTAAACTTTCCGTCTACGCTGCCTAAAAGCTTAGAGGCCTCATCAAGCGTAAGATATACGGGGAGAGTTTTTCGGCTCTTGGGAGGTTCAAGATACAGAGTAGGATTTTCGGATATTACGGCCTGTTTGCACAAATATTTATAAAACGTCCTCAGCGACGATATCTTGCGAGCCCGGGAACGGGCTTCATTGCCGCGCTCATCATTTACATAGTTTAAATATACGTACAAATCCGACAATGTAAGCCGTTCTATGACCTTGGCCGAAACTCCCGAAGCGTCTATGCGGTCAAAATCCTTTTCATCCGTAAGATGTTTATATTCCATAACAAATCGAAAGAAAATCTTAAGGTCAAGGTAGTATTGGTCCACGGTCTTTTCGGACAGTGCGCGTATATTGCGCAAATAATACAGATAATCCCGTGCATAATCCGGTATAAAGTCGTAAGACCTGTTCATTCAAATCAACTCCCAAAATCCGAAAATCGGTTCCTACAAAGACTGATAAGCCTCAAATTTACCGTCTATAGCAAAGTTTAAGAATATTTCCGAAAACATAAAACACCAGCCATAATAAAACGTCAGAGAAACCTACATAAACGCCATTTATAACCAAAATAAAATTGTATCCATTAAAAAATACAGCTATAATTAAACAGCTACAATGGCAATAGAGAGCAGACCGCTGCCTAAATGCCCGAAGATACAATTTTGAGTCCCCTGAATTTCGCAAAATATTGATTTTGCGAAATTACATTTATATATGGAATTATATCACAAAGCCTCCCCTCTGTCAAGTCTTTTGCCGAAAAAATGAGGAATAAAAAATTTAATCGAGCTATAAATTTAAAATTTGCAGTTGAAAAATGATAAAATATAGTTTATAATAAAAGCATATTAATTAGTGTCCGATACTTTGCTGACAAGTTCAAAGAATAACATGCAGCAATCATCGGGGGTTCCCTGATTCATAAAAAACAAGGAGTGATATTTAATGCCATTTTGCAGAAATTGCGGAAACAATATCGACGAGGACGCCGTATTCTGTCCCAAATGCGGCGCTGCCACGGGAGAAACGCAAAAATCAGCCTCGGATATCGGTAAAAAAATAAAAGATATCAATAATACTGAAGATAATACCTCTGAATTTGACGCCGAAGACATAAAGAAATCCAAGACATACGCCATTCTTGCCTATATTCCCCTGCTGAATCTTATAACCCTGTTCTGTTCAAAAAACTCAAAATATGCAAAATATCATCTAAACCAGGGCTTTATACTGATTGCGTTAGAAGCCGCATGGTCTATTGTGGCTTCCATACTCAGCGGAATTGTCACTCTAATGTCGTTTATTGTATTTTGGCTGTACGTAGTTTTCAACGTTATATTCATTATAATTTCCATACTTGTAGGCATTGCTCTGCTGGCGCTGATAATTATGGGAATCGTCAACGCCGCAACGGGCAAAGCTAAAAAATTGCCTATAGTCGGCAAATTCAATTAAAACAGATAGACCTGACCCGATATGCGTCAGGCCTCACAAACAATACAGCACAATAAAAGATAAACTGAACGCGTGCGGGAAAGGTTTCCCGCACGCTTTATTATTATAATATGTCTTTTAAACAAACAGCTACTCAAAGCAAAACATATCTAACACTCTGTATTTATGGCTTTATTCTTTCCCATAACTTACCCCAAACGGTAAAAATAGCTATTTACTTTTTGCAGCTGGCGACTGATTACTCAGAAACCGTAGTTTATCGACTTACATATCGAACTGCCGAGGTATCAAAAAATTGGGATAATTAATTTTAGATTCCTAAATCTGATTAAGATAACGTTTTTTACGTAAGAAAACGGCGGGACATTTAATATCCGCAAACTAATTTACTTTACAAACTCAATATTGATATCACCGTTATTGGCGGATACTTTCAGTGTTTTATCTCCGTCTTCTTTACTTTCAGGCAAATTACTCTCACCTTTTTTAATTTCCGTTTGAATGGCAAAATCGTCGTATCCTCCTGTTACAGCGCCTGAAATATTCCCGTTTTTAACGCTCAGGGTCAGGGCGCTGCATACTTCTAATTTTCCGAAAGCAATATTTCCTCCGTTAGAAGATATATTCATGCTCCCGCTCACAGCCAATTCAGAAAGCGTTATATCCTCATTTGTAGTAGACAGCGTAAGGCTTTCTAAAAGTCCGTCAGGAATCTGCAGCGATATTTTCCGAGCTTCGGCAGAAGATTTTGTCCCGATATAATCCGTCCAATCCTTATTGCTTGCACTGGTCACGGTCAGCACGTTTTCTTCAGAAACAGATATATCATAATACTCTTTACTATTTTCATGATATTTAATATGAATCTGCTCGTCTTCGGACAACGACACTTCAATTTCTCTGTCGCGTACATCGATAATTATCTGCTCAATCTGCGATACGTCTGCTGTATAGTCCTTTTGCACAAACGGGTCGCTGTCGTCGGAGCAGCCCGCTAAAACAATGCTTCCCATTATAAAACACAAAGCAAGTGAAATTATTTTTTTCATAATGATTCCTCCAATATATAGAATTACAATTCTAATTCATAGTATTCGCCATCAGCGATTTTTTCCGTAAATTGAAAGCCGAAAGAAAGATATAAATCTCTTTCATTTTCATTTTTATTGTCTATTATTACCACCGCTTTTCTTACGCCCTGTATCTTCAAGCCCCTCAAAACATACTCCAAGGCTTTTTTACTTTTACTTTGATATCTGTAGTCCACCATAAAGCGGCAAATGGTCGCCGTATCGGCTTGTTTTTCGGCACGTCGGTACATAAAAAAGCCGATCAATACATTGTTGTCATAAATTGCATTGGGGTGCATTTCCGAATTATATTTCGTTTCTGCTATGTAAATGGCGTTGCTGTAAGCAGGCCCCGCCGCTGCCGCGCAAACATTCTGATTTGCTGTCAATTCGCACACGTCTATTATATTTTGTGCATCGACCGCTTTTATCCGAATCACTACCAACCCTCCCGTCTATAAAGTTTTCCTTTTTAAGACTGCAAGTCCTCCGAGATATAATGCGGCGCTCAGCAACAGACATATACCAATGTGTAAAACTGCATTGCCGTTAAACATGACCATTTGGAAAAATCCCGCCAAGACTGCGCGTAACGGTGCAATAGGCGTAAAAATACAAATAACAGCAACCAATAACACATAGGTCAGCCATCCGTACCAATGCGGCTGCATAGACAGCAGTACATGCAGAAAAATCATAACTAACAGCAAAAAGAACATTTGCTGTAATCCGGCGACCAAAATCCCGTTTTCAATCCATTTACACACGTCCATCATGTTGATGACCGTTTTAGCTGGATATATGGGGTCAATCAACAGATGCATAAGCGTGTTGACAAGAGATATGCAAAATGATAGAAATCCATAGCTGATCAGACAACCTAAGAAATAATCTCTTTTGCTCGCACCCAAATACATTAGCTTTTTGAAGTCGTAAAAGACAAAAAAGAATGGAGTCAGAACTGCCAGCAGCCAAGTATAGTTTCCGTTGCTTATAACGACTTCACCGGAAGACGTAGCACAAACTACTACAAGTGCAGTAACGATATAACTGACTTTATTGCTCGCAAGCAAGCGTTTTACAACCGCAAAAACAGCTGTCATCTTCTCACACCCCCCTTTTGTCCAACCATTTGAACGAAGAAATCCTGCAGAGACAGCGGACGAATTTCCAACGAAGCGCTCTGCTCCGGCGGATTGTCAAAGATATAGCTTGTTACAAGACCTCCGACGGTGTCCTGACCGATGACTTTCAGATTTCGAGTAGCGGCTTCCACGTCTTTCTGAAGGCCGCTGATACTAAATGCTTTTGTTTCGACCGATTGCAATGTATCATAGAAGCGGACGCTGCCTTTGTCAATAATGATTAGCTTTTGGATCGTCTTTGCGATTTCTTCTATGATGTGAGTCGATACGATAATGATACGAGGATGTTTCCGAAAACTCTCCATCAGCATATCGTAAAACTCTACGCGCATAATTGCGTCAAAGCCGAGAACTGGTTCGTCTAAAAGAATTACCTCTTTATTGCTCGCCAAACAGATAATAGTAGAAACCATTGTTTTCATGCCGAGAGAAAGATGATTAAACCTCTTTTTACCATCCAATTCAAAACGCTCCATCATTTCCGAAGCAAAGTCATAATCATAGTCAGGGTTTACTTCGCAGGCAATCCTCAGCAGCTTCTGTACCGGAATATTAAAATGCTTCGCGAAGTTTTCGATATAGCTTACTCCTGTATCCAAAGCGGAAGTTGTTATTGTCTTACCGTCGACCTTAATAGTACCGCTTGTAATATTCTGATACCCTGCAATGGATTTGAGCAGCGTTGTTTTACCCGCGCCGTTTCTGCCCAGCAAGCAATAAATACCCGGAGAATAAATCGACAGAGTAATGTTTTTCAGTACGGTTATTTGCCCGTACTGCTTTGTTACTTGTTTCAGTTCTATCATACAAGCCATTCCTCCTAAAAAAACGTTCTTGATTTTCTCAACAACCTTTGCTATAATATTATAAACCTTTGTGTAACACAAATGTCAATAGGAGAAATTAATAATGGGAAAATATTTTTCAGTCGGCCAAGCCGCAAAGGCTGTCCATACAACGAGCGAAACACTGCGGCATTACGATCGTATAGGATTAGTAAAGCCAAGCAAAAAAGACGAATGGACCAACTACCGCTATTACACAGAGCAGGACATTGTCCGTCTGAACACTGTGCGGGCATTGCAGCTTATGGATTTGTCATTGCAGGAGATTAAAAAGGTTTTGGAATATGACGATCTTGAAAAAATTGTGGATTTTTTAGCGCAGGCGGAAAAAAAGGCTGACGAAAAAATAGCGGCGCTGCGGTACAGTAAATCAAAGATTCGTTTGGCAAAATCGGATTACGAAAAAAAGCTGCAGGCTCAGCAAAAGTCCGGCGCTGATTTTCTCAGGGAATATCCCGAGCGCGTTATTTTGCTTTCGGATACCTTGGAAGTACCAACGCTTGATAATCTATGGAATTATTTGAGCCATTTTTACGAAAAGATCACGCCTGACTTAAAAGACCGATTTTCCTTTGAGGATTTAGCCGGCATATACACCGAAAACGGGATCTCCAGGCTCTTTGCCGTCTGTGTCAGCTACGTACCTATAGACGGATTAAAAGTATTGCCGAAAGGAAGATACCTCTGCGCGGAATGCACAGAGGCAAAAAGAGAACAGACTCTGCGAGAGTTAATACACATTGCCCGGTCAAAATACGGCGCGGAACCGACATTTACGGTACAGCTCATCATTGTGTCTGGCATTTTGCAATGGAACTATGAAGTGCAGGTTTATGTTGATAAATAGCATGGCTCCGGATTTCTATCGGCAAAAAAGAAATATCCAAAATAGCAAAACTCACGGCAAAAAATCGTCTTATGCGTATACTCAAAACCGTCTGCAATCGGGCAGCACATTATCCCTCTTCATTCAATATGCAAAAATCCACCTGCGCGCAAAACAATGCTTCATATACTATCTGTGTTTATGTCATTTTTTTTATAGATTGACCTGCTTTTTTTTCAAATGCTGCTCCGCCGCAAACGGAAGAACCGCCGCTTTTCGCATAATTTATGTTAAACAAAAAAAAGGACAGCAGAAAATGCTGTCCTGTATTATTACATTCAATTTAATTGCGCGGTTATGCAAGTATTATAGTTTTTTAATTAATCCGTACTGACTGACGCTGCGTATTGATCTATATAAGGCTCAAAATCGTCTGCATTCTTTGAATCGCATGCAAACTGTACTAACCAAAAAGCATCGGCCGACTCGTATATATAAGAAAAGCATGTCGCAGAGCCATCGTCCGTATCCTTGTCGTATCTGAAATTCAAGATACCGCCGCTGTCTTCTGTATTAAGTTCCAGCGAGTTTTCTTCCATTAGCAGTCCGGCGTACTCTTCCGCCGACATACCCGGGTCGTCGAATACAGACTTATTCTCTTTGAAAATAAAAACGGATATATCCGCAGACGCAAGGCACGCATAAGAGTCGCTGCTGTATCTTTCGGTAAAGCCTCTGTCAAGCGTAATACTCAGACCGCTCTCAACGAACGTCTTTTT
>CALXAN010000122.1 GCA_944386305.1 uncultured Clostridia bacterium
AAGGGGTTAAGGTAACGCCGTTTGTGTGCGTATTCAGTTTTTAACACATTCCCTGTCTATCCGCTGTCCGCAAAACCATTGATTTTATTAGCTTTTTGCCGCTATCGCTATCACACCTCATTATTCATTATATCCACAGCGCCGTCAGGCTTACGGAAATATACGGGGCCCCCGTTATTCAATGTAGAGCCGCCGAGCTGCACGTTGCCCTCATAATTGCCGTTGTTGTATATACTATTTGAATATTTGTCGTACTGCACCACTTCCATAGTGCCGTCGAGTTTATGGATATATACAGGTCCGCCGTTCTTTATCGTCGAGTCGCTGATATTCATAGTGCCCTCATAGTTCCCGTTATTGTATATGGTAAAGTTCAATGTTTGTTACCTCCTTATTACTCGCTTGCAGCGGTTGGTCATCTCTGAATTATCAAAAGTCATTTTTAATTTGTGTTATTATTGTCGAAAAATCTACAAATCTCTCGACACTCGCAAGCTTAATTACCAAAAATCTACAACAGTAGAAAAAGGGGTCGCAAAGTTCAAAGCCCTTGCGATCTACAACAGTAGAAATTAGAAGGGTTTATTAACCGCCTGACGGTATTTGATAGACTGAATGGAATCTACAACAGTAGAAATTAGAAGGGTTTATTAACCGAAGAACGCGCCTACTTATGGAACGAGATCTACAACAGTAGAAATTAGAAGGGTTTATTAACCTCCACGTACAGCTCTATAAGCGTTTCCACATCTACAACAGTAGAAATTAGAAGGGTTTATTAACCATTATCATTGTTCTTATTTTTAGGAGGATCTACAACAGTAGAAATTAGAAGGGTTTATTAACCCTCATCAGTGAGATAAGAGCCTCTAGTTAATCTACAACAGTAGAAATTAGAAGGGTTTATTAACCGCAAGAAAAAATGACGATGGTACATATGTATCTACAACAGTAGAAATTAGAAGGGTTTATTAACCATTCACAAAAATAATCCTCGATAACTACGATCTACAACAGTAGAAATTAGAAGGGTTTATTAACCGTCAACAAATCCAACTATCCAAACATATCTACAACAGTAGAAATTAGAAGGGTTTATTAACCAGCGTCCGCAGCCCTCATATGGAATTATATCTACAACAGTAGAAATTAGAAGGGTTTATTAACCAGATATAGTCAAGGTCGCCATTGTACGGATCTACAACAGTAGAAATTAGAAGGGTTTATTAACCCACCTATTGCGAACGTCCACAGATACAATCTACAACAGTAGAAATTAGAAGGGTTTATTAACCGAATATAAGTTGACATTGACCCTCTACAGATCTACAACAGTAGAAATTAGAAGGGTTTATTAACCGTCAACAAATCCAACTATCCAAACATATCTACAACAGTAGAAATTAGAAGGGTTTATTAACCAGATAAGCGCCCCGAGTGATAAACTCATATCTACAACAGTAGAAATTAGAAGGGTTTATTAACCATATTATAGCACATTTTTTCAACTATGATCTACAACAGTAGAAATTAGAAGGGTTTATTAACCATAGCATATGACGAGCCGAAACGATGGATCTACAACAGTAGAAATTAGAAGGGTTTATTAACCCGTAGCTGTACACGTCTATCATGCCGGGATCTACAACAGTAGAAATTAGAAGGGTTTATTAACCGGTTCTATAGCTGCTGGTGCCGCAACCGATCTACAACAGTAGAAATTAGAAGGGTTTATTAACCTGTACGCTATGACACCCACTAATATGGGATCTACAACAGTAGAAATTAGAAGGGTTTATTAACCAAGACAAGCGGGCAACCGTTCGATTCTGAGATCTACAACAGTAGAAATTAGAAGGGTTTATTAACCCGGAAACAGTACAGCACGGCGATAGCTCGATCTACAACAGTAGAAATTAGAAGGGTTTATTAACCTCAGGCATTGTGCTGTCCACGATGCACCATATCTACAACAGTAGAAATTAGAAGGGTTTATTAACCATTTGTGCATTTGACTATTTACATAGTTATCTACAACAGTAGAAATTAGAAGGGTTTATTAACCCGTGCCAACAAATCCCACTATCCAAACAATCTACAACAGTAGAAATTAGAAGGGTTTATTAACCAGAAAAATCGGCAAAAAATGCCTTACTTGATCTACAACAGTAGAAATTAGAAGGGTTTATTAACCCCTTGCATTGTTCTTATGCACAAGTTTGAGTGCAATAGAAATTAGTTCTTTATATATTTTATACGGCGTCATAGGTCAATAAACCCTTTCTTTTTTACATTATAACATATTAAGACTGAGGTTTGCAAGTTTATTTTACAATCAGCAAATCGGAATCTTCGTTTTTTGAGTACCCGTATTTATCTATTTTGCAGGAGGCGCTCATGCGAAAAATATAAACACTGTCCGTTTGGTCGAAAATCTTTAACCATTTGTTGTTCAGGTCTGTAACGATGTTGTTCAATATTCTTTCGCTGTTTTCAATTTCATACACGGAATATTGAAGCATATGCCCGAATTTCCTGATATACTTGTTAAACTTTGCTCTTTTTTTGTTATTGGATATATCGTAGCTGACAATGATCATTTTGCGGCCCCCATGTCGTATACTGGAAAATCTTCTGCACGAGCCCCTTTCATAAAGCAGCGATAGTACGACTGCACATATTCAAATATTTCCGCTTTGCGCTCTATTATCGGCGACATTAAGAATTTGACGTATCGAGGCGACTGCGACCACTTAAGGCGATATTGATTGCTTTGTACCAAAAAGTCGTCCTGCTTTATCTGTGATAGATTTATACATTTCTTTATCTGATGGTCTATCAAAGGTCTGAACGGCTCTACCAGGTCGCAAACCAGCGATTTGCGCATATAAAACGGCCTGTGCATTACTCCGCAATAGGTGTCGAAACCATAACTTAACAACAATGCGTCTATAAAAGTAAACAGCAGAGTGTAACCTATGTCCAAAGCAGCGTTGACGTGATCGCGCTTTATTCGCGGCTGTCGCCCTGCCCATGGAGTGTTGTTGAAATGATTTTTAAAATACAGCTTTGATATCAGTCCCTCATATGCCATAAGCTCATTTAGTTCGGAGCATGCGGGTATCTTTTGTATGTAGCCGCTGATGAGAACGATTGCGTCTTTTACGGCGTCGCTTTTGTCTCTGACTGCTTTGAGGCAGTATAGCTGGTTCGCCGCCTTGTTCGCAGTTATCATTTTGGCCAATTCGAGACCGCCGTATCGATATTGCTTTCGGCGCAGCAGGGTATTGCCCGCCTTTGTGTCTCCTATGAGTGTGTAAAGCCTGAAGCTTGCCGTCATAAGAGCGATGAAGAAGCCGAATTTTTTTGTCTTCTGTATCAGCGTGGAAGTTATGCTTGTATGACCTACGGCGAATATAATGAAAACACGGTAACAAGTGCATTGAAATTTGATTTTTCCGACGCTGTCTTTTACAACTATGTTGTCGTTGCTGAACGCTAACTTTTCTCCGTCGTTGAAAAAGACAAAAATTATCTGCTTTTTGCTGAAATCCGGCGAGGTGAGCATATTTATCCTCCTGATGTTTTCACAGAAAAGCTGCACAGCGGTTCGTAGATACAGCTGTTGCATTTCGAGGAATTGCTTTGTTTAAAGCCCTGCATAGAAAACGACCTGATGTCTTCAATGAGTTTTTTGAATTTTATCAGCATTTCGGGATTATCTTCGGGCAGGGAGATGTCGTATGTTTTATTGTCAAGCATGCTGTACAGGCGTGTTTTGCTGACCGTATAACCCATTTCCCTCAGGGCGAAGCACTGCGCATACAGCTGAAACACAAAACCGTCATATACGGCTCTTACTTTCCTTTTGCGCTCCGTGAGTATGCCGCGCTCAGTGTCAAACGTATCGATGCAGCCGTACAGGTCGTACTCGGAGCAGTATACTCCCATGCCCTGCAGCATGCTCTTTTTAGAAGAATACGTTGCAGCGTCTGAGTTTTTGTGGGCGTTCGTACCGTTGAGCTGGCTTTCTCCCTTGAGCAGCATGTCGTCCTCCTGCTGCGCAAGCTTGTGGAAATATATCGATACGGGGCAGAATAAAAAGTCGTTGAGCGCGGATATGGCTATGGGCGTCTCGCTCATCGCTGCGCGAACTCGAGCCATTCGGCGTTTTTGACTGAAATATCAGCCTTTTTAAACTGCTCATCATTCGTTCGTTTGAGATTGTTTACTGCCCACAAGGCCTTTCGGGCGATGTTGTACGCACCGTTTGCGTCGGCGTCGCGCGGCAGTGCGGCGCCGTCATAGTCGTATTCGCGGCTGTCATAAAACTTATCCTCCGAATTTTTTACGGGAGAAATGAGGTAGTCTATATCGGCTTCCTTGTCGCTCATGCTGTTCCTCAGCTGCAGACACAGCGCCAGCAGCTTGACGAACTCTTTGCAAAACGCGCTCCCGTTTTTCTGCGCGCAGTCAAGCATTTGAGATTTAAGCTCCGAGCCTTTATTTATCCCGTATTCTTCAAATAATCTGTTAAATTCCTCCGTCAATATTACCGTTTTGTAGTCCCAGTTGCTGTTTTTGGCCGGATTCCTAAATGTGGATATGCGTTCGGCATTGCTGCACACGGTCCATTTTTTGCGGTAATCGCTTGTGCATCTCGGGAATTTGGCATAGTCTATATCGAACTCATACAGCCCCTCGTCGGCGTTATATCTGACGTCGTCTAAATTCTGTATTAATTCTATCGTGTCATTTACGCTTGTGTATTTCGGCCGCAGCAGGTCGACGAAGCCCGTGGTCGGGTCAATCTTGCTGGTCAGCCAGGCGGGAACATAGAAGATTATCCCGTTCTGCCTGCCTTTGTTGACGCCGTCGACCTTATTTGTGAGCTGGTAGGCTTTGAGCAGTCCTCCCGGACTTTCGGGGTCGGCGTCTTTTTGCACCAAATAATTCAGTTTGGTTATCAGCATGTTCTCAAATTTTTGGTACACCTGCCTTTCTACCTTAAATCTGCCTCTTTTAAACCCGAAATTCAGGTTCTCCATGGCTATTATCGCGTTGTATTTCAGCACGAGCCTGCATATTTCATGTATAACCTGGCTCAGATACCCCTCCTTGAGTTCCTTTATGTTTTCTATGTTTTTCCACTCGGTACGGGCTTTGTCCCTGCCTGCCTCCTTGTCTTGCAGCAGCTTATGGTAGTCTACTCTGTAGCCGTTGTCGCTTATGATTTCGTTTAGCGAGTGTTGTTCGACAATGTTGCCCTGTCCGTCTATGACGCAGATGTACAGCAGGTTGCGTTCGCCTCGGTCTATGCCTATGATATAGTTGTTCTCCGAGTCTTTGACGGCTTTGCGTACGTCGTCGTCTATCACGTTCCTCTCTTTCGCTTTAAAGTTGAGCGTTATGGGGACATGCAGCAAAAATTGCCTTTTGGTAAAGCGCCTGTCCTTTATTATGTCGTAGGCAAACGTGCTTTCATGCTTGGGGTTCAGGCTGTTCTTGTTTGTTATAGGTAAATATGCCGGGTGGGTTATCCTTTCTTTTTCGTTTATGCTGGAGGGTCTGTAGAACATTTCCGCCTGGCCGTTTAGTTTGAAAACTGCGTTTTTTATATTTCGTTCGTCAAAGAGCATTTTGAAATACATAGTATGCAGATTCTGTTTGCCGTGGCTGCTCGTTGAGAAATCCTTGTTGTATATTTGGAATATGTACAGCATTCCTCCGTCTATCAGCTCGTCGATATAAGCTTTGGGTATTTTTCGGAAGCTTATCTTATATGCCTGGTCGGAAACTTCTTTATAAAACTCTCTTATGTCATTGTAGCTTTCGGTCGGAGAAAATTTGAAATCGAATTTTGACCAGTCTTTAAATTCGGGTATTTCCTGCTTGAAAAAATCTATAAGTTTATGACAATCATTCAAAGAAAAATTATTATTGTCCTTATTCTTAGCATAACTTTTTCTATCGTAAATTTGAAGTATTTGGTCGCCGTTTTCGTGTTTTTGCGTGTATTTAGTTCTGTTTCTAAAAAAGTAATTAGGAAGATCCCTGGTTGGGTTAGAAATTTGTTTATATTCCATTTTTTCGATAAATTCGCCGTTTATATAATTAGGAGGATCTTTTTTGAATTCCTTTAGATGTTTATTATCCATTACGCCGAGATAATAAGATTCCCCTTTTCTTAAAATAATGCCTCGATAATCTTGTTCCTTGTTTTTATCCCAGCCCTTCAGGAGTGTAGGACTCTCAAAATTCAATTTGATTTTATCCGTCGAGTACGGCTTTTGCGTGACGTAGTTTCTTACTTTGTCGTACAGACTGTCTATGGCGGAGAGATTTTCGCATGCGGGAAGCAAGCGGCCGTAGAACTCGTCGTCTTTGCCTTCTTCCTTGCCCGTGCCGAGCAGCGGCTTGATAAATTTCTGTAAATCTTTAAATGCGTCGAGCAGGTTTTTGAGCAGTTCTATGGCGTTTTCATTAGCGGCCAGTTTTTTGTCTGCGGCATAGGGGCGCTCTAATAAACTTTGCGCGGCGGCGTAAGCGGCCCTTATTTCGGGTATTTTTTCAGCAGCTGATTTTTTGAAAAAGTCGGATATCTGTGCGTCTTTCTGTTCTTCCGCCGCTCCCGCTTGTCCGAATTTTTGCAGCTCGCTTACAGAAAAGCTTTTTATGCTCTTGTATGCTTTATTTTGTTTATCAGAGTATTTTTCGGCGTTTTTGCCGCTCTTAAGCGGATTGCGAACTTCATATTCGCGGTTCCAGCCTTCGCGTACAGCGCTCCAGTCCTTGAAAACGGCGTTGGAGATGTCCGTGACCGCCGCTCCGGAGGCGACGAATATTCCGTCATGGTTAAAGTCGTCAAAGCCATTAAATATTTCTTTCAATTCGTTCAGTGTGCTTTTCTCTGCTTTTATTTCTGTGTCGATACTGCAGTAATACTCTTCTATTGCGCTGAGTACTTCATCGTCTGATTTGAATTTTTCGGGTATGAAAGATATCGATTGTTTGTCGCTGAGTATTTGTTTATACAGCGGTTTGAGCAGGGGAAGGCGATCCGACGGGTGAGCCTGATTATACAGATTAACGCATTCGTTTACCCCTTTTTGCTTTACATTTTTACCTGCCGTATATCCGCCTACCACGGTGTTATAGTTGTCTATGCCGGACTGGGACAGCACGAATGCAAAATAGTCTACGCAGAACATGTCCTCGGCCTTTACACCATAAAGACCGAAATATGTTTCGTTGAGGTCGGTCATTTCATCTTCGGGCAGGTGTTCTTTGATAGCTTTAAAAACGCGGACGTTGTCGAGAAATTTGGGCAGATTGTCGTTTATGCAGCGGTAAGGTATCGCCGTTGACTGTTCCTCGGCTGAATACATGTTTTTTCGATTGGTGTTAAATCCCGTAAAATATGCAGTAAAATTTTTGAACATATCCAGCGAGGCCAGCTCGTCCTTGTCCGTAAGAAATCCCGGCAGCAGCTCTGTTATCATCTCTTTTTTGAAAAGCTTTTTGAAAAGCAAAGCGTACCTTTTGTCTGATTTTAATATGTCGGCAATGCTCTTTCGCATGGACTTCTCGAGTTCTTCCATATTCTTTTCGTCTTTGTCGTCTCGGGAAGATTTGGAGTACAAGGCGGCATATTCTCTTACGTTGTCGAGCAGAAATGAAGAAATCTTACATTCGTCTGCAAGGACCGATTCAATATAATATTTGTGATAGCGGTCTATGTATTCCTTTACCTTTTCGTATTCTTCGGCTCGCTTTTGGTCCTGCAGCAGCAGTTGCTTGCGGTTAAAGTTTTCTTCGGTTTTACCGATGGGCAATAATGCGAATCTCAGTGTCTTCGAAAGCGGATAGAGGTTGACGAACGATTCGAGATTTTTCATTTTCAAAATCCTTTCTTTACTGAAAATATAAATATCCGTATGCCCCTTGTGGGTTATATTAACGAAATTTGTAGGCAGGATTTAAATGTCTGACGCAATTATATCATAATAAAAATCAAATAAAAATATCTACTCAACAAATTATTTTGTTCCTAACTATATTGTAGCATATTAAGTGTACGATAATCTGTACACCTAAAAATACTTTATCGAATCGCATTCTGTTTGCGATCGGTAATAGTCTCAGGTTTGACATATTGTCGATAATGTGACCGCATAGGGCAGTAGGGTTATTGTGATGTATTTTTTGGATAGGCGGATTTTTTATATGGTTTTTTGCATAGTTTTAATAGCACAAAAAGGCAGGCAGCCGTCGGCGCAATGTACGCGCCGACGGCTGCCTGCCTTGATTGCCGTTTAAGTTCCTTGGTTTCGAAGCTTAGCCTCTTTATACGGTATACATTAAGTTCATATATACGGTATACATTAAGTCTCATTATATACGGTATACATTAAGTCTCATTATATACGGTATACTTTTAGCCTTATTATACGGTATACTTTAAATAGCTTTATAAGCTATGCTTTAAAGCCGCTGCTGAAGAGGCGAATTTTACGGATTGTAATTTATACTGCCGTTGAGGCCCCGAAGATTCTGTTAAGTTCTTCCATAGACTGTTCGTCGGCAAAAGCCAAAATATATTGTCCTGCGCGTATGACAGTCTCACCGTGAGGGATTATCATTGTGTCGTCCTCATATACGGCTATGAGAAGCGCGCGTTCGGGCAGTTTTATCTGAGCGATGGGTTTATCTGCATTGGGGGAGTGGTAGTCTACGTGTACGCGTACGATAGAGTATTCGCCCTTCGACAGGCGCATGAGCGTCATTATAGATTGATAGTTCATCTCGTCCGCTATCATATGTCCTATCAGGTCCGCCTGGTTGATTTTGACATCGACGCCCATGCCTGCGTTGAAAAGCCATGCGTTTTTGGGATTGTTTACCCTTGCTATGACCTTGGGTACGTCGTATTCGAATTTTGCCATCATAGCCGCGGCCAAATTTGTCTCGTCGTTGCCCGTAGTGCATACCAAAGCGTTGCATCTGCGTACGCCGGCTTTTTCGAGCAGCAGAGCGTCCGTGCCGTCTCCTACCATGATATTTTCGCGCTTCAATCCGTTCTTTTCAAGGGATTTGACGGAGCTTTCCTTGTTTTCTATAACTACGGCGCTGTTGCCGTTGTCTATGAGCAGCCTTGCTATATATCCGCCGACTTGACCTCCGCCGACAATAATAACTTTCATATTCAGCGTCCCCTTTCTACAGTTGCAGTATATCGCGGGCTTCGGTAAGATAGTCCGTGCAGACCGTCAGATATAATATATCGTTGTATTTGCAGCTCATGTCCTTCTGCGGGACCATAGAGCGTCCCTGCCGCTCAAGAGCGATTATCTTCAGCTTTCCGTCGGCTTCAAGCGCTGAAAACTCCGTGCCGTCAAGATTCATCGGAAGTTTCACCTTGACTAGATGTACGTCCGAGCCGAGCTTGCGCAGCACCTGCCAGCTTTTGTTGCCCTCAAGGTATTCCATGACGTTGTTTAAACCCAGGCGCGTTATCGAAACGGTATATATGCCCATGGATTCAAACATTCTTGCCCTTATCGGGTCATACATCCTCGCTATAACTGTGGGGACATGGAATACGTTTTTGGCTATGTTTGCCACTACCGCGTTCAGGGAGTCGCTGCTTGTGCAGCCTATGAGAACGTCGGCCGTCTCTATCCCGGCCTGCTCCAGTATATCCTTATCATATCCTACGCCGCAAAGAGTGCGTCCCGTAAAATCCTCGCTCAGTGCGTGGAAAGACTCCGGATTATTGTCGACTACCACTACTTCATGATTCTTTCGGGCAAGATATTCAGACACCCTGACGCCGAATTTTCCGCATCCGATTACTAACGCTTTCATTTTATCCGACTCCTTTTTGAGCGATATTTGCGTATTATTTTCTTCCTTAATTCTTCAAGTCCGAATACTATAAACGGTATGCATATCAGATATCCCCATTCTATCAAGCCTATCGGCGCGGTATTGAATATTCCGTTGAGGAATGGGACATACATCAATGCCACGAGTATCAGCAGTTCAATTATGATTCCCGCGTTTATATACCGGTTTGTAAACAGCCCGCGCTTAAATACTGATTCTAAATCCGTCCTGTTGTTCTGAGCCATGCCTATCTGTGAAAATACGATGCCTGCCAGCATCATAGTCGTTGCCTCGGCATACCCTGCGGTGCCCTCCGCCGCTAACGGGACATTCGGCCAGCCGTTCAGTATATTGGCCAGGAAATAGCCTCCGAGTGCAAACAGCGTGCCCAAAAGTCCGTACCATATGAAGCCTACCAGTATCACGTTGCGGTTTAACAACCGCTCGTTTGCCGCTCGCGGCGGCTTCTGCATGACGTTGCTTTCGGCTGCCTCGGCTCCGAGCCCGAGAGCGGGTACCATGTCTGTGCCTATATCTATCGTCAGTATTTGCAGCACTGTGAGCGGAACGGGTATCATGCCTCCCGACAGCAGGTATGCTGTGGGTGCTGCGGCCTCCGGCGTGTTGCTGTCAAATATATAGCGCAGGAATTTGCGTATATTGTTGTACACGCTGCGGCCTTCTTCTATGGCTTTGACAATAGTGGCGAAATTGTCGTCGCTGAGTATCATATCCGCGGCTTCCTTTGCCACGTCTGTACCCGTTATACCCATAGCGATACCGATATCTGCTTTTTTGAGCGCGGGCGAGTCGTTGACTCCGTCGCCGGTGACCGCGACTATATTGCCCATTTCCTGCAGCGCGCAGACGATGCGGTACTTCTGTTCCGGGGCCATGCGTGCAAATACTACCTCGCCCCGTAGCGCCTCTTTGAGTGAGGCATCGTCCATTTCGGCCAGTTCGACGCCGGATATGACTCTTGCGTCAGGGCTTTGGATTATGCCTATCTTACGTGCGATGCTTTCCGCTGTCAAGCCGTAATCGCCCGTTATCATTATGATTTTTATGCCCGCGCTCCTGCAGAGCTTGACCGCATCCTTGACCTCGTTGCGCGGCGGATCCTGCATGGCTACGAGTCCGAGAAATGTTAAGTCTCTTTCTATGATTTCAGGCGTGTATTCGCGTATGGAGGAGGGGAGGGACTCGTCGTCTTTCCTGAGAGGCCGATATGCTACTGCCAATACGCGAAGTCCGTCTTTGGCGTATTTGTCGTTGGCCTGCATTATTCGGTCGCGGTCCTGCGGCTGCATCGGCCTGGATTCTGATCCGTCAAAGCAGCGCTGGCACAGCTCCATTACTTCCTTAGGCGAACCCTTTACAAAGGCCAGCCTCGACGTGCCCTCGAACGGTTCGCGGAGCTGGTGCACCGTGGTCATGCGCTTCCTGCGCGAGTCGAACGGCAGCTCCATGATGCGGGGATAATGCTGCTCAAGCTCCGCGCTGCTTAGACCTGCCTTTTGGGCCGCCACGCCCAAGCAGGCCTCCGTCGGGTCTCCCAAGACCGTATATCGAGTCTTGCCTTCTTCAGGCGGAATCAGCTTTGCATTCGAACAGAGCGACGCACCGCTCAGCAGCAGCCTCAGAGCGCTGCTCTTCTGCGCTGTCACGACAGTGTCTCCGTCTCGGATTTCTCCGTCGGGAGCGTAACCCTCTCCCGTTACTGTCATTTCCGCGCGCAGGTTCCAGATGTGGTTTACGGTCATTTCGTTCTGAGTAAGCGTCCCTGTTTTGTCAGAACAAATCACGTTCGTGCAGCCGAGCGTTTCCACGGCCGACAGCTTTTTGACCAAAGCGTGCTCTTTGGCCATCTTCTGCACGGCCAGCGCCAGCGAAAGCGTCACTGCCGGCAGCAGACCCTCGGGAATAAACGCCACTACCATTCCAAGCGCAAACAGGAACGACTCCATCCACGGATCTTTTACCAATAAGACAGCGATAATGAAAAATACCAGCCCTATCCCAAACGCTATTATCGCTATCTGTTTTGTCAGGATATTAAGCTCTTTCTGCAGCGGGGACAGAGTTTTCTTAGTGTTCTGCGTCAGATTCGCTATTTGGCCGAACTCGCTGTTCATGCCCGTCGAAACTACCAAGGCTCGGCATGTGCCCGCAGCGGCGGCCGTGCCGGAAAAAACCATGTTTTCGGCTTCCAAATAGCTGCATTCTTTCTGTAGAGCTTCGCCGTTTTTTCTGATAGGATTGCTTTCGCCCGTCAGCGTCGACTGGTCGGCCCGGAAATCGTTGCTCTGCAATATTCTTGCATCGGCGCTGATTTTGTCTCCTTCTTCGAGTATCATGATATCGCCCGGAACTATCTGAGAGGCCAAAATCTTCTGTTCTTTGCCGTCTCTGACTACGCGGGCGTAAGAGGGGAGCATCTTCTGCAGAGCGTTTGTGGCCTTTTCCGCCTTAAACTCCTGGAAGAAAGAGAAAAGTCCGTTGATGAGGTTTACGCAGAAGATGGATATGCCGAGCTCCAAAGCCCCCGAAGCTATCGCCATTATACCGCCCACCCAAAGCAGCAGCGCCATAAGGCTCGTGAAATTGGCGAAGAACTTTTTGAGCATACTTTCCTTCTTCTTTTGGGCCAATTCGTTTTCTCCGTATTGGGCCAGGCGTTTCTGCGCCTCCTGTTCGGACAGTCCTCGTATATCCGACCCCATCATCCTGCAGGCTTCCGTTATGCCGACATATAATATTTTTTCTTTTAGGTCGGAGGCTTCGATATCAGTGCTTTCTTTTTCCATTGATCCATTTTCACCCTGTTAAGCTAAAAAATTACTGCGAACAAGGCCCTGGACATTTGTCCGGGATATCGTTCGCAGCCATTGAGACAAACGCCCATAAATATTATTTAAGGATCCGCCGCCTGCCTGCTTAGGTATATCGGCGCCGAAATCCTTTTTTTGTCAGTCTGAGCGACCCTGTCGCCTCGTTCTGTACAGCAGCTATAGTATACACTAACTTCCGCTAAATGTCAATGAAAAAATTAATTTTATTAAAGATGATTCATTTGTCTAAATTGCAATATCAAATAGGACAGAATTAAAAATAAAATCAGCAGAGTGGTAATTGAAGATTTTTCGAGGTAAATTGTTAATCCAGTTTTCG
>CALXAN010000123.1 GCA_944386305.1 uncultured Clostridia bacterium
GGCGGCGCAGCATATGCTGCGCCGCCCGGCCTTGTATGTCTGCGGCTATTGCCGCAAAACCTGAAGAAACAGAAACCCAAATAATCCTCCGACTCCCTGCCCATCAAAAAAACGACATGCCCGCCGAATATAACACTTAATAACCGGCTCTGCAAAAGGTCGTTTTCTCCCGACCCGCAAGCTATTTTTTCGAAAAAAAGCCTCGTTTTTCGTACGGCTCGCATTCATAGCCTGTCAGCGCATAGCCGGTAGAGTCTACAGTCTTCTTTATTTGCGCCTCATCGGGCGCAGTTTCGGATAAAATAACCGCAACGCCCTTGGAATGATTGGAGGAGACTTTTTTGAATTTAAAATCGCGCCGGAGCGCATCGTTTATATGAGCCTCGCACATACCGCACCTCATCCCGTCAATCCGTAAAGTTATCCTAAACATAAACAACCACCTCATTATATTATGATACAAACCTGTCACGCGCTCATCATACAAACAATGGCATAGGGTTAGCCATGACTAACCCTATAATACCATATTTAATTAACAAAATCAATAGACAGAAATACTTTTGCCGCCATTTATCCGCATAAAAAACACCTGAAAGAATAATTAACTCTTTTACAGCTCGGATTAAATAATCTGAAAATAATGTTTTTGAACTGCTATACACTATAAAAAATAATAAAAATCAAAAAAATTTACATAAACTACCGATAATAAGTATTTTACGGTAATAGTTTATTTTAATAACAATTGCCCGTAGTTATAATAAATCTATAATACATATCATTTCAAGGAGGTAAAAGTATGGAACTTGATTACAAATCTATAGGCAAAAGAGTCAAAATAGCCCGAATAAAGGCTGAACTGACGCAGAACCAGCTGTCGGAAACGGCGGACATGTCTCCTACTCATCTGAGCAATATTGAAACGGGGACGACAAGAGTAAGCCTATGCGCCATAGTAAACCTTGCCAATGCGCTAAACGTAACATGCGACGAATTACTGTGCGGCAACATTATAAAGGCAAAGCCTGAATTTGAAAGGGAACTTGCGCAGATATTGAGCGACTGCGACGAATATGAAATCCGAGTCATACGGGACGTTGCAGAGACGGTCAAAGAATCCCTGCGCCGAGACTCCTATCTGCGAAAAATGAACAGGAACATATAGCAAAAAACTGCGGCTAAAACGTTACTTAAATAAGGATAAGAAACAAAGAAGCTCTTTTGTCAGATGACAAAAGAGCTTCTTTTTGAATAACGAAACTATATAAGCGCAAGCAATACAAAATTCAATATAAACAACGCTGTGGCAACCCACAATATGGGGTGTATTTCACGAATCTGCTTCTTGCATATCTTCGTGATGCAGTAGAACACAAAGCCCGCCGCTATACCATACGATATGCTGTAACACAGCGCCATAAACACTCCCGCAAAAAACGCAGGCACGGCCTCGTCGAAATCGTTCCATTTAATATCCTTAAACGCCGACATCATCATAATACCGACGACGACAAGCGCCGGTGCCGTTGCGGCAAAAGGTATAGCACTGACAAAGGTGGCCAGGAACGCGCTGAGCGCAAAACATATGGCGACGACTACGCTGGTAAGGCCCGTGCGTCCGCCCGCGCCTATACCGGCAGCGCTCTCGACATACGTGGTAGTATTGGACGTACCGAATATGGCGCCGATAGATGTGGCCGTAGCATCGGCAAACAGAGCCTTGTCCATTTTAGATTTAAACCCGGGCGTGGTCTCCATTGCACGCTCGTCCTCGTCGCTGAATATGCCGCTGCGGCGGCCCGTACCGATAAACGTACCGATAGTATCGAACGTATCGGAAAGGCTGAAAGAAAAGATCGTTATCAACACAAGCGGAATCTTAGCTACGTCGGTAAACAGCGAACCGAGCCCCTCAGATGTAAATATTGCACCAAAAGTCGTCGGCAGCGCCCCGCACGCTTCCATAAAGCTCACGCTGTCCCCCGTCGAAGTTACGCCCATGGGAATGCCGAGCAGAGCGGTGACGACTATGCCTATAAGTATAGCGCCCTTTACCTTGCACACGAGCAGAATTATCGTAAGCGCCAGGCCGATAAGGAACAGCCAAAATGCAGGCTTATTCAATGTAGCCAATGCGGGGACTCCTGAATCGAAACCGATTATACCGACGTTTAAAAGTCCTATGTACGCCACAAATATACCTATGCCGCCGCCTATAGCGTTCTGAAGGCTCCGCGGAATGGCTTTGATGATGTATTTACGGACCTTTGTAACAGTGACCAAGATGTTGATCAAACCGCAGATAAACACCATCGACAGAGCCTGCTGCCATGTGAAGCCGAGAGTGAAACATACGGTATAGACGAAAAATGCATTCAGGCCCATACCTGGCGCCTGCGCATACGGGACGTTTGCTACCAACCCCATTATCAGCGTACCGATAACGGAAGCAATTATCGTCGCGAGGAACACGGCTCCCCACTCCATGCCCGCCTGGCTCAGAAGACCAGGGTTCACGGCGATTATGTACGACATTGCAAAGAACGTAGTCAGGCCGGCTATGATCTCTCTGCCGAAAGTCGTACCGTTAGCTTTGAGTTTAAAAAGTTTCTCCATGCCTCTTTACTCCCCTTTACTTTAATTCCGCCCATAGACTGACGCCATATTTTAAAAATCGACGTCCTACGAAAAACGACGCTCTCCCTCAGATATACACAAAATATGCTGTCGGATGGGAAAGCGCCGCGGCGGATCTTGTTATTATTTTAATATATATAAGGGATAAATGCAAGCTAATTTACAAATTTTTTTCTCTAAATTCTTAAAAAATTTCCGCAATCATTTTATGTTATCCGCATTTCAAGGCGATTTCCGCTTTTCAGCAGGCGGATTTGAACTCTCGCATCTCCGAAAAAACCGATAACAAACCGAGCGAAAGAAGCGCGTTTACAGCAAAGAAACGAAAACGCAGCCCTTTCTGAAAAAGGAGACCCGGAATAAGCACGCAGAGCGTAATAAAATCCGATATATCGCTTGAAAACGTCAGGGTTAGGCTTTGAGCAGCAAAAATAACGCCGAACCCCAATAATATGAATACGGCGTCACGCTGCAATGAAGTTAAAGATACCGAAATTCGGTTTTGCCGTAAGTATAAAAAATAACGCTGAACCATATAGGTTCAGCGTCAAACTGTAAAAACGATACAAAAAAGATCAAGTTCAAACGCAGGGTGATAATTCAGACAAAAAACGCGGCGCGGCGGGAGAGGAGGGTGCCTGTAAGACTCCCACCTACTTTTTCCGGTACAAAATACGGAAAATCGTGAGTTTCATATGGCCTATTAAAATATTTTTCAAACATTTTTTCACCTCCTTAATGACATTTTATAATATTAGAAATAAAAGCACAACACGAGAGTTCAACTCTACAATGTTGTGCTTTTGTTGGAAAGGGAGCTCAAATCCGAACCCCTTTGATTTTTCGACCTATGTGTTCGAACCCCTACATATTTTTTCTTCTCTTAAGTGACATTTTAGTCACATAAATAAAGTGCCGCATAAAGCGACACTTTATAAAAATATTATTTGTTGATTTCTGTGCCTCCCCATTCAACAACTGTAAATCCGTTTCTTTCGGGAGCGGAGAGTTGCTGTTCGAGAAGGTCTACATATTTATCTGTCGACTGATATGTCATAAATACACGGATTAACGTGTCGGGCGATGGATTGATGTTCAGCTTGGCTGCATCAGTATAGATATCCGTTTGGAAAGAGATTATATTATACGGATTATCTTGCATTAAAGGTAGCCAATAAACTATAAATTCATTTGCTTCTTTGCGGTTAAGGCCGAGCTTTTCGAGTGCATCTTCAAGGAATTTTGCTGTGTCTTTGCCCTTAACACAGAAACCTTTTGAGAGGTCATAGTTAGTATTTGTTTCGCCCTCCCAATACAGATAGTTATATATCTGTCCGTTTGCATCGGTGAGTGTTCCGTCCGGTGCCGCAGTTACTTTCCAACCGTCTTTGTATTCGGGATAGGTGCAGGTTAGTCTACCATTAAGGTCGAGCTTAACTGATACCTCTGTTTCTTCTTCGGGGTAGAGATAGATTACAGGTTTGTATGCTTTTCCTTCTTCAAGTTGGAAGGTGCTGACTTTTATATCTGTAAAATCTGCCTCAACTTTATGAGTTTCCTCATCATAGTATGTATTTTCGTATGAGCAGATTACTTGGTCACCAACGCACCATTCATCCGACAATTTACCGTTAAGTTTAATTTCATAAGGAAATGGGATTACTGTTCTTGCGAAGAAGCAATTTGAATATATCTCGGTTATCCTTATGTCTGAGAATAATTCATAGTTGCCAGTCCATTTATTTTCATCAGTTTTTTCTACCCATTGCTCTGTATATTCGGCACTACGCACTTCTTTGGCTTTTTCCCAACTGATTGCATCGATTTGAGCAGGATATGTTGTCATTATTTCGCCTGTATATGTTACTTTAATATAATCTCCAACCTTAATCTCCATTACCGGAAGTTTGGATGTATCAAAAGATATTTTGTCACTACTTCCGGCATTTGCTTCGCTTGGAAGTGGCTCTACAATTACGGTATTATTGTTAATCTCCAAAATTTTAGCGTTAAAAGAATACCGCACATCTTCATAGATAAACTTATCATTTACTGTAGAGACCATATCATCAGCTTGACTTGAAGAACTTTCAGCAGGTGTGGATGAAACAGAATCTTCGGGGCCTATATCATCACTTTCGTTAATTCCTTCATCTTCATTATCTTTATTTGTTACTTGACCTGCGCCCGAAGAGATACCTTTTTCTTCCCATAATTCACTCATATTTTTGAAATTGTCGGGCAATAAATAGAAGTCTGTACCTGTATAGGTTTGATCGGCATCCACAATGTGATTCCATTTGATAATTTTATATGTTAATGCTGTAAACTCTCTTGAGCCACCATCATCTGCTGTGCCGGATGGAATAGGAATCAAAAGAATCAAGAGTAAAATCGCCACTATGATTATTGCAATTCGAGTTTTCTTCATTTTGATTACTCCTTTCCGTATGTTACTGTGAAGACCTTAGTATATAAGTCTTTTAATTGGTCTTCGGTAACAGTTACACTTTCATTTGTTGTTTCGTTTGTTAAAATGTAATCGCATAAGGTGTATACTATTTTTTGTCCGTTATCAGCAGTAAAAGTAAGGGTGTATGTTACTCCTTTGCTAAAAGATTCAACTAAACCAGTGGAGTAATTATCTTCGCCTTTGAGTGTGCTTTCGCCCTTTTGTGTTGATGGTTTCGGTTCTTGAGGAAATTCACTTTTATCCGTTGTTGTTTCCTGTTCGACATCGTCACTATAATCGTTAACCGTGAATGCTGATTGGATGATGTTGTAGATATTTTCAATGTTCTGTTTGTCAGTATCGTTCTTTGCTGTTTTAGTGCTTGTGATTTCAAACGAAGTATATACAAATCCTGATGAATTTTCTACACCGCCAGCCATATTCATATCATCGGCGGTATTGCTTTTATCGGGTGAAATCATCATATCGGGCAGATATATCACAGATAAGATTGCGATACATAAGCAAAGCGGAACACACAAGGCAAGGATGCGATTGCGGTTTCTTTTGCGTTCTTTTATTCTGTTTTCGCTTCTGCGGAATATCTCCGCTTTTCTTTCATCAAAGTTTCTCATAATAACAGCTCACCATCCTTCCCAAGAATGATGCGAAGTTCCTTTTTGGCACGATATAAAAGGTTATCAACCTGTTTGCGATTCTTCTTCATAACCTTGGCCGCCTCATCATAGGACAAGTCTTCAAAATAGATTAAGTGTACAACAACACGCATATCATCCGTCAAAGAGTTAAGAGCGTTGTTTACAATACGCTTTCTTTCATCTGAAAGGATGATTTCTTCAAGTGTTTCTTGCTCGGCTGATATATTATCTGCTTCCGTAAGCTCTACAAAATTTATTACCTTGCGGTGTTTTATGTAATTAAGAGCACGGCTGCGACCAAGCATAAATAAATATGTTTTAAGTGTTACCTTGAAATTGTACCGATGTTTATTAACCACCAGATCCGAGAAGGCATCTATGGCAATATCTTCGGCTGCGTGGATGTCATGCACATAACGGTCAATGAAGAATACAAGGTTGTCAAACAACTCCTTCATTATTTCGTCAAAGGCACTCTCATCACCATTAAGGAAACGGCGGTAGCTACTTGCACCGTTATCCATAGGATTTCCTCCTGACTAAGAGTTCACGTCTGAACCCTTTCACTTATTATACAACTGAGGTGTATATAATTCCTTATAAAAATTATAACATATTTTCTTTTGATGTTCTATATAAAAAGGGATATCCTTTCAGATGGCAAGGATATCCCTAAATTTATTTGTTTATACATTCTTTTGCAAATTCAAAATCTTTTCGTGCGACAAACACTTTATATTCATGAAGGACACTACTATCTATGAGGGGTACACCACGATATCTCGATGGGTTTGTTGGAGAATTCATAACAGTAATATATTTAATTCTGTTTTTTGACAATACAGAAACAATATCAATTCGCCTTGGGTTACATTTGCATCGCCGTTTGGATTTTCTGACATAACCCATGCATCTCCGAGTATCCTTGAAAAGTCATCAAACGATAAATGTTTTGATGCAAGTTTTAGAAAGGTCAGAGCATATGGTTTATTGACCATCATAAATATTCGGTAAACACTGTCGGCATTTGTTATTTGCCTTTCCACAAACTCTTGCCATTTCTTTTTGCTTTCCATACTCTCTAATATGTTGAGCAATTCCATTTCACCGTTGTTACTTATTCCAACAAAGCCGGAGGAGGTGAAGGGATGCTGTACAACCATCGGTGAGAATTTGGTTTCATTAATATGTGTGTGGAGCAGTGATATTGCCACATGTTTAACTGCATCTAAGTTTGTCTTATACCTCATTTAATTTTCTCCTTTCTCTGAATTTTGGGCATAAAAAAAGCAGGTAGATTTTTGATTCATCTACCTGCTAAAATTAACGATATTTTGTTTTCGGGGGTTCACATCCATTGGAAAGGTCGAAAAAGGCTATTTTCATCTATGAAATCAACCCTTAAATTTTGAGGGCGTTTTTGCTCGGAAACCCTGATAAACAGGGCATAAAAAAAGGGTGCATCTTTTTGATGCACCCTTTCTGGCGGAGAAGGAGGGATTCGAACCCTCGAACGGCGTTAACCGTTACATGATTTCCAATCATGCGCGCTCGACCAGCTACGCGACTTCTCCGTATTTAAAAGCGCTTGTATATTATACAGCATTTGCACGAGCTTGTCAATGGCCGTATAAAAAAATCGTCATTTTTTTAGTATCTATTTTTTTCAAGCTCATATTATTTAAATATACGATATTCGAACTTCCTGCCTCGAATATCGTATGCAATTGAGCAAAAAGGAGAACAGCAACCCGATATGAACCGTTCATATATCTTTAAAGCGTCGGCCGTCGCCGTACTTTTAGCATGCATACTTCAGGCAACCTGCGTTTACGCGCGCGCAGAATCAGCAGAGGCGGCCGTAACGATAGAGGCGCAGTCAGGCACCGTATTGTATCAAAACAACGCCGACGCACAGCTGCCTATGGCAAGCACGACAAAAATAATGACAGCATTGATAACGATAGAAAAATGCGACATGTCCGATATATTTACCGTATCCGCAAGCGCCGCGGCAGCAGAAGGGTCGAAAATGGGCCTGCTTGCGGGCGACAAGATATCGGTAGAGGATCTGCTGTATATGCTTCTTCTCAAATCGGCCAACGACGCTGCGGAGGTGCTTGCGGAAAACATAGCGGGGTCCGTTGAAAAATTTGCAGACCTTATGAATGAACGTGCTGATAAAATGGGGCTTAAACACACGCATTTCGTCAATCCGCACGGACTGCCCGCCGAAGGACATTATACCACCGCGTACGAGCTGGCGCTGATAGCCCGGGTGTGTTTTTCCAACCCCGTTTTCAGACAAATAGTATCTACGGATGTACAGACGCTGACATACCATAAGCTCGCCATACAGAACTCAAACAAGCTGCTCAGAACATACGAATACTGTATAGGCGGGAAAACGGGCTTTACAAAAGCGGCGGGCAGGTGCCTGGTCACCGCGGCAGAAAAAGACGGGACGACACTGATAACCGTCACGCTCAACGACGGAGACGACTGGAACGACCATGAGCAGCTGTACGACAAATGCTTTGGGCTCGTCGAGCGTACCATGCTCTACAAACCGGGCGAATATACCGCCGTCCGTCCTGTGCTGAACGGAAAAGAGATCAAGATAACCAACTCAGAACCCATATATGTCGTAAAATGCGCGGGTACGGTACCGAAATATGAAATAATCGAAAATCTGCTTCCCATGTATTTTGCGCCGATAGACAAGGGGCAAACCGCCGGATATATAGCGGTCTCTTACGGCGGGCTGAACAGCGGAGAGGCAGAGATGATTTTTGCACAAGACGAAAACCAGGCGCAGGATAAAGAGAGCGAATTCAAAAAATTTGAATACAATTTGCGCAGATTGCTCCAAACGCTCTTGCCATAATATGAATTTTGCGATATAATATTATGGGTATATAATGTCGAAGCATTCGGTTATACAATAAAGCGGAGGATGCCGCGGTCCATAAATTGAACCGTGGCGTTTCTGCGCGTGGATTTAGGATTCGGCTGTTTTTTAAAATTATGAAAGGAATGCGCAAATTGAGGATAAATAAATTTATTTCGGAATGCGGAGTATGTTCACGCAGAGAAGCGGAAACCCTGATCCGAGCCGGCAAGGTGACGGTAAACGGCAAGCCCGCAGACATAGGCATGGATATAGACCCGCAGCGCGACAGGGTCGTATGCTCGGGCAAAAGGATACGCATCAAAAGCTGCGACAAGCGCTACTTTGCGTTTTATAAACCGCGGGGCGTGATAACGTCTATGAAAGCGCAGGACGACCGCAGCACGGTAGCGGATCTCATACGAGGCATAAACGGGAGAGTCTACCCGGTAGGGAGGCTTGACAAAGATTCCGAGGGCCTGCTCATACTTACGGACGACGGACAGGCCGCTCAAAGGATGATGCACCCGGGATATCAGATCAAAAAAACATACAGAGTTACGGTAGAGGGCTCGCCTGCGGACGAACAGCTCGACAGACTGCGCGGCGGCGTGGGCATAACCGACGAAGAGAAGGGACTGGACTTTATCACAGCGCCAGCGGAAGTGACGATACACAGCTCCGACGACAGAAAAACCGTGCTTTATATCACCATACATGAGGGCAAAAACCGACAAATCCGCAGGATGTGCGAAGCTGTCGGACTGAGAATAATGCTGCTTAAGCGCATAGCCGTGGCCGACATAAACATAGGGTCTTTAGCTCCGGGGGCGTACAGACCGCTTTCACATTCCGAAGTCGTGAAACTGCTGACCGAACTTAAAATCGACCCCGAAACAAGGATATCCAAAAAAGCCGAAGCGCGTAAACCGATCGTCTCAAACAGGAACAGACTGAGGCGGGGACGAAATATTTCCATCAATGAAAAACGGTTCCTAAGGCAATTTGCCTCAAAATCAAAAGGAAGTAAAGGTGCTTGAAAATGCAGGAATATTACAGACTCAACGTTGCGGGCCTTCAAAGAAATCTGCCCATATGCAAAATAAACGAACACCTGTCCATCGCGGCGTTCGTCATATTCGGAGACGTAGATCTGACGGTAAAAAGCGCTGAGGCGCTTAAGGAAAAGCTCCCGCCTCACGACATTATGATAACAGCCGAAGCCAAGAGCATACCTCTCATACATGAGCTTGCCCGGCAAACCGGAGCGAATACCTACGTAATCGCCCGCAAAGTGCCGAAACTCTATATGGTAAACCCCATAAGCGTGCCCGTCCACTCCATAACCACAGCCAAGGAACAGAGGCTCTATATAGACGAAACCGACGTAGAGAGAATGAGAGGCAAGCGCGTAGTTATAGTAGACGACGTCATCAGTACGGGCGAATCCATGAAAGCGGTAGAAGAGCTGGTAAAAGAAGCGGGGGGCAACGTCGTAGGGCGCGCTGCTATCCTCGCAGAGGGCGACGCTGCGGACAGAGACGATATAATATTCCTTGAAAAGCTGCCGGTATTTACAAAATGAACGACCGTCTGCTTGACCTGAAACAAAAGCTTGAAAATGTCGGCCACGAGGCGCACGTATTCGACAGCTCCGCGCAGGCCCTGGATTTTCTTGCAGAACGTCTTTCGGGAAAGACCGTGGCTTTCGGCGGGTCCGTGACATTGGATCAGATAGGGCTTTACGAACGAATCAAGCCGCTGGCATCAGAAATATTGTGGCACTGGAAAGAGCCTGAAAAATCGGCGGAAGTATTCAAACGAGCCCTCAGCGTTCAGGCATATGTCCTGTCCGCAAACGCCGTGGCCCGGACTGGAGAAATTGTAAACATGGACGGCAACGGCAACCGCGTAGCAGCCTCGATATTCGGCCCTGAAGAAGTATACTTTGTAATAGGCAGAAACAAGCTGACCGACGACCTGGCTTCCGCCATAGACCGAGTGCAGAACATTGCGGCGCCCCTTAACGCCAAACGACTGCACAAAGCCACGCCGTGCGCCAAAGACGGCAAGTGCCATAACTGCCGCCGAAGCGACTGCTTCTGCTGCGTCATGACTATACACAAGCGCAGTCCCTCGGGGATAAACTCCGTGGTAGTACTTATAGACGAAGATTTGGGTTACTGATTGGGTACATACTTACACATAGAATAGCATTCTTACCTGCAGTAATGATGTTACTTATTAGGTACATATTTACACATAGAATAGCCCTAAAGCCGTGCATACGCACGGCTTTAGGGCTATTCACATTATAATGCCGGGAACTATCCAAGAATGGCCATGAACAATTCGCGGATATAATACATGAAATTGACCCGCGGTATATCCTCGGAAGTCACAATTTTGCATTCCTTTACAACCTGGCCGTCAAGAGTATATGTCACCGTACCCACTTCGGTCCCTTTCTTTACGGGCGCGCTGATGCTGTCCGCAATATCCACTGACGTAACTATAAGCTTATCCTGCCCTTTTCTTATCAGGACCGAAAGGTCGCCCTGGACCTCTACGTTTACGGTGTCGGACTGGCCTTTAAGCACCTTTATCGGCGGCTGAGGCTCCGGCTTGCGCGTAACTACCGAATAATTTGCAAAACCGTAATCCAGCATTTTCGAGGCGTCTTTAAATCTTTCATCGCTGCTGGGCGAACCCATCACCGCCGCAATAAGAGTCATACCGTTGCGCTCGGCCGTGCCGCTGTAGCAGTACAGGGACTCTTTGGTATACCCGGTCTTCATACCGTTCATACCTGGATAGGTGCGGATAAGCTTATTGGTATTTGCAAGTCCAAACTCACCGTTGCGAAGGGTATCCATCCATATCGTAGTATAATCGAATATTTTTTCATGCTTGAGCAGCTCTCTCGTCATTATGGCGATATCTCGTGCAGTAGTATAATGCTCCGCATCGTCAAAAAGTCCGGTACAATTAGTAAAATTCGTATTTTCCATGCCCAGCTCGGCGGCCCTGGCGTTCATCCTGGACACGAACTCGCTTTCACTGCCCGCGACATACTCCGCCATTGCGACAGTAGCATCGTTTGCGCTCGGAACGACAATCGACTTTAACAAGTCGTCGACACTCATCTGCTCTCCCACTTCGAGATAAATCTGCGTACCGCCCATGGAGCATGCGTGTTCGCTGGCGGTGACGATATCTTCGACGGTAAACTGTCCTCTGTCCATAGCCTCCATGATAAGTATCAGCGACATTATCTTAGTCACGCTTGCCGGAGGAAGCTTTACATCAGCGTCTTTTTCAAAAATAACAGTTCCCGTAGCATAGTCCATGAGAACGGCGGACTTAGCGCTTACATCGATGGACGGGCTATCGGCGGCAGTTACCGCAGCTGCAGGGAACGCTGCACTGAGCATGAATACGACTGCGAACAAAAATACAACTATTTTTTTCATAACATTCTCACCTCTTATTAAACAATGAAGAGAAAAAACCTCCTGAACTTTTCTTTTGCCCTGACTGAAAGGCTGTGTCGCAATTTACCAATATTATATCGTCGCCTATTTTTTCGATATCTTTCCAGGCTACGACATAGGTCTCTCCCCTGCCGAACAATCCGAAAAATTTCCCCGGCCCGGGTATGATAAGCGAAATTATGTTCCCGCCCACCGTCTCCAGCTCTGCGTCGTCCACATAGCCCAACTTGCGCCCGTCTTTGATATTTATCACTTCTTTACACCTGAGTTCGTTAAAGGTACACATTATCTTCATCACTCCAGACATATATGCGTAATAATATTTATGTTTTTCCGCAGCAAAAAATTACAGCTATAAATGCAATATTATAAATCTGAAGCAAACCGACATCCTAATCAAACATTACATAACAAAAAAATACGTAAAAGAAAAAGAAAGACACACGTAAAATCCGTGTGTCTTTCTATTTCTTCGTATTCTTTATCTCAAAAACCTATGGGAAAGGCACGAGCGTACAATAGCGGCTATGCCCTCGAAAATCAGCAAAATTCCCGCCATGATACTCAATGCAAGCAGATTGGCGATCGGGTCGAAAAGCGAAAAGAATCCCACAACAGCCAATAAAACGCCCAAGGCCGTCATCCAGCCCCAGCCCTTGACCTTAAGGCGCTGCATTTCAAAAGAATTGACAAACTGGTTGATACCCGAAAACAACAGCCACATACCGAATATAAAAGGCAGCGACAACATGGTAAACTTCTGATTAAACAGCAAGAAGAGGGAAAGCAATACTGTCAAAATACCGTCCGCCAAAAACCAACCGGCACCTATCATCGTACCGTTGCATTTTGCAAAAATTATAATATCGATAATACCCGAAATAAGCATAGCGATGCCTATATACAAAGAAATCGTCATCAGTCCGACGTTCGGATTGCAAAGACAGAATATCCCTGCTATAATTAAAAGAACGCCCGCAATAATCCATAAAACCCGAAACAATGTGCGATTCATAACAATACACTCCTTTATCAAAATTTTTATCTTCGCCTATCGTTGAAAAAGCATACTGAAACCGTTTTCAGCACTTAAAATAATACGCCGCGTGCGGTTTCTGCAGTTTAGTATGACACTGATTATAACCCGGGATAAATTGTTGTCAATATTTTACATTTTATTTGACTATAGAAATCCCATCTTAGGATTTATTGGCTTAGTTTGCGCAAATTTTTGATATCAATACCAACAAAAATCTTCAAATCTTCTTGAGAAGAAAACTGCCGCAAAACTACATAATCAGTCGCTGAGTTTTCTATTAAAATACGGGGCCGCGGAATTTATTCCGCGGCCCCTTTAGATTACAAAATTACTGTTTAACTCATTTTGCGGATATATACATTCATACCCTGTATAATATCGCCGTCAGTATTTTCATTGGTATCCATCATCATACTGAAAAGATCGCCTTTGTCAAACGATATTTCCATAGAATATAATCCCGCAGTCTGCTCCGAGGAGTCAATTTCCGCTATCTTATTCTCCCCGTCCCAATATGATATTGTCATTCCGTCTCCGTCGCTTTTAATTGCTGCCGGCTTTACTTCCACATAATACTTCCCGCTTTCGGGCGCCTGCCAATAAAGGGTCTTCGCCGAGCCCTGATTATTAAACCCAAACATCAACCCCATCTGCTCAAATTTAATTATACTATCCGAATCTTCGGGCAATACGCCTGGCTTGCTGTCGGCTGCCGCAGACAAATACCAGCCGTTTGTACCCTGAGCCATCTCCTGCCATGAATCCGATTCGCCCGACGGCGCGTTGTTATATCCTTTCCCAAACGCCCACGACGTCTCGTTATCTACCGCATAAGGTATATCCCTTGTCATATATACATGAGCGCCGCTGAACACATCGCCCTCAGAGCTCTCGTTGGGGTCAGCTATAATATACAGATACTCGCCTTGCTTCAGCGAGGCCTGCACTTCCCTTTCGTCGGCCTGAGATATGCCGTTGCTGACGGTATGCTTGCACTGCAATACATCGTCGGCATAGATAGATAAGGTAACTCCGTCTCCGACGCCTTCCTCTCCGCCTACAGTATAGCTTATCTCAAACGTATAGCACCCGTCCTCCGGCGCTTCTATTGCCAAAACCTGAGAGTAAGCGGCTTCAGGCTCTTCAGTGCTTATGGTTGATATGTCGAAATCGCCGTCGCGGTTTGTCTGTGTAGTATACATGGTTTGAAGTTCAATTTGTTTAATGGTATCGCTGTAATTTGCAGTATCCCACACCTCGGACTCTCTTAAATCAAGCTCCGTAAAGGCATACTCCTGTCCCCCGCCGGCAGACGTAGCCGGCTGCGCAGTATTCGGCTCTTTAGTCCCGGGCTGGTCCGGGTCTGTACATGCGCTGAGCGGCAAAATCATGGCGCAGATAAGCGCCAGGGCTGTGAACATTAGATTTTTCTTTTTCATTTTGTCCCACCTCGTGAATATTTTATTTTAAAGTTAAAAACTCCCCTGCTTTAAATAAATCACGACAAATCTCGCTAAATACATATAAACATCTTGATAATCAAGTCACATAGTGTCAAATGTAATACCAGTATCGCATAATTATATTTAATTGTCAATATCTTTTTTATTGTTTATAAATAAAAAATGACTAAATTTTTCGAAATATAATATGCATATTAAACTGTATCAAAATATTTAAACTGTATCGGTATTTTGGACGAATAAAAATAATATTTCACAACGCAAGTTAAAAAAATAAAAGATACTCATGCACAAACTCATTGTACACAGCACTTAATAAAGGCCATATTGCAGTTATTTGTATGTACTGAGACTTCGTTCCGTTTATCTGCATTCACTAAGGACTCCAAACACACACGACTTCTTAACACTGTTCACTTCGCAAAACTTCGCACATGCGGTTATACAGCCAATTATGAAGTCCGCCCCGAAAAGACGCGGTAAATACTTTGCATTGGGGCAAAAATACCGGAATATTCAATGTCTAAATTCGGACATGTCAAACAAGCGCATATATAAATAAACGGCCGATATTCGGCCGTTTATAAAGTATTGTCTCGTCCGTGACGCAGCGGCGTCCACCCGTCTAAGCCGCTGCGCTGCAATGCGCCAAACATCCTCTGCCGGCTTTTAGGAAACTCTTTTTCCGCGCGGCCAAGCAGCTCCTTCATGCTTTGGCGTTGAGTATGCCCGTCTGCGATACAGCAGCCCTCGCAGACAGGCAGAGAATTGCGGCGGATACAGCCCCGAATATCGCGCTCTCTCAAGTATATAAGAGGACGTATCACCGTAATATCCTTGCGGCTCAGATATGTAACGGGGCTGAAGCACCCTATACGCCCCTCAAACAGCAGGTTGAGCAACATGGTTTCCAGCACGTCGTCGTTATGATGTCCCAATGCAAGTTTATTGCATCCGAGCTCGATTGCTGCGGAATGCAGTCTGCCCCTACGCATCCTTGCGCACAACGAACACGGATTGCTCTCCCTGCGTTCGTCAAAGACTATGCGATATATCTCAGTCCTTACCGACACGAACTCTATACCATGCAAAGCGCAATAATCCGCCACAGGAGATATATCGAATCCGGGCAGACCTATATCCAAATTGATACCCACGACCGAAAATTTCTTGGGATAAAACTCTGAAAGTCCGTGCAGAGCCGCAAGCAGGACCATGGAATCCTTGCCGCCGGAAACACCCACGCCTATACGGTCCGATTCATTTATCATACCGTAATCGTCAACCGCACGCCTGAGCGCGCCGAGTATCTTCTGCAAATAAACCCCTCCAATATGCACTCTATTACCGTTTATGAATATAAAAAAACTATTGCCCTTTCCAGCGAGGTTACAAGTGAGATAGCTATTACAGTTCGTGAATATAAAAATTACCCGGGAAATATATGCTTCGTAAATAACGGCGTCATAAAACGTCGAAAAAGGGGAACATCGGTCTGCCCGACGATCCCCTCTCAAAATATTTCGCTTACTGCAGTCCGCTTTGGTTCTCAAAGCGCAGCCTTCGCCTTCTCTACCAGCACGGCAAACGCATCCTTATCGGAAACCGCCAGTTCCGCCAGCATCTTTCTGTCAAGCTGTATCCCGGCTTTTTTAAGACCGTTTATAAACCTGGAATAATTTATACCGTTTGCCTTGGCAGCCGCAGAAATCCTGGTGATCCACAGCGAACGGAAATCCCTCTTCTTGAGCTTCCTGCCGATATAAGCATATTGCAGAGACTTCATTACCGCCTGGTTTGCAGTCCTGTAAAGCTTAGATTTTGCGCCGAAATAGCCTTTCGCAAGTTTAAGAACTTTCTTATGTCTTCTGCGCGTAGTTACAGCGCCCTTGATTCTTGCCATATCCTTTGTCCTCCTGTTCCGACTTACATGTAGGGTATAAGTTTCTTAACCGTGGCAGCGTTCGCTGCGGAAAGATAGGACGCCTTGCGCAGGCCTCTCTTATACTTCGTGGTCTTCTTGGTAAGAATATGTCTTCTGTTGACATGGTTCATTTTGATCTTTCCGCCCTTGGATACTTTGAATCTCTTCGCAGCTCCTCTGTGCGTTTTAAGCTTTGGCATATCAAACACTTCTCCTTCTGTTCTATGGAATAATCGTTAATCTATCAACGACCGAAAACCGTCAGCAGGCGCACCTCAACGGCGGCCGCCCGAATCCCGCCTCCGAATAACGAAAAGACCGATCACTTGTCCGCCTTGGGAGCAAGGATCATAATTATCGTCCGGTTCTCGAGCTTGGCAGGCTTTTCGACATTGCCGTACTCTGCGGCACCCTCGGCAAACCTCTGCACAAGCGCAACCCCAAGCTCGGGGCGCTGATTCTCCCTGCCCTTGAGCCGCAGCGTGACCTTGACTTTATTGCCGCTCTTTAAGAACCTGAGAGCATGATTCAGCTTGGTGTTAAAATCGTGATCTTCTATCTTTACGGAAAGCTGAACCTCTTTAAGAACGACTATCTTTTGGTTCTTCCTGGCCTCTTTTTCACGCTTGACCTGCTCAAAACAATACTTGCTGTAATCCATTATCTTGCAGACGGGCGGATTGGCCTGAGGCGCGATCTTGACGAGATCGTAGCCCTTATCAAGGGCTATTTTGTACGCATCTTTTGCACTCATGATACCAAGCTGAGAGCCGTCGTCTCCCACCAGGCGTACCTGGGGATCACGTATGCTCTCGTTCAATTGGACAGATTTTGTCTTTATACCCACACACCTCCGAATAAAAAAAACGCCGATATACATCGACGCTCACATAATACGCGGGAAAACCCCATCCCGCTGAATATTAACCCGACAGCCGAAGCCGTAAAGGTGAGAGCGTCAACTCTGCTTCATTTACCGAAATATTCTACCACAATAAACCTGACTTGTCAATACTTTGTTCAGAATTTTTTTATATATTCCGTAGCCGACATTCATACACAGACGCGGCGGCAGAATTCTGCCGCCGCGTCTGCTTAATAAACAGCTCGCACATGCTAAGGACTTCCGCCTCAAAATCCCCCGTCTTGGTGGATTTTATAAGATGTCACTGCTCTATGCTCTTTATACTCATCGAAGACAAAGACGAAATATTCTGTACATCATTACCCGTCAGATTAAGCCCCGAAAGATTGGGCAAAACAGCCAGGGGAGAAATGTCGGATATATCGTTGTCGGACAGATCTATATATCCGCCGGACATGACCAAACTGAAGCCTTCGAGAGACTCTATGCCGTTATTGCTCAAATTCAAATACATTAGGTTCGGCAGACCCGAAAATACAAACTCGGACATCTCATTTCCCGACAAATCCAGTCTTTTCAACGCAGACAGATTGGATATACTTTCAGCGCTCTGTACCCCGCTGTTTACAATGGATAACGAAGTCAAGGCCGACAGATTGCTCACATTCGGCACTGGCAAATCCGCGCCGTCTACATACAGGCTGACAAGACCGGGCAGCTGCGTTATACCGGACAGATCGGTCATTGCCGAACAGCCCTCAAATGTAAGTTCCTCCAAATCCGAAAGGCCTGAGATCTGCGGCGACTGTATCCGCTCTGAAGATATATACAGACTTTTCAGCCCGGAAAGTGTATTTATATCCTGCCAGCAGGTATCATTGATATCGTACACACTCAGCTGCTCCAGCTGCGTCAGGCTGTGCACAAACGGCATTGAATCCGCCCCGTTCATGTCTATACTCAGCGAAGTAAGCGAAGCAAGCTCGTCAAGGAAAGAATAATCCTCGAAAGATGTATCCGATATATCCAGGCTGCGCAGCGAAGCCACAGTCTCTGTGCCGCTGAGGCTCGACACTGGATTGCCGCTTATATCAAGCTGCTCAACAGAAGAAAAATTGCATGTAACATAGGTCAGCTCATTATCGGAAGCATTGAGCGATATAACCGAGTCCGACTGCAGCATAAACGATGACTTGATATGATTAGACGAAATATCGAGGCTTTTCAAGACCGGGAGCCTGGAAACATCTATCGAGGTCAGCTCGTTGGCAGAAATGTTGAGTTCCTCCAAATTGTAGTTCTGCGTAAAATCTGCCTGAATTATCGCGTTATTGCTTATGTCGATGTATCTGATATCTTTAAAGGAATCGAAATACACATAGCCCGAAATGGCGTTGGACGACAGGTCGAGCCGCTGCAGCGCAGACGAATAAGGATACTCGGGCACGGAAGTCAGACCGTTTCCCGACAAGTCGAGAGAGTGCAGAGAGCTCATACCCGACAGAAACGACATGTCCGTGATACCCGTATCGGAAACGTTAAGATCGACAACCGATTTCAGCGTAGCCAAATCAGATGAATCAAAACCGCTTGAACTGGACAGATTAAGCGTCTGAACCTCCTGCAGCCCTGCAAAAGAAAAGCCGCTCAGATCGCAGCCGCTCAGCTCCAAACTGCCGATTGTCCCGCTGAGAAAGCTTATATCGCCCGTCACGGTCATATCGTTGGCGGCCAGCGTCTTTAAGGAGGGAAACCTGGTCAAAAACGACATGTCGGACACGCCGTTGCCGGAGATATTGAGTGATTCAAGAGACGATATTACAGGAATGCCCGACACATCGCTTATGGAATTATAGGACAGATCAAGCTCCTTCAGCTGCGTAAGCGGCGACAAAACGGAAAAATCGATAAAGGTCGGGTTAGTTGTCAGAATATCCGAAAAATTCCCGGAAAGATTAAGCGATTGCAGACCGGTAACCTTAGAAAGCCCCGAAAGATTGCGCACTGCATTGCCGGACAGATCGAGCTTTTTGAGATTGGGAAACCATTTTAAGTCTTCCGTGTAGACTATCTTGGAAGTACTGGTATCTGTCTGTTCGTCAAACGACAGGTCAAGCTCGGTAATTCCCGAAAGTTCGCTCGAAGTCACGACGTCTCCGGACTTTTTGCCCAAAATCTCCCTTACCCTCGACTCAAACACAGGATCGACGAATACTATCGATTTGTCGAATGTGGTCTTCTTAAGCAGAGTCAGAGAATTTATCGCTTCCTTGATATCCGAACTCGTAGCCCCCGAATCATTCAGTACCGCGCGGGCCGCCTCCAAAGTTTCAGACGCCTCGTCTCCCAGCTGCTGCTCCACAGTATCTATAAGATCGGACAGCATCATCTTCTCGGTATTCATAGACCCCAGCGGCGCCGCGCACGACGCGAATATAACAGACGCCGCCGCAATAAGCAAAATACACGCTGCTCTTCTCATAAACCTCACCAAATCAAAATAAATATCGATTTATCTGCGCTTTTACATACAGAAGCGTTCGACAGGCTACGGCCCCACGACCTCCGGCATAGAACAAGCGCATTTACAGATCTTTGACCACAGGAAGGATCATCGGCCTGCGCTTCGTATGTTCGTATATATATTTTGACAATCTGTCGCGCAGCCTGGTCCTGACGTTGTAGACCCATTCTTCATAGTTCTCAGCCGCGCACTCTTCTATCACCGCGACGGCAAGCTTCCTGACGTCGCGCATCAGACTCGCATTCTCCTTGATGTATACAAAGCCCCTCGAAAGTATTTCCGGATCGGTAAGCAATGTGCGGTTCGTACTGTCTACGACCGCGGCCACGACAACCAATCCGTCCTGAGACAAGTGCTTCCTGTCCCTGAGCACCACGTTGCCCACGTCGCCTATACCGTAGCCGTCGACAAGGGTTATACCTGAGGGCACGGTACCCACTACATTTATGGAGTCGCTGGACACCTCTATAATATTGCCGATATCGGCCAATACGATATTTGAATCGGGTATGCCCATGGTCTTTGCCATTTGAGTATTCTTCTTCAAATGCCTGTATTCGCCGTGAATGGGGATAAAGAACTTGGGCTTCACCAAGCCTATCATAAGCTTTATCTCTTCCTGGCAGGCGTGGCCGGAAACGTGTACTCCGGCATAAGACTCATACACAACGTCTGCGCCGGAACGGAACAATTCGTTGACTACACGGCTTACGAACTTCTCGTTGCCGGGTATCGCGTTAGCCGAAAGCACTATCAGATCGCTGGACGTTATCTCTACTACTTTATGGTCCGAGTACGCCATGCGGTAAAGCGCGCTCATAGGTTCGCCCTGGCTGCCGGTAGTGATTATGACTATTTTTTCAGGAGGATATTTGTTGACTTTTTCTATATCTATCAATACGCCGTTGGGGATCTCCATATACCCGAGCTGGCGCGCCACCTCAAGAACGGTGACCATACTGCGCCCGCTCACCGCTACCTTGCGCTTGAAGCGTATTGCGGTATTTATTATCTGCTGAACGCGGTCTACGTTTGAAGCGAAAGTAGCTATGATTATACGCTTCTTTTCAGCTGATCTGAAAATGGAGTCAAAGCTGTCCCCTACCTTGCGTTCGCTCATCGCAAAACCCGGACGCTCGACATTGGTGCTCTCGCACAGCAAAGCGAGAACGCCCTTCTTGCCGAGCTCCCCAAAACGGGCCAAATCGATCATTTGACCGTGGATAGGCGTAACGTCTATCTTGAAATCCCCCGTATGGACGATAGTACCGCAGGGAGTGTGCACGGCGAACGCCACGGCGTCCGCTATGGAATGGTTGACATGAATAAGCTCCACGCTCATGTTGCCGGCCTTTATCACGTCTCCCGAATGCACAACGTGCAGCTGCGCGGATTTGAGCAAATTAAACTCCCTAAGTTTATTTTCAACTATGCCGAGCGTCAGCGGGGTGCCGTATATGGGTACATTTATCTGTTTGAGCAGATACGGGATGCCGCCGATATGATCCTCGTGGCCGTGAGTAAGAAATACGGCGCGGAACCTGTCGACATTCTTAACTATATACTGCATATCGGGTATAACGTAGTCGACGCCCGGCATCTCCTCATTGGGGAAAGCCAAACCGCAATCTATAGCTATTATATCGCGGCCGCATTCGATGAGGGTCAGGTTCTTGCCTATCTCATTAAGACCGCCGAGAGGTATTATTCTTAACTTTTCAATTTTCTTCAATTAATGTTATCTCCTTTTAATAAAAATCTAATGGCACGTTATGTACGGCTTCAAAGCGCAAAACAAAACCGGAGCCGTTTAGATCGGCTCGGGAATACTGATCACAGACGCTGTCGCCGGCAATCAAACGACCCTCTTATCATGCCGCGCAGGCGCTGCGATCATATTATTTACAGGTCAAACCGAATCAACGCCGAAATCCGACTGCATGGACACGGCCCATCCGGAAACTATCCGATCGTCATTCCGATCGGACCCCCTCCCCACAAGAAGGACGAGGGACAGACAATTGAAGCTCGGGAGCATGCCTTTTATATTCAGACATCGCTCCCCGTAATGCGTACTTGTAAACAAGTATATCAGAATATTTCCTTTTTGTCAACTTCACTGTTTATTGACCGTATTTTTCTTACATAAAAATCACACAGTTCACCCGCGGTTTCCGAATTAAGAGACTCAGCCACGAGCCTGAAACCGTTTGAGTCTCTCTTGGGCACTACGGTGACATAATTCTTATTCACATCGTCGCGGAAGCTCACGCCCTCCGACAGATCGTTGCAGTCGTTGAGCTCGGAGGACAGACGGCGCATGACCGTACACCTGTCGGCGTCTACCTCGGCGCGGCTAACATATATATCGGGCAGTTTGGCGGCCAGCTCCGCAAATGTCATCTTCTTCTTTGACAAATATCTGAGAAGCACGCAGCCCATAACGTTTACGTCTGTCATATCGTACAGATAACGCCTGTCGGGATCGTCGTAGGCCAGGCGTATGACCTCAAACCCTCCGGCTTTACCGATACTTTCGGCTATATGAGGGAAATCATAGGGAATATATACTTTCCCGTATGTGCTGCCATAGGCATGACAAACCGCACACTTGACCTGCTCGTCGGTATACCCGGCTACGGACAGGGAGTCGTTGATATATATTTTTTCCTCGCCGTCGGCCGATCTTATATTCATCAATTCGGTTAAAAAAGCAGGAGCCACTACCTGAAATTTTATCACAGGCGTATTGAGCAGGTACCTTTTCAGTTTATGCACGTACACGTTCATATAGTGATTCAGTATACGGTATCTTCCCGCCCCGCCGTCAAACGGCTGAGGCTCATAAAACGCCCTTAATACCTTGCGCTCTGAAAATCTTGACAGCGGCAGCCCGTCCTCCTCAAAGAACCACAAATGCTCGCCCGTGACAAATATGCCTCCCCCGAAACCGTAGGCCTTGATAGTATATCTGAACGCATTCATATCGCATTCGCCCATGTTCATCACTCCGCGCCCGCTGCCCATTACTCCGCACATTATCCCCAGGCTCTCTGCCAGGCAGCGGCCGTCCTCGGTGGCGACACCTATATTGCCCTCAAAATTGGAGCCGAACGCATAGCCCCACTGAGAATATTCGCTCACATTTTCGGGTCGGTGGATACGTCCGCGCTCAAACAGCGTCTTGCGCACCCCGCGCATGACGTGCTGTTTTATCATTGCGCCGGCTTCTATGAAACTGTCAGGATACACAAGGCTTTCGCAGGACACGGTAGCGTCGCGTCCTACGGTGCAGTTGTCGCTTATGACCGCATAATCGTACACCTTGACCCCCGGTCCGCACTTTACGTTGTCGCACAGCAGCGCGTTTTGCACGCGGCCGGAGTCGGCAATCTCGCAGTTTCGGCCCAGTATGCTGCCCTCCACGACGCAGCCCTCTCCTATCACGCACCCGTCGCCTATGACCGCATACGGGCCTATTACCGCGCCTTCCGCTCTGACGTTTTTGCCTATAACGCACGGCGGACGCACGTCGGCGCCCGGGCACGGCTCGCTGGAAAATTCTATGTCCGCCGCACCGCACAGAACGTCTCGGTTGCACCGCATATATTCCCGTATATT
>CALXAN010000124.1 GCA_944386305.1 uncultured Clostridia bacterium
GCAGGAACCTGCAGGGCGACGTGATAGCCATCGCAGACAAGAACAGCCAAACCGTCGCAAGATACACCTACGACGCCTGGGGCGTCTGCACAGTGGCAGCGGATACCTCCGGCTGCTCCATCGCCACGATAAACCCGTTCCGCTACAGGGGCTACTACTACGACGAAGAGATAGGTATGTACTATCTGCAAAGCAGGTACTATGACCCCACTGTCGGTAGATTTGTTAATAGCGATGAGGCTGATTTCAATGTATGGGATAGGTCTATTTTAAGAACCAACCAATTTTGTTATTGTGGAAACGAACCGATTTCTTCCGTAGATCCTAATGGCTATTATTGGTATCATAAATATTACGGATTCAAAAAAACAAAGTTTGGATTTAATGTGATTGCTAATCTATCATTTTTGTCAAGAACTTTTTGTTTGGCATATGCTTATGATTTTCTTAGGGCCAACGGTATATGGCATTGGTATGGTCGGACATATTCTGGTATGGGACAGTTAAGGATTGCACAGGAATTGTGGTTTCATGCAGTTGTCTATTATGTAGGTAAGCCAATAAAAACTGTTCTGCAGGCGGTTGGAATTTCTTGGGGTTGGCTAAATAATACATTAGACCGTGCATACAAGATGGAAATAAACAGCAATGATAATCGTGCATGGTTGTTTTCAGCCTTTTGGTGGGCTGGATTCGCGATTAAGTCTGCAATATGCAGGAGATTACGCATGCCCTATAGAATTATAGCAGCAATTGTTCTGTAATTGATTTGGAGGATTTCCTTAAATGTGGAGGATATGACATGAAAAAATGGTTATTGCCGATAATAATTGCGCTTGTATTGTTTTCAACTTGTTCGTGCAGCGATGTATACGATGAAACATATATTTCAGATGTCAGTGCGTACGATACGATTTGGGACTTGCCTGAGTGTAGAGCTTTTGAAAAATCAGAGCTTTTCCCAATGAGTATTGATGAAATGCAAGTTATTCATTTCAGTTGCTATCATCAAACATATCAATTAGTCGGAACCGGATGGCAAGTTGAACTTACTATTAAGTATGATTCGGATTCATTTTCCGCTGAGCACGAACGTCTGAAAAACTTATGTGAAAAATCCGTCGTGTGCGGTGATAATGAATATTTCGATTATCCTACATATGCAACTGTTTGGAATTGGACTGGGTGCTTTGAATATGCTGTTGTCAATGAGCAAAATTCAACGATAAGTTATATTTATTTACAGTTGATTGATAAAAAGGATCTTGCAATTACAAGCGACAATATTCCGCGTAACTATGAAATGGATATGCCTGAAGCGGAGAAGTATTCTTTATATGAATGTGTAAATCCGTAACTCAGCGAGTAGTCATTTGTGTTTACAAATCACAAGTCCTGCCTTAATTGCGACTATAATGGTTCTGTCTAAATACGTATCCTCACATAATTCCCTTAAGTATTTTTTCTGTATTATTGTATGAGATACAGTTTCGAGGAGCTGTCGGATTTTACGCCGACTGCTCCTCCCTAGGGAAATTGGTTTGAGAAAGAAGAACTGCGTTATTGTTCCCTGCCAATCGCTAACTGCAAATATGTGTATTACGGGCATGGGAATGTACGTGTTTAAATGCTACAATATACGATACATTTAGTTGACAGGAGATATATTCCATGAAAAAAATTATTGTAGGCGTTATGGCGCTTATGCTTTTGTTAATGACAGGATGTTCAAAAACCGATTATGATGATGAAAATTTTGATAATCCATACAGCCGTGAAAGTGTGAACTATGGCAGTGAGTCAATTTTGTTTGGATACGGAAGATACGAAGCTGTAGATGTTGCTCTGAAATATCTTTATGATTCTAAGGAAATATATGATATTCACGGAGATACTTTTCAGATTACAGGCGACGATATAGTTTGTTATAAATATACGGCTCAATCCTTTTTTTCCTTAAGCATATATGAAGGAGAGGCTGATTATGGATTTAAGTTTGAGGATGGAACTTACCGCATTAAACTTACCAAAAGATATTTCGGTAAATGGAAGGTAAACTCTGCTGGGTGGGAAGATCTTGAAAATGATAGTATAACAGAGATCAATAAAGTATTTACTCCGCACTTCATTTGAAGTGCGGAGTTCCTCTTTTATCGGAGTATATTTTTATTGATTTAATCAGTAAAAAATGCTATAATCAATAATATAGAGAGTATACAATATATAACTGCGAGCCGTACTATTTCTAGAAGAACCTGCAGGGCGACATAGTCGACAAAAACAGTCAGACCTTCGCAAGATACACCTGAAGCAAAGCAGAGTAGAAAGTATTCTGGAAATGAGGTGCATCATATTGTTGCGCAGAATGATAGAAGAGCAGAAAGTACGCGATCTTTTATTAAGGAATATGGATTGACGCCTTTGGTGCCTTATAATCTTGTTACTATTAAAAAAACTTTACACAGGCATCTGCATACGAATGCATACCATTTTGCAGTGGGAATGTACTTGCGGATTTGTGCATCGAAAAAGCGTAGTAAGAAGGATAAAAAATACGCGATAATTGCTGGTATGGTTTTTATTGGTATTATTTTAAAAGCTGCAAGTCGTCTATTTTAGTTGTTGAAAGGAGGTTTCAAGGGCAAGATATATTTCTTGCCCTTGAATGCACTATGATTATTAAGCGAATAAAGGAACCTGGCCTATTATCAGCAAAAAAATATTGCTTATCAAAACAGAATATATTTCTCTTTACAGGAAGAAAAATTAAAATTTTAGATTATGATTTTAATTGTATTAAAATCGTTGAGGGGTTAAAAAATGTTTATTCCGGACAGGTTTCTTTGGATCAAAAAAGCATGTTGCTTATTTCTATAGAAAATCGTTTTTATCTTTTGTCTTTAGATAATTTTACATTGCAGTGCTATGTTATTAAAAGTCCTTTTAATGACAATTTAGAGGGAAAAGGCTGTTTTTCGAAAGATAGTAAAAAAATTTTAATTCCTGTACAAAAAGAAAATGAAATAAAATCTGAGTTGCGTGAATTTGATAATCCGGAAATTTCACGTTACAGGACAGTTTTTACTGGTCCATTTTGGATAATACATATACAATATATAATCGAAGAAGATAAATATTTAATGATTGCTTCAAATAGGCAAAATGATTCTTGGTATTTGATTTGGTTAAATGAATATTATAAAGTGGCAGGTCAATATAAAATAGAACAATTTGACGATGCAGTGATGGGAATTTTTGTTGATACACTGCATAAAAAAATATCATTATTTGGGGCAGAAAAAAATATATCATGTAATTATTACGGAAAAATAGCTGAAAACGATTTAAATATATCAATGAGGACACAAACTATTCCTAATAAATTAAGTAAATCTGGAGAACAGTTTGTCGATGAATTGTGGAAAAATATAAATGAACCTGAAAAACAGTTTATCGAAGAATTTTGTAAAGATTTTGGCCTTGATAATTTATCTGCTCCTGAATACATTCGATGTGCCTGTTTTGCTAAAGATAATTTAATGATACTGGGAACTAGTATAGGTTTAATAGTATATGATTACTGTAAAAAAACTATTTTGGGACAATATGACATAGATTATGGAGTTGATCAAGTTGATACTTTGCCAAATGGAAAAATAATTGTTTCTAATATGAGCAGCGTAAAGTTATTTGAGATTTCTTAAAAGTATTTTAATAGCCTTAGCATTATTCGTTTACTCTGTACTGAAATCATAACAATTTGGAGTTAAGCGGTTCAGATTCGAAAGTACATTAATTGAATATAGGATATTTAGAGAGATATGGATATTGATTAAGGTGATTTTATGAAGGATTTTATATTAGTTGACATTCATGATAAAAATAAGTTGAAAAAATGCCAAAAGGATATTTCTTTAAAGCAAATCGTTATTTTGCCATATTTTCGCGAAGAGTATATATGCTTTTCTTGTAATAGAGATTATTCTTTTGAAGAACTAATTAATTTATTCCTTCAAGACAACGAAGCTGAGGAGATCGGCGCAATTTCAGTTATTGCAGAAAGTTATCCCTATGATTTATATAAATTTATATCCAATAATAATTATTTAAATTATAGAAAGTTAAAATTCATATTTGATTATGTAGTTCCAGGTTATTTACCTTTGGTGTTACCAAGAGAACGGTTGATGGATTATGAGTTTAACGAGGAATTCTTAGATAATACTTGGGTTAAAATTTTATTAGTAATAAGATCTTATTTACGGAAATTATTATAATAAACTCCGCACTTCTAATGAAGTGCGGAGTTCCTCTTTTATCAGAACATATTATTTTTATTGATTTACTCGTCAAAAGATGATATAATCAATACATAGAGAATATAGCATACACCTACGGTATCTATGCATCCGACCAAAGGGATTGATAAAATTAAGAATTTTCACAGTAGAAACGGTAAGTTTAATTATTCTAAATTGAACAAACGGTTGAAGGGTGAAGATAAAAATAAAAAATTTACAGCAAGAAATGATTGAAATATTGAAACACAGTTCAATTTCTATAACGGTATTATGCATTAGTATGTTTAAGCGTGTGAAGGTACCAAATGTTATAGTTCCCAGCCTAATTCATAATAAAATTGTATCAATATTTTCTTAAAATGTAACTGTAGGTGATTTTGTGAGGACGAAAACTTTAATAATTATAATATCATGCGTGTCATTCGGGCTTTTAATTGTAGCTT
>CALXAN010000125.1 GCA_944386305.1 uncultured Clostridia bacterium
TAAAGGGAGATGAACAAAAAAAAGACAAAAGGACGTGACAACAAATGGGACGTCAAAATTATATTCAAAATTTATTTTACATGGGGGACTATAGTGTCCTAAGTTTATTCTGTTCATTTTCTATAAGGATTTTGAGCGACACGGGCCGCAGTATTTAGCTGCGCCTTGTGTCGCTTTTTGTGTTTGAACAAATATCACTGAAAAAGTTACTCGTCGAAAAATTTATGGTTTGTAGTGAAAGTGAGTTAACAGTTTAAAATTATGAGAAAAGGTCGTCTAATTAATATCAATTAGTATTCTGCAAAAAATATTATATCTAGAAAGGAATTTGATACCATGAAAAAGTATGCTTTTTCAGAGGAAATTGATTTAATTTTAGAAGATGAAGGCGGCGTAATCTATAATAAGCTAACAGAGCAATTTTTTGGCCTTGATTATGTCGGAAATTTTATATGTAGTGCATTACAACAAGGGAAAGATATTGATACAATAATTGAAGCAATATCTAAAAAATATAATGTGGAAAAAGAAATTGTTAGCAATGATATTATAGACTTCATCAATTTGATGAAAAGTAAAAACTTAATAATGGAGACTGAGAGTTATGAATCTTGTTGATATAAGAATCATGAGAAAAGTTTTGATTACAATTAAAAATAACACTAAAAATTCAAATAATTTTTCTGTAATATATAAAAAATGTTTTGATCAGTCAATGAAACAAGCATCGAAAGTCTTAAAAACTAAAAATTGTTATAACCTTGAAGATGTAACGAGAATATTTACTAAATATTATAATAAGGTTTTTGCAAACCATCGTAATGATTGTATGATAAGTTCTTTATCTCTGCATTTTGTTTTATATGTTTTTGGACATAAAAATATTTTATATGTTGGTGTTGAACGGTTCCCTTTCTCAGCTCATGCTTGGGTAGAAGATTTAGAGGGACACATTTTAAATAGTGAAGATTATTTGTGTATGAACCGCAATATTGTTTTGAAAAAGAGGTTATAACTATGAGTAAAAAAAAGAGTATTTATTTGGCATATAATATATCAATTGAAACATCATTATTTCTTATCGGTTTTACTAAAGTAAAAAACAGAACAGATGTGTTTTATTCTCTTGTTGTAGACGATACTCTTAAAATTCTACATCATCTAAATACTTTCCCTTTTGGAAATCCATATTGTGAAATTAAAGCTGATAGTGCAATTATTTCATGGAGAAAAAGTATTACATACAAGATTGATTTTGTTAATAAAATAATTTCTGTATATAAGGAAGATGATCTTCCCGAAGTTGATTATTCTCTTTCTTTAAATTATATTTTGAGTATTATATGTTATCAAAACGGTATGCTACCGATTCATGGAGCTTGTTTAAAAAATAAAAATAATAAAAAAATATTAATTATTGGGCATTCGTCAATCGGTAAAAGCACACTCACAGCTAAATTGTTGGATAATAATTGGGGGTTTATTTCAGAAGAAATGACGGCGTTAGATATAATAAGTTCTAAAATCATCCCATTTGGTGGAGCAGTATATGTGCGTTTAAAAAATTTAGATTTTATAAAAACATCTAAGGAAATTGATAATGACTTTGAATTATTGGCATCAGACGTAGAGAAGCATTGTATTTGGAAAGCAAACTGGATGTGTTCCAACGACAATAATGAAATTAATGCGATTGTATTTCTTGTTAATTCAAAAACAATGTCATTTGAAAAATTAAACTTTACTGAAGCTTTGCATCTACTAACTCAAAACATTTATGCCCCAACCGCAGTAAACAAGTCATTGGCGATTCACTTTTTAAAACCGATTACGAAAATATGTTCAAAAATCAATTGCTATTTATATTCTTTCGAAAAATATCCATCATCTTCGTTCTTAAATAATTATGTGTTTTGACATTAAAATTTAGTTTACTCTCGTGGGTTTTGCCTTTCATGTCTACTTTGAATAGCCGAGGATTTCGCGAAATTTAATGTTGAATGACATTTTATTTTTGAAGGAAGGTGCAGAATTAATGTATTGCAAACCGCAATTGATAGAGTATGGTAATTTATTTGATACTACACATGCAGCCGGAGCAGGTAGCTTTTGTGATGTCTCTGGTAGCATGTATAACAACTACAGCGGTTAAAGGAAAACATATATAAGACTATTATATGTGGCATGAAAGGCAAAACCGGCGAGAGTAAATTTTTTAGTTTTAGAAGTAAAATAAAAAGGGCGAAGTTTTACAAGGAATTGGTACAGTTCAGCGTAGAAGTAACGAAGAAATTCTCAATGAGCTGCTGGAGGCCGAGGCGGAGCAGTTGTCCCAAGCGGCCCGGTATAAGCGCAGCGAACATCTTCAGAGTTATCGGAATTGGTTCTCCGTGGTTCGCATTCCAGGGCGAAGCTGGTGCCCAAGATGTTCAAGGCGATCATGCTCAGAAGAGAAAGAAGCGACCCGTGAGAAAGTAGAGCCGTGGTGGAAAATCTGTTCTCCATGAAACTAAACGAAGCCGCCAAGAAGACAATATTAACTAGACTCTGACCTACTTTGATTTTCACTGCGAACACTGGAACTGCATCCGCACCAACAATATCATTGAAAGGCTGAATCGGGATGGTCGCCGTCGGATGCGGGTGGTAGTGCTATTCTGGACGATAATCCTGCTCTCATGTTGGTCTGTACACGGCTGCGCCATGTGGATGATTACCCAGTGGGGCAAAAAAATTACATGAGCATGAAGCACTTGGAGGCTACCGTTGAGGAGGTCTCTGTTGTTGGGCGCCTTCTTTCACACCAGAGTATGTAATTCTACGGAGGGATATCAATATGAATATTGAATCATATGAAATAGCTATTAATACAACTAATGCATCTGTTTTGTTAAAATTGAATGGAGAAACAAAAAACGATATTAGTTTTAACATTAACGGGTATAGCGGTTATTGTGATGAAAAATACTTTATATTTATGGATGGATATATGTTTGTTAAAAGTAGACTTATCGAGTTTCATTCAATTATAAAACTGCTTAATCAAATTAATGATATTAATGATTTTTTAAAGATATTTGATTTATCAATATCTGGAGATTTTTGTTTAATAATACTAAATAAAGTAAAGAATGAGTTATTTATAGTACGAGATCCCCTGGGACATAGAATTTGTTATTTATATTCTAATCAAGAATACATTTATATATCAAACAACGCTTCGATATTATATACTTTAGAAAATCATCACCAAATAAATTTGCAATATATATATAAATATTTATCTTATCAAACACCTGGATTTATGGAAGACATAGATTTGCCAATATGTGGCTTCATAAGATGCTTACCTGGACATTACATTTATAAAATATTAAACAATAAATTTGATAAAGATTTTAATCAATGTCAATATTATGATGTTAGTGATATAAAAGTTGAATATGATATTTCTGAACAGGAAGCGACCAATTTATTTATGGAAGAATTGGATGTTTCGTTTAAACAAAGTCCTTTTATAGCCTTGGATGATGTATATGTAACTCTCAGCGGTGGGTTAGATAGTACGGTCATTTGCAACCAATTATATAATATGGGTATATCCAATAAATTTCGTTATTTAACATTTAGAGGCGATGGAGATGAACGAGATGAAAAATATATCGTACATGTCGAAAATTATTATAATTTATCCTCGGAAAGAATTTCTATAAAAAATGAAATTCCTACATTATTTGAAGACTTTTATACTAAGAAAATGTTATCAAAAAATGATGAAGAACCAGGATCTTTAATGTCAATAAAAAATTCGGATATTGTATATAAATATATATTGGAATCAGGTCATTCTAATATTGTATTAGGAAATGTGGAAAGCTTATACCGTAATGTATTTGACAGTATAGTGAAAGTAAAAGAATACAACGAATTATCTTTTTTTGAAAAATTACGATTTAATAAGTATTATTGTAAAAGTGATATAAAAGAAACCATAAAAAGTTATGAAACAAAATATATTGGCACGTGGGCTTGGGATATTATTGATACTGAGTACAATCCTAATTCTTTATATTCAAATATATTATATGAATACATTAAGCCCTTCTATTGTAAGAATAGTTACGAGGAACTGTTAAAAAAAACAATTCAACAAATTAAATATGAAAATATTTTATCTCCAAATTCTGAAAGTCTAATTAATTTTAGATATGCTGAAAAAGGAATAAGAAGTTTCACGCCATTACATAGTACTAATTTTCTAAATTTTGCAATTTCGATGCCTTCTTTTATATATAAAAATGACATTAAATATTTTTTAAAAAAAGTTGCTGGTCTATCTAATGAAATTATTAATCGTCCCAAAATTAGTTCAGCTCATTCAGAAATAATAAAAAAGTCTATACCAATTGCTTCTTTTTATCTGAAAAACAGTTTGGAAATAGAAAAACTAATAAATTTAGAAGTATTTTTAGAGATATGTAAAAGAATAATTTCAGGTGAAATGAATGGAAAAGATATGAGACATTTTTTTTCAATAATTAGTTTAGAAAATTTTATAATAAACAATAATATCAAAATTGAACTATAAAAGTTTTTAGCATAAGTGTTAAAAGCACATATTAAGTTAAAATAATAGTTAGAAAGGAAAAAAGTGATGATATCATTATTACAGGATTTAAGCAGTAATATTAGTAAAATTAGATTATATAATAATCATATTTTAAAAACTAACATAATTGATAAAAATCGTATTATGATATTGAATGATGAAAAACAATCTTACATATTTATACCTGAAAACCTGTGTTTGTTCCAATCTACATTGATTATAGATAATATCGAAAATTTTCAAAATGATCCTCATATACAACAGGCAATAAACATAGGTTTAATACCACTTGTTGAATCTAAGATTAATGTAATTAATTTAGAAAACAAATGGTCTAAAATTGGAATACATTTTTTTTTAACTTCAAAATGCAATATGACCTGTGATTATTGTGTTTTTTCAAAAAAAAATATTTATACAAAGTATACGGATGAATTTTCATTTGAAGAAATCATAAATCGTATACAAGAGATAGTATATGTAATAAATCCTCAAGAAATTGATTTTACATTCACAGGAGGGGAACCATTCTTAGAATTCAAACGAATGCAGATGCTAGTTAATTTTATAAAAAACTTTTGCAAAAATAAAAACATTACTTTTTCTTTTCAAGTAACTACAAATGGAACAATATTAACAAAACAAATGCTTCTATTTCTTGTTGAAAACAAAATTAAGGTAACGGTTAGCATTGATGGGAACAAAGAATGGTATCATGAAAAAGATAATGAAGATATATACAATAAAATTATACATAATTTTAACATATTAAAAAGATTTTGCATATGCAATATACATATGACAATCGAAAAAGAACCAGTAAACCTAGAAGAAAGATTATCGTTTATGTATGAATTAAATCCAAATAATTTAGTTATTTCGCCAGATATACTTAATCCTATCAAGAATGAAACAATTGAGAAAATAATTGAAATAGATCGACATCAGATTTTAAGTCAAAATAAAATGATAAATTATAGTTTTAAGAGAATATTTAGTATAATAAATAATTTTGAATATCATGATTTTGGTTGTGGAGCCGGAAAAAATCTTTTTGCGATAAATAACCTTGGAAAAATAATTCCTTGTTCATATTTTCATGGAATAAAAAAACAGACATTTAATTCTATGGAAACTCTTAATCGACATAACACTTCTATGTTAGTAAATAAAAATATTGTCTGTAAAAATTGTATTTCCAATAATATATGTGGCGGAGGCTGTTTATATAAGCAGCATTTAAGTGAATATGGAGCGATAAATGAAAACACCATAAAATCATTTTGCTCATATCTAAATACAGTATTGCGCTATATAATTTTTAATTTTACAAAAATAAAATCTTTCTAAGGAGTTCTTTCATGAAGAAGAAATTATTGCACTTAGAAAATATCACATTAAAAAGTCTTCAATTACTATTTCATGCATCACCAATAATGTGCATTGCATTTCTTGTGTTTGAAATAGTATTTTGCTTGATTCCAATTTTTTCTGCAAAAGCAATTAGCCAAATTGTTAATATTTTTGCTGATCTAAACCATTCGGAAATTAATGAATTAATGCTTATTGTTATATTTTATATTTCTATGAACGTTAGTATGCAAGTTTTATTTCCTATTCGCAACAATGTTTCGGAAAAACTCTCGGATAGAATTGCAAAAGATAGTGAAATGATGTTTAATTCTAAGATAGCATCTTTTCATTCTATTTATTGTTTTGAAAACAACGAATTTTATAATGAAATGCAAATTGCTCGAAATGGATGTGGTACACGCTTAATATCCTCCTTACAAATGATTTCATCTTTATTACGCGGTATTATTACAATCGTTTTGACAGCAGGATATATGCTTAGCATCCATTGGATAATCGGAACAATTTCTTTGTTAGCCGTTATCCCAAATGCGTTTTATAATTTTTGGGTATCCAAAAATAGAGTCGCTCTTTTTCGATCTAGGGCTGAAAGCTCCAGAAAATTATCCTATTTAAGTTCTATTTTGAGTTCACCCGGTTATGCAAAAGAAGTAAGGCTATTTGACTTAGGTAGCAATATTTTAAATAAATATAAAAGCCTCTTTGACACAGAATATATTAGAATTAATAAAGTCAGAAGGAAGCAATGTTTGCTTGGTATACTTTCGGCATCGGTAGGAGCTATAGCCAATGGAGTAGCACTTATATTATTTGTAAATATGGCTATAAATTCAAAAACTAGTGCAGGAAATATTGTGCTGTATACAAGCCTTCTCCCCCAATTTATTAGTGGGTTGCAAATTATTATTAATGGTGTTGCGCAAACAAAAGATAATAATTATTACATAAAACACTTCTTGGATTTTTTAAAACTTGATTTTGGAGAAACGAATGGGACTTTGACACTTCCATCTCAAAATAAAAAAATTTATAGTGTATCCGTTAATCATCTTTCATTCTGTTATCCAAACGCAGAATGTTACGCTCTAAAAAATATAAATTTTAACATTGATGCACCTGCGCTTGTTGCTGTTGTTGGCGAAAATGGTTCTGGAAAAAGTACACTAATAAAATTGCTTATGCGCTTGTTTGACCCTACTAATGGCGAAGTTAAAATAAATGATATACCGATAAAAGAATATGACATATTGAAGCTAAGAAAAAATATGTCTGGAGTTTTTCAAGATCCAGCAAGATTCTCTCTTACGGTGCGCGAAAACTTAAAATTTGCAAATATTGAGCACAATATAGATGATAACGATATGTGGGAGGCATGTAAAAAGGCTGGAATAAAAGATTTTATAAAACAAACCTCAAAAGGGCTTGATACTATTTTAGACAAACAATTTGAAGGAGGTACTGAGCTATCCGGTGGTCAATGGCAAAAAATATCTTTAGCAAGAGCTTTCTTATCAGATGCTTCTATTTTATTTTTTGATGAAGCTTCTGCCGATCTAGATCCGAAGGCTGAATATGTTTTTTATCAAAGTGTTCGAGAATATGCAAAAGATAAAATTGCATTCTATATAACTCACCGTCTTTCTGGCACTAAAGATGCAGATTTAATAATCGTTTTAAAGGGCGGTGAAATTGTTGAGATTGGAAAACACACAGACTTATTAAAACAAAAGGGAGAATATTCAAAATTATATCATGCGCAAGCTGATGGGTATGGATTAGAATAAGTCAGATAATTTTATTTAATTCATATAAGCAACGATTAAAAAAAATATTATAATGGTAAAAACTATTTTAAGGACATATGTCGTTACGATTAGAAGTGTAGGGGCCGAAAGATAAAGTGCTATCTAATTCTTGCTATCGTATTCACGATGACTAACAGTTTAATCTTACAGACAGAAGGTGAACATGGGTAACAATGGAATCATATGAGTACGCAAATATGATTATTACCAAAACAAGATATCATGATCTTTCTGAAGTATTATCACATTTCAATATGCCATATGCTATTGTTAAAGGGAATGTTCTTTCTTTACTTGCATATAACTCGCCTATAAAACGCATTTCTGGAGATATTGATATATTATTAAATAAAGATTCCCGAAAAGAATTTGTATTAGCATTAAAAAAATGTGGATTTATTTCAAACGCAAAAAATCGTGAATCTGAAGTGTTTATGTATGCATTTTCACATCAAACACCTTCTTTTTCAAAAAAGCATAATGCTTTTAGTACCGATATTGATCTGAATTTTGATATATTTTGGGGTGAGACAAATAAAGAAATCGATATGCTTGAGTTTATTTCGGACTGTATTGATTTAGAAATACTGGGTTATTCAATTAAATCCTTAACCCCAATAAAAGCATTAATTCAGCTCATACTGCATCATTTTAAAGATATGAATTCCATTTTTCTTCTTGCAACTCGAAAAAGTATAAAATACAATATGTTTAAAGATGTATATTATCTTCTAAAAAACAATCTTGACAAGATTTCATTGGACAAGCTATATGGCATGAGTTCGAAATACAAGATTATTTCATATGTATTTTATGTTTTGTATTATACAGGACAAATTTTTGATGATGAAATACTAAAGCAATATATAGAAGCATTCAGAACCCCAGAAGGTGAATCTTTGCTAAATTGTTACGGTTTATGCGATAAGGAACGTAAAGAATGGAAATACGATTTTAAAACGCGGTTAGAAGCAGAAAATCTTTATGATTTGATAAAAGACGATTTGACGGAAAAAGACAAGGAAAAAATTGCTATTAACAAGCGCGTCTTTATGGGGGGAACTGAATGAAAGAGGTTATAGCAGATAAAGTATTGGAAATTGTTAATACGAATATTGAAAATGGTTTCATTTCCAGCAATCAATTTGATGCAGATTTATGTGCCGCGGGAATGGATTCCATCTCCTTTATTCGCATTATTGTTGCTTTAGAAGAAGAATTTGATATTGAAATTCCCGATGAAAAGTTATTGTTAGCCGAAATGAACACAGTATCGAAGATCACCGATGTAATATCCTCTATATTGAAGGTTCCGTATGAAGCCGATTCATATGTTGATGAGTAGTATGCGAACAGAATTATATATTACAGTAATATCCAATATTATTTTTGAGCCGTATTTTGAGCCACTCATAAAGCAGTATTTTGGTGAAAATACCGCTATTTTCCCGATTCCATTTGGAGAACATACAGAGGCGGAATATCAAACACATCTGACGAGCGTTGATTTGATTGTAGTTTGGCTAAACATAGAGACTTTGCTTCCAGGACATTTTTTCTCCTTAGCAGAACAAGGCTTGGATGAAACCATTGCACTTTGTAAAAAGTTGTATGCTGATCTGACAAGCATTTCTCATGTGAAAATTCTATGGTTTTTGTTTGAGGATTATGCCATACCGTTGTCTGCGGCAGTCGGTCATGTGTACCATGATTTTGCTGACAAGCTGAATTTGACATTAAGGGATACTCTGGGTGACCAGGTGTTATTCATCGACCTAAAACATCTCATCGCCGAGGTTGGCATTTCTAATGCTTACGACTCCAAGAGTAAATACCGCTGGAATGCGCCCTATTCAAAAATATTAATAGAAGCCGCTGTAAAGGAGATCCACAAGCAATATCTTATTGAGAAAGGTATTACCAAAAAATGCCTTGTTTTGGACTGTGACAATGTGCTTTGGGGTGGCATCCTCTCCGAAGACGGAATTGAAAATATCAAGTTGAGCGGTAGCGGATTTGGACGGGTTTATCAGGATTTCCAGCGGTTTGTTCTGTCGCTTTACTATCATGGGGTCATTCTAGCTGTATGCAGTAAAAATGATCTGTCAGACGTATTGACCATGTTTCGCAAACACAGCGAGATGATTTTAAAAGAAGAGCAGATTGCCTGTTTTCAAGTGAACTGGGAGGACAAACCCAGTAATATCCAGAAAATCGCGGAGAAGTTCAATATTGGTCTCGACAGCATAGTATTTGTGGATGACTCCCCTATTGAGATTGAAGCAGTGAAGACGATGTTGCCGGAAGTTACGACCATTCTATTTAAACAAGATATGGACTATGATCAGTTCTCCTGTTTTAATTTGAAAAGCAACGTCAACATAGCGAACATAGACAAACGCAACGAAACCTATCGGACAAATGGATTTCGGGAAGAGTTAAAAGCGAAATATACGGATTATGCTGATTATATAGCTGCTCTCGAAATCAAGATGGATATTCACGAGGCAGTGCCGATTGAATTTAGCCGGATTTCGGAACTCACCCAACGGACAAATAAATGCACCAATGGTAGGCGATATACAATAGCTGAGATCAAAGAACGCATTGCTTCTGCAACTGTTAAACTGTATTCTGTTTCGGTTTCTGACCGCTTTTCTGATTTGGGACTTGTCGGAGCGATCGAGGTTGAAAGTGATGCTTTAACTCTCTTTAGCCTATCCTGCCGGGCGTTGGGACGGGAAGTTGAGAGAAAAATGATAGAATTTATTTCGGACAAGTATCAAATTAAGAAGATTGAATTCGAATCGACAGGTAAGAATGAGACGGTTAAAACACTTTTATCCGAGTCATTTCCGAATGCTACTATAGTCAACTGCGAAATCCTCAAACTTCACACTCTCGCCAAACTATAAAACAAACCAAAATATAGGCATTTCATTATCTACCCATCTTATTAAACAAGAGGAAAATCCTGCCTGCGGAGCAATTCGTATTCTTTTTCAATTGTTTGCTGTCTCATCTATTCTTGCTTTTGAATCATTGCCGGTGATAATTTCCGTTTCATGGTGCGGGTGCCTCTTTCCGTATTTTCTGACTGATCTGCTGGAACCGATCCGCAATCTCTAAAAAAAATTGGCTTCCATTATGTTGTAGCCCTTGAATATTTCCGCTTTCTTCCTCCAAGCCTTTGCCAGCTCCTCAAAATAGAGGAGCTGTTCTTTTTCTAGGATAAAATGGACGCATTCCATGCAGTTCCACATATCGCTTCGGCAGCGGATACAAATATCGCCGGGCACACGGTGGGCACGTAGATTCATCAAAAGCTTTACCTCGGCAAATCGCATCCATACTCAAAATGCTACCGCCGAACAGCAGATGGGAGGAACTCTTTTCAGATGTGTATATCAAAAAAGATGGCTTGTTAATAGGCATAGGGAGAAAATTAATTCCTCTTTAAAATGAGTAAAGCCGCCCTCAAAGTAGGCGGCCTGCTGTCCGAAACCCGAAAAAAGGTAACAAAGAACACCATTCAAGAAATGGTGTTCTTACTGCCTTTTCTGGCTCTCGATACATTTTTCAGCATACTCATTTTATCATGGAGGGATTTACGCCACAATCGCAAAACCATGCCAATGTTCTGCCGGTTATCTGCCTATTTCGTTCCTGGAAAAAATTGCTCCAAAAGATTTAAGCTGTCTCGGGAAGTATAGCCCCAAAGGACTGACGAAAGCGATTCAATCGCTTCTTTTCGCTTGCGAAAATAGGTACGGTAGCTAATATCCTGAATATGCGGCTGAAGCTGCTCGATGATCTCCTCTGTGTTTTTGTACTGCTGAGGGGAAAGGTAGGTGTAATACAGTAGCCAGTAGTAGGTCTCCCCGAATTTATGCTTGCTCCGCAGCAGATTGACGGCGTTTTCCATCAGCCTGAGCATTTTATAGCTGCGTTCAATGCTTCTAGCGTGCTCCTGAATGCCGGTGTCCGCAAAATCCACGCCGGCCAGGTAGATTGAGTCCAAAAAATCTTCAATGCTGCTGCCAAACTCAATCTGAAACTGGCGGCGCACCTGCTGTACCGACAGTTCCAAACTCCACACGACATCCCGATATTTCCGTAAAAGCATCCAAGTATCATGATACAGCGGATTTTCCATTTCGTTCTGTTTGGTTATCTTTTTCATTGACACTCCACCTCCGGCAGTAATCGTATTTCAAAACGAAACAACTCGTGTTCTTTTCCGCAGAAAATCAACAGCAAAGCACTGTATTGGGGTATTTCTTCTGAGAAACCAAAAACAGTTCCCTTGCAATCGGGGGATAAAGGTAATAACTTATACCCGAATTTTTGGCATGAAAAGCACGGAAAGCCTTGTGTAGAAAGGACTTGAAGGACTTTCTGCACAATGATCTTCATGTGAGAATTTGAACCGCTATTTTCCAAATTTGAACCGCTGGTTTTTCGGATTCCGTATGTTCATCAACAGGGACGGAAAGGTGGAGCGCCATTGCAACCTCGTCCTTGTCCACCAGGATATCCGAAATTTGAAACATTGTGGAGAGATAGTTTTTCAAGTAGAGCGCCGTCCCATGCGTACCCGCAAAGGATACGGCGGAGATATAGTCAAGCGCAATCAGCTTGCGAATATACCGGCCAACCGTTGCTTTGGATACGCCCCAACGCTGTGCAAGTTCGGCATAGCCGAGCAAAGGACTGCCCGTGCCGTTACGCAGATAGACCACCGGGCCAACGTCTGAGCCTTGCACCTGAACGTCGTTATATACTGTGTTGATCCACAAATCCAGCAGAGCGTCCATTTCAGAACAGCGCCCTTTGCTGACCAGTTCGTTGGCCTCAGATATCGACAGGAAGAAAAAGCCGCTGTCCTTGGAGCAGGGCGCATTATATTCCAGCACACGGTTATGTTTCTGTCAGCCCAGGATTATGAATTTCACCAATTTTCCTCGTCCAGGAAGACGATAGGCAATCAGTCCACGATCCTGCAAATCCTGGAGAATGGCAAGCGCCTGACTCTGGAAACGGGGACGGAACCATTCGGCCAACTCATTGACGGGGCACAGCCATTTGCCGGGGTATATGGTATAGCTAGTACCGTCTAT
>CALXAN010000126.1 GCA_944386305.1 uncultured Clostridia bacterium
GTTTATACAGGAGCCAGACGAGCGGGCGATTACCCTATTGACCGACTACACCATGATACCCCCGGAATGGCTGGGGGAGGCGTTCTTGTATGAGGCGGAGCGGCTAAAGGAACTGAACCCGAAAGCCTATGAGCATGAGTATTTGGGACACCCAACAGGGACGGGCGGGGAGGTGTTCCCCAACCTGGAGATCAGAACTATCACAGACGAAGAAATCAGCAACATGGGATATATTTACTGCGGCCTCGATTTTGGATTTGCCGTTGACCCGGCGGCATTTCTCCGTGTGTCCTATGACCGCAAGCACGACACTGTTTTTCTGCTGGATGAAATCTATAAGCGCGGCCTATCCAATGCGCAGCTTGCACGGGAGATAAAAGAGCGCGGCTATCATAGGGGAAAGGGCATGGGCTATATTTCCCCGACGTATGGCGTTATGAGCACGGAGAGCAAGCAACTCATTACGGCGGATTGCGCGGAGCCGAAAAGCATAAACGATATGCGGAACGAGGGCTTGACTGTGGTAGGGTGCCACAAGGAACCGGGGTGCGTGGAGTATCGCGTGAAATGGCTGCAACACCGGCGGATCGTTATTGACCCAGCCCGGACACCCAACGCCTACCGGGAGTTTGTGAACTATGAGTATGAAACCGACAAGGACGGGAATTTTCTCTCCCGCTTGCCCGACAAAGACAACCACACCATTGACGCCTGTGCCTATGCGCTGGATAGTCTGATATACCGGCGCGGCGTGTCTGCATAAGGGGGTGAGAATGTGGCTTATATGCGTATCTATTGCGGCTATTGCGGCCAGAAATGGGAAGTGTACGAGCGGGAAAACTGGAACAGTCAACAGGCGGCAACCTGTCCCCATTGTGGAAAGCGGATAGACGGCCAGACATGGGCGAAACAGGTAGTACCGGCCTTTTGTGCCGCCGCAGACGCAAACCGGGAAATGGAGCGGGACGCGGCGGGGTATCATCTCCCCCGTTTTCGCTTTGACATTCTATCAAACAGAAAAGGAGAACTTTATGCGAAAGAAAATTGAAACTGGAGAATGGGAAGTTGACGAACGCGGAAAGCATTTCCGCCGTGTGGGTAACTCCATCGAGTATGCCCCGACTGTCACAACAACCTTCGGCGAGTTTGAGGTAGGGCATGTTCCACCGATCCAGAAGGTTGTAAAGGAAAAGCGCCCCCTAACCTGGGGAGACTGCCCGTTCCGCTCCAAGTGTACCACACAATGCGCCCGATACACGGAAAGCGGATGTGGCCTTGTCACCAGCGCGGCCCCGGCTACCGGGAAACGATGCCCGTTTTGTGACGCACATAACCCGTTAATTTGTAGTGAAAAATGCGCTCTATGGGCGCTATGCAGCAAGGAGGCAAAGTAAATGCTGGAAAATAAATTTGAAGTCAAAATTATGGAACATATTGCCACACTGAGCGCCAGCGGCGATTATAGCCGGGAGTTGAATGTGGTATCGTTCAACGACCGACCCGCCCGTCTTGATGTGAGAGCATGGCGGCAGGACGGGAGCGGAAACAAGACCCCCTTAAAGGGTATTCAGTTGACCGACACCGAGGCAAGCGCCCTCTGTGACGCGCTTAATCAGTATATTGGAGGTAATCACCATGAGTAAGTATAACCGATTTGCGAAAGACCTTGATGTCGCTTTCCGGGCGGCGCGGCAGGAGTACGCAGAGGCATGGAGCAAATTCCAGGCGGCTAAAGATGCCAGAGGACAGGGGGACGCTATGCAGCGCCAGCGGGCAGAATTGAAGTACCAGCAGGCGGAACTTGACTTTAAGGAGGCGGAGGCCCGTATCTGGCCGGAGTTTAGCCGGCGGCGTTCGGAACTGCGGAGCCAACTGGAAAGGGAGGTGCGCGGGGATGGGCTTGCAAACCCGGACGCTGTTGACCTTAACGGATTGAAACTTCTGGAGAGCGGTGCCTTGTCTGTTGATGATTACTATTCATTCTTGGCAAGGTACGATGACAACCCCACCATGATCCGCTTTGTGGCGAAGTACGCAAAGGATGCCGCGGACGCTATGGACAGCACCCAAGCGAAAGACCGGGGCGCGTTGTACCATTTGGCCCATGTGTGCAGGGATGGACAAACCTCAGTATTGCGCAACTGGGATGAATTGTCTACTATTGTGAACTATTGTAGCGGACAGTCCAGACAGCGGAGAGATACCCCAACCCATACCGTCAACATGGGCAAGTTGTGGGAGAAATTGGCTGGTGAAGCCGTGGAGAACTTTTGAGGAGGTAAATCCCCATGATTAGCAGCACGGAGCAATATCAGACCTGTATTGTGGATGATTCCCGACGGATGTACATACGTGCAGTAATAGATATCTCCGACCCTGATATGGAGATTACCGGCGCGGAATTATCCACAGAAGCGCCGTGGAGCAAACCAGAACAGTTATATGACAAAGATTTCTCGAATCCCGTAAGATATGCCACGCTGGAGCGCAACCGCTGGCTGCTGGATGGATCGTTCTCCATATTCCCGGACAACTACCAGGTTTCGCAGAAAATTGGTGTCGCCACAGATGAACTGAGCGGGTATGACGGGGAATTTGAAAAAGATCAGGTTGTAAGCCTGGATATTGAAAATGTCTCCATCTTGCAGGCATTCTCTGTCATGTTTTCCAGCGACATAGCGGACGGATATGCGGTGGATTTCAAGGCAGAGGTCCTATATGGGGAAACGGCCTACTTCACCCAGGAAATCACAGGAAATGCAGAAACAAAGATTGACTTCTCTGGTTTTACAGTTTATGACCCCACCAGCATAAAGATCACTGTAACAAAATGGTCTTTACCCGGCAGGCGGGTTCGTATGGTGCAAATCATTCCAGGTGTTTATGAGGAATGGTCTGAAAGCATGCT
>CALXAN010000127.1 GCA_944386305.1 uncultured Clostridia bacterium
GGCGACGCATTTCATCCTCGACGTACTCCCGCAGGCCCGCAGATGCAAAAAAATCTGCCGCCGCCGTTTTTCGGTGCGCGCAGTTTTAAGCGAGCGGATTTTTGTGCGTACAAGGCACAAAACGCAGATAATCCTTTTTTGGGATTAAATTTTTAACGCAGTGCGCGCGGGGATCAGGCGCTACTTGTTTTGCTCAGCTGCCGGCAGCTTATTAAATATGCGCGTTATACGCGCGTTTTCCCCCTTTGCATTACCGCGTCCCGGAGGCGGCGTTCGTTCCTGCGGGCAGATAATGCGCGGGGGCGCTGTGCGCTTTTCGCGCCTGTGCGCGGGAGTCGCCCTGCGCCTCAGGAGTGCTGCAGGGCGGGTATTTTTTTGTTTACGGGATACGGAAATTTCCGTTTTTTATTTGAAAAAGGAAGGTGCTAAGCAGTGCGTAAAGTCAAAGTCATGGCTGTCGTTTTCCTCTTCGCTTTTGTGTTGCAGCTCGGTACGGTTGCGTCGGGCGCGGCTGAGAGCGACGGGGCCTCGGCGCAGACTCCGTTCGTGCCCGTGTATCTGTCGGGCTCGTACGGCGAGTTTTTGCAGGACAATGCAAGAACTCTCGACGATATAGACGGGGAGGTGACCGTGGACGTCGCCAACCCGACCTCGAGCTCCGACAACGTGTCCATTGAGACCGTCGCGGGCAGGGACGGAGTCCTTGTAATGGATGAGACGGGGTATGTGGAATATACGTTCGAGGTCCAGACCGCGGGACTGTACGTCCTGGGCGTGGACTATTGCGCGCTGCAGGGCAAGAGCGGGCGTATAGAGCGGAGCATATACATAAACGGCGAGCTGCAGTACGACGAGGCGGCCAACGCTTCGCTCGACCGCATATACATAGACGACGTTGCCGACCCTTCGGATCATGACAATTATTTCGTGACCGACAGCGCCGGCAACCAGTCGCGTCCTACGCAGAAAGAGATATACGACTGGGTTGACGGCTCGTATTTCAGCGACTCTTCGGGTTCTTACGACGGCGCTCTCAAATTCAAGCTCGAGCGTGGCGTAAATACCATACGCATAGAGTCCGTCAGGGAGAGCGTGGCCATATCGGGCCTGTACTTCTACACGGTCAGCTCCTCGCGCTCTTACAGCGAGTGGCTCACTCAGATGGAGCAGTCCGGTGCAGCGCTGGACGGCACCGAGCTCATCGAAAAGATACAGGCCGAGTACCCCTACAGGAAGAACAACTCCCAGCTCTACGCCTCCACCGACCGCTCCTCGGCGGGCACCGAGCCCCCGGCCTCCAACGTGCTTAAAAAGAACACCATCGGCGGAGAGAACTGGGACACCGTCGGCCAGTGGGTGGAGTACCAGGTAAACGTGCCCAAGGCCGGACTGTATAAACTCAATATAAGGTATAAGCAGAACTTCAACTCCGGACTGTTCTCCTCCAGGGAGATTACCGTAAACGGCGAATACGCCTTTGACGAGTCCGCGTCAGTGCGCTTCCCGTATGCGTCGGGCTGGGAGACGATGTCTCCGAAGGACAGCTACGGCGACGACCTGCTGTTCTATTTTGAAGAAGGCGTAAACACCATACGCATCAAAGCCGTCATGGGCGACATGGCCGAAATCGTAAACGCCGTCGACAACCTGGTGCGCACGCTGCAGTCCGACTACCGCAGCATTCTCGTCATCACCGGCTCTACCCCCGACGAGAATCAGGACTACAACTTGGACGAAGTGCTGCCCGAGGTCATATCCGACTTCAGGGCGCAGGCCGACCTGCTGTCCACGATACGTGAGCAGCTTGAGTCTTTGGTCGGCACGGATTCGGGCCAGCAGTCCGCTCAGCTCAGAGCGGTTATAAACGACCTCTATGCCTGGAACGAAGATCCCGATTCCATTCCCATGCAGATAGACCAAATTAACTCTGACATATCCACGCTGGGCGACTTTATGATGACCTGCCGCACCCAGCCGCTGGAGATAGACTGGATAGAGGTGGCCGAGCCCGAGTATAAGGGCGAGTCTACCGAGCCGAATTTCTTTGAGTCTTTCTGGCATCAGGTCAAGCTGTTCTTCTCTTCTTTTAACTCCAGCCTCAACACTATATCCGGAGAGGGCCATGACGAATACGCCGACAAAGCGACCGCATGGGTCGTGACCAGCCGCGACTACGCCATAGTCATGAGAGAGACGATCGACCGCGGCTTTGTGGATACCTACGGCATAGACCTCACCCTGGAGCTGTACCCGGGCATTCTTACCAGCTCCATTTTGGCCGGCGAGGTCAGCGACGCGTTCCTGTCCCTGCCTCAGGCCAACGTCATAGACTACGCGGCAAGAGACGTGCTCTATCCGCTCAACTTCTTTGTCACGCATGACAGAACTTTTACCAACAGCGACACCGAACAGTCCTACACCGTGCAGGTAGAGGGCTTCAATGATATAAAGCCCAGGTTCGTTTCCGCCATGTGGGGCGGGGCCACGCTGGAGAAGGAGACCGACATCTCCCTGACCTACGGCGTGCCCGAGACCGTAAACTTCGGCGTGTTCTACTACAGGACCGACATCGTGGAGGAGTACGGCCTTGAGATACCCTCGACCTGGGAGGATTATTATGACCTCATACCCGTGCTGCAGAAGTACAGCATGGAGATAGGCGCGCCCGCCATAGCCGCCACGACCAAGGTCATCACCGGTACGCAGATCGTGGGTCTGTCGGCCGCGCAGTTTACGCAGTCCGACTTCTTCGGCCCCCCGGTCGAATACTGGCTGTATCAGATGGGCGGCACCAAGTACAAGAACGGCGGCCGCGAGGTTAACTTTGACAGCGAGCTGTATTTGGAGCTGTTCAGCAAGATGAACGACTTCTATACATTATATAAGTGCCCGATAGTCTACGACGCGCAGAACCGCTTCAAGTCCGGCGAGATGCCGTTTATCTACGGCACAATGGTCACCTGGACGTCCCTGTCGGTCAACTGCCCCGAGATAACGGGTCTGTGGACGATGGCGCCCTATCCGGGCGTGGAGAACGACGACGGCAGCATAAACAACGTCATCACTCCTATGGTGACATACTCCGTTATCCTTGCCGACGCCGCAAACAAGGACAACGCCTGGACGTTTATCCAGTGGTGGACCGACGCCTCCGCTCAGGAGACCTACGGCCGCGAATACGAGAGCGTCACCGGCCAGACCGCCAAGTACGCCTCGGCCAATACGGAGGCCTTTGCCTCCGCGCCCTGGACGGCTGCGGAGCTGGAGGTGCTGACTTCTCAGCTGCAGAACCTCAGGCCCGTGGAAGTGTGCGTGGGCGACTACCTCAGCCTGCGTTACCTGCAGTTCGCTCAGAACGAGGTCATCGTCGACGGCAGCAGCAACTCCACCGGCATAGAATCCATACTTTCGCATATAAGAGAAATGAACAACTGTATAGAGAACAAGCGCGAAGAGCTTGATCTGCCGAAATAACGGAAAGGGGGATAATAGGTTTATGAAAAAATTAGTGCTTAAACCGAGTGTTAAGCGCAAGTTTCAGAATTTGGACATCATAGTGTTCCTCGGCCCGTATCTGGCGGTCTTCTTCATGTTCACTATCCTGCCGGTCATAATATCGTATTTTATCGCGTTTACCAACTTCAACACTATGGACTTCCCCGAATGGGTAGGCCTGGAGAACTACAGGCGCCTGTTTTTGGAAGAGGAATACTTTACCATGGCGCTGCAGACTTCTTTGGTCCTGGCAGCCATATCCGGCCCGCTGAACTATATCGTGGCCTTCGCCTGCTCCTGGTGCCTCAACGAGATACCCTCCAGGATACGCACGATACTGACCATGTTTTTCTACATACCCGCGCTGTCGGGCGGCTTTACGTTTATAACCGACCTGCTGTTCAGCTCCGACCGCTACGGCTTTGTCAACTCGTTTTTGCTACGGCTGAACCTTATAGACGACCCGATACAATGGGCCGTCGATACCGACGTGATGATTCCGCTGTGTATAGTGATAATGCTGTGGAACGCGCTGGGGCAGCAGTTCCTGATATTCCTCTCCTCGCTGCAGAGTATAGACCGGTCCCTGTATGAGGCGGCGGCCGTGGACGGGGTCAGCAACCGCTGGCAGGAGCTGTACTACGTGACGCTGCCCAGCATAAAGGGCCAGCTGATACTCAACGCCATACTGACCATAACCTCGTCTATGACCATGGTTATTCCTACGCTGTTCGGTTCGCCGACGCAGGACTACAAGCTGTATACTCTCACCATGCTGCAGAACGACTACACCGCACGTATGGAAATGGGTTACGTCTCGGCAGTGGCCTCGATCGTACTGCTTATATCGGTGCTGCTCAATAAGCTGATCACGTTCCTGATATCCAAGGTCGGTACGTAAGGAGGGAGAAACATGACAGAAGAAAGACAGGCTATCCAGGCTCCCGTCAAGAAGGGTCTGTTCCGCAAAAAGTCCAAGGACCCCGACGCTCAGAAGCCCTATGTGAAGCCCAAGAAGATATTCGCCTACAGGGTCAACAGATCGTTCGGCGGAGACCTTGTGCTGATACTGTTCCTGCTTGCGGTAGGCATATTCATGCTTTTCCCGCTCGTGTACATGGTGTCAAACTCGCTCAAGCCCCTGTACGAGCTGTTCCTGTTCCCGCCGACCCTGTTCGTGCGCAACCCGACGTTTACCAACTACACGGACCTGTTCAACTATTCGGGCAACATGTCCGTGCCTATGACCAAGTACTTCTTCAACTCGGTCTATATCAGCCTTGTGGCCACGGCTTTGGCTGTCATCCTGTGCTCCATGGCCGCGTACGCGGTGTCCAAGCGCGAGTTCCGCGCCAAGGGCCCGATATTTGAGTTCATCAGGCTGTCGCTGATGTTTACGGCGCCCGCGACCTCGATAGTCAACTACGTCATAATAGCCAAGCTCGACCCGGTTGACAAATACTGGCCGGTAATTCTGCCGACCGTGGCGCTGCCGCTGTATATGTATATGATAAAGAACTTCATGGACACTTTCCCGACCTCCGTACTGGAGGCCGCCAGGATAGACGGCGCCAACGAGTTCAGGATTTTCCTGCAGATATTGATGCCGGCGTGCAAGTCCTCGTGGATGACGGTCATACTCTTCGTCGTGCAGGCCACATGGGGTCTTGATACGGGCGCGTTCGTGTTTAAAGAGGAGATGAAGTCCATCAAGTCGGGCTTCTCGGCCATAACGTCGGTCAGCCAGCAGCGATACGGCGTGGCGTGCGCGCAGCAGGTCATCTTGCTGATAATCCCGCTAGTCACGTTCATCATAACGCAGAGCAACGTTATGGCGTCTTTGGCCACATCGGGCATGAAGGATTAGGAGGGCAGGCATATGAATAAGATACTCAAAACCGCCCTCGCCCTTACGCTCACGGCTGTGCTGGCCGTAGGGCTGGCGCTCACGGCCTTCGCGCTCCCCATAAACTCCGGCATGGAGGACAACTATTTTTACAATGAAAACGACGAGGCGGTAGCCGCGCCTTTGGCCTACAGGCCCGTGCTGGTCAAGAGCGCCTACGACCTGGGGCTGGATACCAACTTTTCGCCTCAGGACATGTTTGTGCACGAGGATAACCTGTACATACTCGACAGCACCGGCAACAGAATACTGGTGCTGGACCGCAACTACTCGCTTGTAAAGACTATAAACCGTCTGTACGACACGGCCGACTACACCGTGCCCGACATAGACGCCACTACTTACAACGAGGACGGCACCACTTCCACGGACGCCACTTTGGCCAGGGCCGACAAATACTCGTTCAACGACCCGCGCGGCCTGTTTATAGACGACGACGGGCTGATATACGTGGCCGACTACGGCAACAGGCGCATCGTGGTCTGCGACACGGACGGCAACTGCCACCAGGTCTACCAGTCCGTCCGCATAAGCTACCTCGGGTCGTCGTTTATCTTCAGGCCCCTTAAGGTAGTGCTGGACAACACGGGCTTTCTCAACGTCATAGCCTACGGCGTCAACTCCGGACTTGTAAGAATGTCGGCCGACGACGGCACGTTCGACTCGTTCTTCGGCCGTCCGGAAGCAGGCGAGACGGACGCGGACTGGATCACTGATTTCGCCGAGGAGATTTCGGGCACGACCACCGTGGCCAGCTCCGTGGCGGCAGAATACGTCAACGTGACCATAGACGGACAGGGATTTATATACGTCACCGCCTACCCCAGTGACACCAACGGCGCCAAGCCGCTCAAGAAGCTGAGCGCCGACGGTTCAGACGTGCTGTACCACGCAGACGAGGAAGAGTTTACGGTAGGCGACCTGGACACCGAGGAGTATCCTCAGATAATAGACGTGGCCATAAACGAAGAAGCGGATACCTACACCGTGCTGGACGCGAGGACCTGCAGGTTCTTTACTTATAACTCCGAGGGCGTGCTGCTGTATATCGGCGGCGGCGTCGGCCGTCAGTACGGCAGGCTCCGCTCTCCTACGTCCATAGTGTGCTGGGACGACCAGGTCATAGTCTGCGACAACTCCAACAAATGCTTTACCGTATACGAGTTTACGGACTATGCCCAGACGATAAACCAGGCCATGGCCGACTACAACGCGCGCGATTATGACGCGGCGGTAGAGAGCTGGCAGAACGTGGCGCGCTACAACTCCAACATGTTCCTGGCATACAAGACCCTGGGCGACATCGACCTGCTGCTGGGCCAATCCTATGACGACGACGATCCGCTCAAGTTCCAGCATATAAGCCGGGCCCTCGAATATTTCAAATTAGCGCAGGATAAGGACGGGTACTCGTCGGCTTATGCCGAGCTGAGGGATATATTGCTGTCGAGGCACTTTACTCTCATATTCGGCACCATAATAATCTTTGCCGTGGGCATATATGTCCTGGTAAAGGTCAGGAAATACCGCGCCAAGCGCAGAGAAGAGCAGAGGAGGGCTGGACTTGTATGAAAACGAACGCTAAGAAGATCGGCTTTTCGATACTGTACGCGCTCTCCAGGGCGGGGCGGGCGATAGCGAACTTTTTTAAAGACGCTTTCAAGCATATGCCTTACGCATTCCATGTGGTCATTCACCCGTTTGACGGCTTCTTCAGGCTGAAGACCGAAACGCGGCGGCACAGCGTGCCCTGCGCGGTGCTGCTGTATGTGTTCCTCGCCGTATCGACGGTACTGCGCAAGCAGTCGCTGAACTTCATGTTTACCGAGGACGCCAATCTTGATATGAATATATTTCTCGATATGCTGGTCTCGGTTCTGCCGTACCTGCTGTGGGGCATAGCCAACTGGTGCTTTACCTCCCTGATGGACGGCGACGGAAGCTACCGCGATGTATTCTGCGCTACGGCCGTGGCGCTCATACCCATGACGGTGTGCAATATCCTGCAGATACCGCTCAGCTATATGCTCAACCTTGAGGAAAGCACAGTGTACACTTTTGTAGGCGGCGTCGGCGTGTTTTATACCTACGCGCTGCTGTTTTTGGGCATGATAGTGACGCACCAGTACTCGTTCGGCAAGGGCATCGTCACCGCGGTTCTGACGATACTGGGCATGCTGACCATCGCCTTTGTGGCTATACTTCTTGCATATCTCGTGCAGCAGATATACGACTTTGTGTACGACCTTGCCTCCGAGATAAAATACCGACAAAACGAGTAGAAAGGAGCTGTGATATATGTATAAGAAGCTATTGTCGTTTTTGCTGCTGTTCATGATATCCTGCTCCCTTCTGCTGTCCGCGTGTTCGTCCAGCTCCGACGACGAAATGATAGACGGCTCCGAGTTTACCGACGAGGAGCGCGAGGCCTATATCATGGAGAATATGGTCGGCAACGGCACGGTAGTTACCGCGGACGACTTTGGGGACCCTCTATCTACCCAGGACCCCGAAGACCCCCTTACAGGCATCCCGGCCAATATGCATCTGGTGATGTCCAACGACAATTTTGATTTCTTCTTTAACTTTGAGAACACCACGTTCGTAGTGTCCGACAAGCGCGGCGGCGGCAGGCTCAATTATTATTCGTCGGCTGCCGAATACGGCATCTTTACCAATGATACCACGACTTACGGCGCTGTGGACTACCTGTCCAACATCACTATCGAAGCCTACGACTCCACAAACAAGCGCTACGAGTTTACTTCGTACAGCGACAGCGTGGAGGGCGGCTCCTTCTACGTAGTGCAGATGGGCGACGATACTCTCAGGCTCATATATACCATAGGCAACGACGACGACAAGAACCTCGTCCCCGAGGTACTCACCGAAGAGACCTACCTGGGCATAATAGACACTCTGCAGACCCAGTATGAGCAAACGGGCGACGAGTCCTACAACACCTGCATAGGCGACCTTCAGACCCTGTATAAAGAGGTCAACCCCGATACATTGTCTCTCGAAGACAGGGAAAGATACGCCACCTACTATCCCGTCATCACCATGAGGACTCTGTACGTGACCCGCACCCTGACCATGAGGCAGCGCGCCCTTATAAGGGAGGCCATGACGGCGGCGGGCTTTACGGTAGAGGACCTCAAGCACGAGATGGAAGTGGTCGAGTATTCCGGCCCGGCAAGGTCGGTGCTGTACACCATACCTCTCGACATCACGCTCAACGACGACGGCATATCCCTCAGCGTGGATACCTCCGTCATTCTCGGCCCCACTCAGCAGAAGCTGTACAAGATAAGCATCGCTCACTCTTTCGGCACCGCTTCTGTGGCCAAGACCGGCGGCGACTATATGATTCTTCCCGACGGTTCGGGCGCATACGTCACCTCGGCCGGTACAATGTCCACGGATACTTTCAGGTCAAGGGTATACAGCACCGACCTGACGTTCGACCCCGAGCTCAATACGGGCAAGACCGAGCAGATGCTGTCCGGTTACTTTGTGTACAACAGGGGCGTAAACGGCGGCTTTTTAGCCGTGCTGGAGTCGGGTCAGAGCCATGCGTTCGTCAGGGCTCAGGCGGCCGAGCAGGGGCAGACCTATTCTGCAGCTACGGCCAACTTTGAGATAGTCTACATAGAGCGCGACTTCCGCACATACTCCAGGGCTTCTTCCGGCTCTTCCGATTCGGGCAGCTCAGACTCGGGCAGCTCAAGCGGTTCGAGCGGCTCGTCTTCTTCCGGCAGCAGCTCGGGCAGCAGCTCCGGCAGCGGCGATACGGAAGCTTCCGGTGTAATAACCTCAAAGACCCACATCAACGAGCTGGTCACCGCCCGCTATATCATAGACACCCCGTCGGACGACACGGAGGTCAAGGGCTATGCCGAGTATGCCAGCGAATTTCGCTCGTACCTGCAGCAGAAGGGCGTGTTCCCGACCGAGAGGGTCGAGCAGGAGGACCTGCTGTTCTATGCGGAGCTGGTAGGCGCTATAGACAAGACCGTCTACAGGCTCGGCTTCCCCGTCAATACGACCGTGGCGCTCACGCGCTACTCGGATATCCGCACCATAGTAGACAAACTTGTAGAAGAGGGCATACCCGCCTCCGATATCGTGGTCCGCTACAAGAACTGGACCAACGGCGGCTACTTCAACACCCTCAACGACAGGGTGCGTCTCGTGGGCGCGCTCGGCTCCGAGGAGGATCTGAGGGCTACGGCGCAGTACCTGTCCGACGCGGGGATAGGGTTCTATCCCGAGGCCGATTTCCTGTTCGTGCACAAGAACAGCTCGGCGCTTGATTACTCCAACGACGTGGCCAGGCGCATAGACAGCTCCGTGGCCCGCGTAAATCTCAGGGATTACGCTTCGGGCGAATATGTGAACGAATCGTCCACGACCAAGACCGTGCTTTCGCCCATCGTTCTGGCAGACATCGGCCAGAGCTTCGAGGCCTCTTTCAGCTCGGTGCTGGGCACCAAGCAGATAGCGCTTGCCGGCATCGGCCAGTATCTCAACTCCAGCTACCGCACCAACGCCACCTACACCCGCATCGACGCTCAGCGCGAGCAGGAAAAACTGCTGAAGTACTACAAGGACGCGGGCTATGACATCATGGTGGATATGGGCAACGACTATACCTGGGCTTACGCCTCGCATATACTCAACCTGCCCACCGGCTCCAGCGAGTACATGAGCGCCACCAGGTCCGTGCCCTTTGTGCAGCTGGTCCTGCACGGGTATATCAACTATTCTACCGCGCCTCTCAACGAGACCGCGGACTACCGCATAGCTCTGCTTACGGTGCTTGAGACGGGCAGCGGCCTGCATTTCAAGTGGATGGCCGCCGAGGACAGCGTCTTCGTGGATTCCGTTCTCACAAACGCCTATTCGTATAACTATAACGACTCCATGAGCGAGGCCGTGGCGATGTACAAGGAGGCTTCCGAGATACTCGCGGGTACGGCAAACCAGGAGATTACGGACCACACCATGCTCGACGCATATATCCGCAGCTCGTTCATAGGCGATTTCAATGAGGACTCCGATGCGTTCACGCGCGAGTCGACCAACGGCGTCTACATGACCACCTACGAGAACGGCCTGCAGGTCGCAGTCAATTATAACTGCTACGACGTGGAGCTCAACGATGAGGACCGCACGGTAATAGGCGCTTATTCGTATATTTACAGATCAGGGGGAGATGCAGAATGGCAAGCAAAGTAGTCATAGAGAAGAAAATGCCCAAGCCCAGGCTTTCGCTCGATAAAAAGATGAATCTGTACGGCTACCTGTTTGTATCCCCCATACTTATAGGCTATATTCTCCTCTATATCCCCTCGCTGGTGCAGTCGGCCATATACTCCTTCAGCTCCATCACGTTCCAGCCGGGAGAGGGCCTGGTGACCAACAATGTAGGGTGGAGCAACTACCTGACGGCCCTTTCCGCGGACGGCGGCGAGTTTATACGAGTGCTGTTCAACTCCACTATAGCGCTGCTGCCGCAGATAATCGTGGTGCTGATATTTGCGTTCTTTATGGCAAACCTGCTCAATCAGAAGTTCCACGGACGGACGATAGTGCGAGTGATTTTCTTCCTGCCGGTTATAATGTCCACCGGCATCATGGCGTACGTTGACAGCCTGTCCTCCATGGTAGACGAGTACACCTCCGGCGGCAAGCTCGACGTGGGCGGCGGCGGGAACATGGGCGGAAACATGGGGGGCATGGACCGGGACAGCATGGCCTTCGCCTCCTCCAGTTTGGGCCAGATAATCAGCGATTCTCTCAACAACGAGGACCTGTCGAATTTGGTAATGAACGCCGTTACCGGCGTTTACGGAGTGCTTACCTCCGCCGGCGTGCAGATGCTGGTGTTCCTTTCGGGCCTGCAGTCGGTATCCGTGAGCATGTACGAGGCGGCCAAGGTCGAGGGCGCCACGGGCTGGGAAGTATTTTGGAAAGTCTCTTTCCCGATGATATCCCCGCTGATATTGGTCAACCTCATCTACACTGTCATAGACCTGTTCCTCACCACGGACAACGAGGCCATAACCTATATCAACGAGGCGCTCGGCTCGATAGCGCGCTACGGCGAGGCTTCGGCCCTG
>CALXAN010000128.1 GCA_944386305.1 uncultured Clostridia bacterium
CAGTCTCAGGCAGACGCTGGCGCAGATCAGAGCCGACTATATGCGCGGCGGAAACGAACTCAAGCTCGGCACGAAGCCCTCCGTCATAGGAATGGTAGGCGTAAACGGCGTGGGAAAAACCACGACCATAGGCAAGCTGGCGCAGAAGCTGAAAAGCGAGGGCAAAAAAGTGATATTGGCGGCGGCCGACACGTTCCGAGCCGCGGCGGCCGACCAGCTGCAGATATGGGCCGAACGCACGGGCTGCGACGTCATACGCCACCAGGACGGCTCGGATCCCGCGGCTGTAGTATTTGACGGAATAAAAGCCGCCGTCGCAAGGAACGCGGACGTGCTGATATGCGACACCGCAGGCAGACTGAACAACAAAAAGCACCTCATGGACGAGCTGTCCAAGGTAGTGAGGGTCATAGACCGCGAGCTGCCCGACGCGGACAGGGAGATTATACTGGTGCTGGACGCTACAACGGGACAGAACGCCATAGCCCAGGCTTCAGACTTCAGCGCCGCCGTCGGCGTCACGGGCGTGGCGCTCACCAAGCTGGACGGCACAGCCAAAGGCGGAGTCACGGTGGGGGTAAAGGACCGCACTGGCATACCCATCAAGCTCATAGGCGTAGGCGAAGGAGTCGACGACCTGCAGTACTTCGACCCCGACGCATTTGCAAAAGCGCTGACGGGAGCGCAGCAATAACCCGACGTACTGCAGACAGAAAATCACGGGAGTTTTGTACATGGATATACTTGCAGCAACAAATAACGACAACAAGCTGCGCGAAATACGCGCGGTCATGGCGGATACCTGTCGGATAGTGTCGCTGAGGCAGGCGGGCATAGAGTCCGACCCCGAAGAGACGGGCGAGACATTTGAAGAAAACGCGCGCATCAAAGCCCGCAGCGGCATGAAGCTGTCGGGCATGCCCTGCATAGCCGACGACAGCGGACTGCAGGTCTCGGCGCTGGGCGGAGAACCCGGGATAAGGAGCGCCAGGTACGCGGGCGGCCACGGCGACGACGGGGCAAACAACCGCCTGCTGCTGCAGAACCTGCGCGGGGCAGCGGACCGCAGCGCGCGCTATGTGTGCGTCATCTGCCTGGCTCTGCCCGACGGCAGGGAGTTCATATCTCAGGGCACGTGCGAGGGCAGCATACTGCTTGAGCCGGTCGGGCGCTCGGGCTTCGGCTACGACCCGCTGTTTCTGTGCCCCGAATACGGCAGGAGCTACGCGCAGATAACGCCCGAAGAGAAAAACCGCATAAGCCACAGGGCAAAGGCGCTGCAGGGCATAAAGAAAATTATTGACGAGCTGGGGCGCGGACAGGCCCGCGGCTCCGACGGGAAAGGCGGAGGAATATGACTTCCAAACAGAGAGCATATCTGAAGGGCCTGGCCAACTCCGAGCAGGTCATACTGACCGTGGGCAAGGACGGCGTAGGCCCTCAGGTAATAAAGCAGGCCGACGACGCGCTGCAGGCCAGGGAGATAATAAAAATGCGCTGCCTGGACAACAGCGCCCTTTCGGTCAAAGAAGCTGCGGCGCAGATAGCGCGCATGTGCGGCGCGGACGTGGTGCAGACGATAGGCTCGGTGGCGGTGCTGTACAGGGCATCGGCCAAAAACCCGCGCATACATCTGCCCGACTGAGCCATGGGCAGGACAGGGCTTTTCGGCGGCACGTTCGACCCGATACATAACGGGCACGTGCACGCGCTTAAAGAATTTATAGCCGAATGCGGGCTTGACAGGACCATAGTGATGCCGGCCTGCGTGCCGCCGCACAAGAAGTTTGAGCACTCCGTCAGCGACGCCGACAGGATGCGCATGGCCGAGCTGGCGGTGGGCCGTACCGCGCAGGTCAGCGACTACGAAATAGCAAAGGGCGGCAAGAGCTACACCATAGACACGGTGCGGCATCTGACCCTGCTCTATCCCGACGACGAGCTGTGGCTCTATGTAGGCTCGGACATGCTCAGGAGCATGGACGGGGGCTGGTATATGATAGACGAGATACTGGCGCGGGTCACGGTATTCTGCGTCAGCCGCGAGGCGGCGGACACGCCGCTGCTGCTGCAGAGCGCGGCGCATCTCCGAGCCAAATTCGGTGCAAAAATCGTCCTCTCCAGCGCCGAGCCGCTGCCCGTATCGTCTACTCAGCTGCGTCTGATGCTCAGGCAGGGCCTTGACGCAAGCGCATATCTGCCCGCCGAGGTCTGGCAATACATACAGGAAAAGGAGCTGTACCGCCGATGACAGACGATATTACCGAACAATATCTGCCGCTTTTGGCAAAGCTGCTCAAGCATGAGCGCTTCATGCATTCCTTAGGCGTGAGGGACACCGCGGGGCTGCTGGCAGAGCGTTACGGCGCCGATATGCAGAAGGCGCGCCTGGCGGGACTGCTGCACGACATAACAAAGAACAGGAATAAGGAATTTCATCTCAACACATTAAAAAAACACGGCCTCGATGCGGATAAGCTGCTGCTGCATTCCCGCAAGGTATGGCATTCCGTCACGGGGGCATACTATGTACGCGACGTGCTGGGCATAGACGACGCGGAGATATTCGACGCGATAAGATACCACACCACGGGCCGAGCGGGAATGACGACGCTGGACAAGATAATATACACGGCCGATTTCATCGAACCTTCGCGCAAATACGAGGGCGCGGAGCAGCTGAGAAAAACGGCGTTTGAGGATATTGACAAAGCGTGCCTGGAGGGTGTAAAATTCTGCATAGAAGAGCAGCTGTCAATACCCGACACAGTATACCCCGACACGCTCGATTTCTACAACGACCTTATATATACAAAAGGAGACGTCTGATGATACAGGACATGGTAAAAATCGCCGTAAAGGCTCTCGACTCAAAGAAAGGAGTCGACATCAAGGTGATAAAGATAGACAAGCTGACGACTTTGGCCGATTATTTCGTTATCTGCACGGGCACCAGCTCCACGCACGTCAAGGCCCTGGCCGACGAGTGCGAGTACGCGCTGACCTCGGCGGGCTATCAGCCGCACCACACGGAGGGCTTTGGCTCAAACAGCTGGATACTGCTGGACTTCAAAGACCTCATCGTACACGTGTACGACAAGCAGGCGCGCGAGTTTTACGACCTGGAACGGTACTGGAAAGACGGCACGGAGATAGACGCGAACGAATTTCTGGAGGATAAATAAAAATGGGCTATGATTTTAAGACCATAGAGAAGAAGTGGCAGGACAGGTGGGAGGCCGCGGGGGTGTTCCACGCCCAGGACGACCCGGGCAAGAAAAAATTCTACGCGCTGGTAGAATTCCCCTACCCGTCGGGCGCCGGCATGCACGTGGGGCATATCAAGGCGTATTCCGGCCTGGAGGTGGTGGCCAGGAAGCGCCGCATGGAGGGCTACAACGTACTGTTTCCCATCGGCTTCGACGCTTTCGGGCTCCCTACGGAGAACTACGCCATAAAGACGGGCATACATCCGCGCAAGGTCACGGACGATAATATAGCGCGCTTTACCGACCAGCTCAAGCGCGCGGGCTTTTCGTTCGACTGGACGCGGGTAATAGATACCACGAGGGAGGAATACTACAAGTGGACGCAGTGGATATTCCTCAAAATGTTCGAGCACGGGCTGGTGTTCAGGGACAAGACGCAGGTCAACTACTGCCCCAGCTGCAAGGTCGTGCTGTCCAACGAGGACTCTCAGGGCGGCAAATGCGACATATGCCATTCCGACATCGTGCAGAAGTCCAAGGACGTATGGTACCTGCGCATCACGGCATATGCGGACAAGCTGCTGCAGGGGCTGGAGCACGTGGACTATCTGCCCAATATCAAGCAGCAGCAGATAAACTGGATAGGCCGCTCCACGGGCGCGTTCGTAAACTTTGAGATACCCGCATTCGGCGAAAAGCTGCGCGTGTACACCACAAGGCCCGACACGCTGTTCGGCGTCACGTTTATGGTCATGGCGCCTGAGCACGATATGCTGGACAGGCATAAGGACAGCATAACAAACTTTGACCAAATACAGGCCTACCGCGCCGAGTGCGCCAAGAAAACGGAGTTTGAGCGCACGCAGCTCGCCAAAGACAAGACAGGCGTAAAGGTCGAGGGCGTATACGCCGTAAACCCTGTATCGGGCAAAAAAATACCCGTATACATATCCGACTACGTCATGATGGGCTACGGCACGGGCGCCATCATGGCCGTGCCCGCGCACGACCAGAGGGACTACGAGTTCGCCAAGAAATTCGGCATAGATATAGTGGAAGTCATCAAAGGCGGAGACATAGCCAAGGAGGCGTATGCGGGCGAGGGGCCGATGGTCAATTCGGGCTTCCTCGACGGGTGCGGCAGCAAGAGCGAAGCCATAGAAAAGATGATAAGCTACCTGACCGAAAAAGGCGCGGGCGAAAAGGGCGTGCAGTATAAGATGAAAGACTGGGCCTTTAACCGCCAGCGCTACTGGGGCGAGCCGATACCCATCATACACTGCCCGCACTGCGGCATGGTGCCCGTGCCGTACGAGCAGCTGCCGCTTAAGCTGCCGCAGGTCAAGGATTTCCAGCCCGGCGAAGACGGGGAAAGCCCGCTGGCCAAGGTCGCCGAGTTTGTAAACTGCACATGTCCGCGCTGCGGCGGCGCGGCGAAGAGGGAGACCGACACCATGCCCCAGTGGGCGGGTTCGTCCTGGTACTTCCTGCGCTACGCAGACCCGCACAACGACAAAGAGTTCGCTTCCATGGACAAGCTCAGGTACTGGAACCCCGTGGACTGGTACAACGGCGGCATGGAGCATGTGACGAGGCACATGATATATTCGCGCTTTTGGCACCGCTTCCTCTACGATATAGGCTGCGTGCCCAACGAGGAGCCTTATGCCAAGCGCACGGCCCAGGGCCTGATTTTGGGCCCCGACGGGGACAAGATGAGCAAGACCAAGGGCAACGTCGTAGACCCCAACGAGGTCGTGGACGCCTGTGGAGCGGACGTGCTGCGCACGTACATTCTCTTTATGGGCGACTATGAAAAGGCCGCGCCGTGGTCAGAAAAAGGCGTAAACGGCTGCAAACGCTTCCTCAACAGGGTTTGGCAGCTCAACGACATGCTCACGGACGCGGACGAATACTCCCCCGAGCTCGAAAGCAAAATGCACAAAGCCGTCAAAAAGGTGTCCGAGGACTACGAGACCCTCAAGTACAACACCGCCATAGCCACGCTTATGGCGCTGCTGAACGATATATACGACAAAGGCAGCGTCACCCGCGCCGAGCTCAGGACCTTCCTGACGCTGCTCAATCCCGTAGCGCCCCATATAACCGAAGAAATGTGGGAGATGAACGGCTTCGGCGGCATGCTGGCCGTATCGCCGTGGTGCACCTACGACGAGGACAAGATAAAAGACAGCACCCTGTCCATACCCGTGCAGATATGCGGCAAGCTGCGCAGCGTGATATCCGTGGATGCGGACGCGGACAAGCAGCAGGTTATAGACACGGCCAAGGCCGACTCCAAGATAGCCTCAATGCTGAACGGCAAAACTATCGTCAAAGAAATCTACGTACCCGGCAAAATGGTCAATTTTGTCATAAAATAATAACGCGGCACAACGTCTGCGGCTTTTACACAGCCGCAGACGTTTTTTTATCCAAGGATATAAGAATATTCCGAACGGAGAACGGCCCTATATCAGCTCCAAACGAACCTAACCTGCGGTATCATGAGCGGAGGCGAACGAGCCCATCCTGTCGGCAAACGAACCTGCGGTATCACGAGCGGAGACAAACGAGCCCATCCTGTCGGCAAACGAACCGGCGGTATCACGAGCGGAGATAAACGAACCCGAACCTGCGATATTACAAGCGGCGTCAAACGGAGCCGAACCTACCGGCGGCAAACGAACCGTGGAAACAGACTGCTCTGTAAAATAAAGAGCGGAGCAAACCCGCCGTTAATTAATTTTTTTTGCAGTAATAACAGTTCAAATCGGGTTCGTATCTTTGCCGCAAAGCCGTACACCGTCCCGCGTCTTTGTCCCTGTCGGGCGCGTTGCGCCCGACAGGCTGTCATGATGCTGAATTCATCTTTTACCGCAAAGGGCCGTACACCGTTTTGCATCTGCTGTCTCAAACCTGCTCTGCGGCCGCAGAGCAGAAGATATTTTTATGCGCGTCCTATGTGTCCGAATACGGGCGAATTTCAGGCGCAGAGTACATGTGCATAGCAGCGTGCGTCTGAAGTTTAAGCCGGGAACAAGAGAGTATTTTAGGCGAGGCGTGCATGAAATTGCGGCAGTGTGTCCGAACAGCGAATACAGTTCCAATGCAGGGCACATTAAAGTAAGCCGTCGGCAACACGGCCATATTTCAAGCGCAGTGTACATAAAATTGCATCCCGCAGTATATTGTCGGCAACATTTGCAAGTCCTACCGCGACAATCGATAAGGCGAGCACTGACAACAGATTGCCCCAGTCCGGCTATCAGCGGTCTGACAAACACGGTCTTATATCGAAGCGTGTATCCGAAATTTTTCTTTATGAAATACAGGTTCATTATGACCATTACCGGATAAGCAATATTGGCAGCGATAGGCGCGCCGTAAATATTCAGAGCGGGGATACTCACCAGCACCCGCGTAAGCACGCTCTTGACCACAGTGCCCACCACGACGGAGATAATGGCTAACCAAATACATTTCAAGCGCAGAGTATATAAAATTGCAGAATAGCAGCGCGTCAGAAGCCCGAGGGAATGCGGACGAATTCGCAAAACATAATTTAATATCCAAGCCGTCGGGGCATGTCGTATTTTAAGCTTGGGGGCATGAATTGCAGAATATCGGCCGCTTACGAGCGTGTTTGCCCCTGTCGGGCGGGCGTGCGACATGGGCCAAACACGCTATGAGATACTGAATTTACTTTTTACGCAAGGCCTCGTATTACATCATTTCTCGTCCTCGATACGGAAAAAACGAAAAAACATTTTACAGAACACTTTTATCGGGCGCAGATAATGCGGGTATATTTCAAGCGCAGAAGCCGCGTTCGGGCCGGGAACACGGGCTATTTTAGGCGCAGAGCGCATGAATATGCAGCATGTCGGCTTATCCGAACAGGAAATACCAAAGACATCTCGAGCGCGGAGTATATAAGATTGAATAATGTCAGCGCGTCAGAAGCCCTAGGGAGTACGGACGCATTTTGAGCATTTATCAACCGCCGCTCGATGTCACGGCCGCGCATAAAAATAAAAAAACCGCCCCTGTTTGCGAGGGGCGATCTGTTTATCAGTTACGGTATTGCTTCATTTGGATTACTGCGCCGGTTTAATGGCTCATAAACAGCATTATGCCGAACAGCAGCGCGATGAACCATGTGGCGAGGCGCGTTTTGCGTATTTTGCCTGTAAAGGCGGATATGAGCAGGTAAGATATTATGCCGAACGCGATGCCGTAGCTTATATTATACGAAAACGGCATAATCGCCACGGTGAGGAACGCGGGCACGGCGTCGGTAATATTCGTCCAGTCTATATCCCTGACGCAGTTCATCATCAGCACGCCCACGTATATCAGCGCAGCCGCGGTGGCGAAGGAGGGTATCAGCTGAGCTATCGGGCTGAGGAACATGGCGACGATAAAGCACAGGGACGTAAATATCGAGGCAAGGCCCGTCTTTGCGCCCGCGGCAATGCCGGCGGAGGATTCCACAAAGGTAGTGACCGTAGACGTGCCGCACACGGCGCCCGTCGTGGTGGCTATGGCGTCGGCCAGCATGGCCCTCTCCATGTTAGGCACTTCGCCCGAGGGAGTGAGAAGTTTGCCCCTGGCGCACGCGCCGTAGAGCGTGCCGAGGGTGTCGAACATATCGACCAGGCAGAACGCCAGCGACGTGGTTATTATCACCATCACCAGCGAAGCCACCGAGTGACCCTCGAGAAACGCCGAAAAGTCAAAGCCCTCGGTAAACACCTTGCCGAACGCCTGCGTGCCGAAATCCCTGAACGCATCGAAGGGGTTGAGGCTGAGAGTGTTGGCCGTCCATTCGCCCGCTTCGCTGAGCGTTCCGCCGAGGAAGTACGACGTAGACGCGGGGTCGTAGAAGCCTTCCACGGTCAGGCCGAGCAGATAATAAAGGGCCGTACCGCCCAGCATACCGTAGAGCACGGCGCCTTTTACATTGAGCTTTGACAGAGCGGCGATGACGATGACGCCGAGCAGGGTGACGAGCAGAGGCATTACCGTGCCCCAAGTGGCGGTGCCGTTGAACAGGTTAAACGACGCCAGGGTCACGCCCGTGCTCGAACTGGGGACTATAAGGCCCGCGTTCTGCAGCCCGACGAAGGCTATAAACAGGCCTATGCCCGCGGGAATGGCCACGCGGACCGCCTTGGGTATGGCGTCAAATATCTTCTTTCTCAGACCCGAGACCGTCAAAAGTATAAATACTATACCGTCTATGAGCACGAGTACGAGGGCGTTGGCGTAGCTCAGGCCCAGCCCCAGGCAGACAGTATATACAAAGAAGGCGTTGAGCCCCATGCCCGAAGCCTGCGCCAGCGGCAGGTTCGACAGCAGGCCTATCAGAACCGTGCCTACCACTGCCGATATGGCGGTGGCGATATATATGGCTCCGTACGAGACCTCGCCAAGCTCAGCGAACATGCCTGCGTTGACCATGAGTATATACGCCATGGCCATAAAGGTGGTTACGCCCGCGAGCAGCTCAGTCTTTACCGTGGAGCCGCGCGCGGAAATTTTGAAAAACTTCTCCATCTTCTACCTCCCGTTATCATTGCGGTACTCCGGCGGCAGGCCCAAAAGCCCCGACGCAGACTACCGACACGTCAAAAAAGCGGCCGTACCCCGCCGCGGACAAACATATGCATATTATAGCATAGCGTTTGTGAAATTTCAAGCAGCCAGCGCAATATCGCCAAATTTCGCGGTCTTCTATCCGCTGCCGAATCTTTTCAATCTCCCCCAAATCCCAGAACGCTCATTTTTAACCTCACCTCAGCAGTTACTTTACTTTTTCACATTTCTCTTATACTCACTTTCGGCAGCTACTTTGCTTCTTGACATCTCCCTTATACTTACTTCAGGCAGCTACTTTGCTTCTTAACATCTTCCCTTATACTCACTTCAGGCAGCTACTTTGCGTCTTAACATCTTCCTTATACTTACTTTCGGCAGTTACTTTGCTTCTTGACATCTCCCTTATACTCACTTTCAGCAGCTACTTTGCGTCTTAACATCTTCCTTTATACTCACTTTCGGCTTTGTGTCTTAACATCACCCCTTATACTCACTTTAGGCGATTTTTTGCGTTTTAACATTTCAGCCTTTTTTTGTATTTCGGCAAAGGTTGATTTTTTTTCAAAGCCTATGTATTCTGAGCAGATCTTAAAGGGATTTTTTTTTGTGACAAAAAAAAATATCGGACGGGAAAAATCCCGTCCGATACAAAAGCGCTATTTACTTTATAATCTCGGAAACAACGCCGGAGCCTACGGTCTTGCCGCCCTCGCGGATAGCGAAGCGCAGACCCTGCTCGATAGCGATGGGGGTGATCAGCTCCACGCTCATGGTCACGTTGTCGCCGGGCATGCACATCTCTACGCCCTCGGGCAGAGTGATGACGCCGGTAACGTCAGTGGTTCTGAAGTAGAACTGGGGTCTGTAGTTGGATACGAACGGGTTGTGACGTCCGCCCTCTTTTGCGGTAAGAACGTAAACCTCGCCCTTGAAGGTTGTATGCGGATGAATGGTTCCGGGTTTAGCAAGAACCTGACCGCGCTCAACCTCGTTGCGCTGGATACCGCGCAGAAGAGTACCGATGTTGTCGCCGGCCTCGGCAAAGTCGAGCAGCTTGCGGAACATTTCGATACCGGTAACGACGGTCTTCTTGATCTCGTCCTTAAGACCCACTATCTCCACCTCGTCGGAGAGGTTGAGCACGCCGCGCTCAACTCTGCCGGTAGCGACGGTGCCGCGGCCGGTGATGGTGAACACGTCCTCAACAGGCATAAGGAAGGGCAGGTTGTCGTTTCTCTCAGGAGTGGGGATAAAGGAATCCACAGCGTCCATGAGCTCTTTGATGCAGGCATACTCGGGAGCGTTGGGGTCAGTGGAAGAGCACTCGAGAGCCTTCAGAGCGGAACCCTTGATTATCGGGGTGTCGTCGCCCGGGAAGTCGTACTTGCTGAGCAGGTCCCTGATGTCCATGTCTACTATCTCGAGCAGCTCGGGATCGTCGACCTGGTCGACCTTGTTCATAAATACGACGATAGCGGGCACGCCGACCTGACGGGCAAGCAGTATGTGCTCGCTGGTCTGAGCCATAACGCCGTCGGAAGCAGCGACCACGAGGATAGCTCCGTCCATCTGCGCGGCGCCGGTGATCATGTTCTTGATGTAGTCGGCGTGGCCCGGGCAGTCAACGTGAGCGTAGTGGCGCACGTCGGTCTCATACTCAACGTGAGCGGTGTTGATGGTTATGCCTCTTTCTCTCTCTTCAGGCGCCTTATCTATCATATCATACGCCTCAAAGGTAGCCTGACCCTTAAGAGAAAGGTACTTGGTGATTGCGGCGGTAAGCGTGGTCTTGCCGTGGTCAACATGTCCGATGGTACCAATGTTGACATGGGGTTTGGTTCTTTCGAATTTAGCTTTTGCCATTAGCTTTTTCCTCCTTAAATTATCTGAGTTTAATTAATTTTTTTAAATATCAGGCGGCCGACGGAATATTTGCAAAGCAGCCGCCGGAACACGCAGAAAGTATATCAGTCCTTCTTGGCCCTGGCGCTGATTATCTTTTCCTGGATAGACTTGGGCACTTCCGCGAAGTGGCTGGGCTCCATGACGTACGATCCGCGGCCCTGGGTCTTGGAACGCATGTCAGTAGCGTAGCCGAACATCTCGGACAGAGGCACCATGGCGGTTATCATCTGCGCGCCGCTCTGAGCCTCCATGCTCTGTATCTGTCCGCGGCGGGAGGTCAGGTCGCCCATTACGTCGCCCATGTATTCCTCGGGAACGGTGACGACAACTTTCATTATAGGCTCGGTTATGACGGGGTCGGCCAGCTTCATAGCCTCTTTAAAGGCCATAGAACCGGCGATCTTGAACGCCATCTCCGAGGAGTCTACCTCATGGTAAGAACCGTCGTACAAAGTGACCTTACAGTCAACGACCTGGTAGCCTGCCAGCACGCCGCTCTGCATCGCGCCCTGTATACCTGCGTCAACCGCGGGAATGTATTCCTTGGGTATGGCGCCTCCGACCACTTTGTTTATAAACTCATAGCCCTTGCCGGGTTCGTTGGGCTCAAGGATAATCTTGACATGTCCGTACTGGCCCTTACCTCCGGACTGACGGGCGTACTTGACTTCCTTGTCCACCTTTTTGCGTATAGTCTCTTTATAGGAAACCTGGGGCTTGCCCACGTTTGCCTCGACTTTGAACTCACGCAGCAGGCGGTCCACTATTATCTCCAGGTGCAGCTCGCCCATGCCTGCGATTATCGTCTGACCCGTCTCTTCGTCCGTATAGGTCTTGAAGGTGGGGTCTTCCTCTGCCAGCTTCATCAGGGCTATGCCCATCTTCTCCTGGCCCGCCTTGGTCTTGGGCTCTATGGCCACGCGGATAACTGGATCGGGGAACTCCATAGACTCCAGCACTACGGGGTGCTTCTCGTCGCACAGAGTGTCTCCGGTAGTGGTGTTCTTCAGGCCGACTGCGGCGCATATGTCGCCGGTATAGACCTCGTCGACGTCCTCTCTGTGGTTGGCGTGCATGCGCAGGATACGGCCCATGCGCTCCTTGTTGTCCTTGGAAGAGTTGAGCACGCTGGAGCCGGTGGCTACCTTGCCCGAATAGACCCTGAAGAAGCACAGCTTGCCCACAAACGGGTCTGTCATGATCTTGAACGCGAGCGCAGAGAACGGCTCGTCGTCGGACGGCTTGCGCTCAGTCTCCTCCCCGGTATTGACGTCCACGCCTTTGATGGGCGGGATATCGGTCGGGGCGGGCATGTAGTCGACTATGGCGTCGAGCAGCTTCTGAACGCCTTTGTTCTTATAAGAAGTCCCGCAAACGACCGGGACCATGGTATTGGCTATGGTGGACTTGCGGATAACGGCCTTTATCTCATCTATGGATATGGGCTCGTCGGAGAAATACTTCTCCATAATCGTCTCGTCCTGCTCGGCCACATGCTCCATGAGCTCCGCGTGATACTTGTCCGCAAGCTCTTTCATGTCGTCGGGGATATCCACTACGGATATATCCGTGCCCAAATCGTTGTTGTAGATATAGGCCTTCATTTCTATCAGGTCTATAAGGCCCTTAAAGGTATCCTCAGCGCCGATGGGCAGCTGGATGGGCACCGCGTTGCACTTGAGGCGGTCCTTCATCATGTCCACGACACGATAGAAATTCGCGCCCATTATATCCATCTTGTTGATATAAGCCATACGCGGCACGTTGTACTTGTCCGCCTGTCTCCATACGGTCTCAGACTGGGGTTCGACGCCGCCCTTGGCGCAGAACACGGTCACCGAACCGTCCAGCACGCGCAGCGACCTCTCGACCTCGACAGTGAAGTCGACGTGGCCCGGCGTGTCTATTATATTGATTCTGTGACTGTATTTCTTGTTCAGCACCGGATCGTCATGGTACTGCGAATGCGACCAGTAACAGGTCGTAGCGGCGGAGGTTATCGTGATGCCCCTCTCCTGTTCCTGCTCCATCCAGTCCATGGTGGCGGAGTCGTCGTGTGTTTCGCCTATCTTGTGGTTTACGCCTGTATAATACAGGATACGCTCCGTCGTGGTCGTCTTACCCGCGTCGATATGAGCCATGATACCGATGTTTCTGTACATGTTCAACGGGTGTAATCTTGGCATTAATTTCTCCTTCCGGCGCCCTTCGGGGCAGCCATTTTTCTATATCGAAAACTGCGGGTACAGTTTACCACCTATAATGCGCGAACGCCTTGTTGGCCTCCGCCATTTTATGGGTGTCTTCCTTCTTCTTGACAGCTCCGCCCTGACCGTTGACCGCGTCAAGGATCTCGTTTGCGAGCCTTTCCTTCATAGTCTTCTCGTTCCTCTGACGAGAATACTGGGTCAGCCAGCGCAAACCGAGCGTCACACGTCTGTCGGGCCTGACCTCTATCGGAACCTGATAGTTTGAACCTCCGACACGCCTGGCCTTGACTTCGAGCAGGGGCATGATATTCTCCATGGCCTGATCGTAAACTTCAAGAGGATCTTTGCCCGTCTTTTCTTTGACTATATCGAACGCATCGTAGACTATCTTCTGGGCCACGCCCTTCTTGCCGTCTATCATGATGCTGTTGACGAGCTTTGAGACCATCTTGCTGCCGTATATAGGATCCGGCAACACGTCTCTCTTGGGTACAAAACCTCTTCTCGGCACTTTACTTCCCTCCTTCATTATATAAATGATGTCTTAGGTACTCGAAAGCTTTCACTCCCGTTAGCGCTCTATATATAACGCCTGATGTCAGGCAGCACATAGCATACTAACGATAAAAAACAAACTTTCACCCTCGGGCCGCTTATTTCTTTCCGGCCTTGGGACGCTTGACTCCGTACTTGGAACGTCCCTGCTTCCTGTCCGCGACGCCCTGCGCGTCGAGAGCGCCCCTGATGACGTGATAACGCACGCCGGGCAGGTCTCTTACACGTCCGCCGCGAATGAGAACGACGCTGTGCTCCTGCAGATTGTGGCCTATTCCCGGGATATATGCGGTCACTTCGGCAAGATTGGTCAGCCTCACCCTGCAAACCTTGCGCATAGCGGAGTTAGGCTTCTTGGGAGTCGTGGTCTTTACGACCGTGCAGACGCCCCTTTTCTGCGGAGAGCTCTGGTCTATGGATGTCTTCCTGAGTGTGTTGTAGCTCTTCTGCATAGCGGGAGTCTTGGATCTCTCGACAGCGTCTTTCCTGCCCTTGCGCACCAGCTGATTAAATGTCGGCATACGGCACCTCCTTACATAAATATTCTCTATCAATAAACGCGGCTTCGGGCCGCGGATACCGATCTACGGCATACGGCCGGGCAGGGCTCAGCCCTCCCCGGGAGTCAATGCGCCTGCCGGGCCCCAAAGCGCTCTCAAAAACGCCTCGTGCGGCTCTCTGCCGCCCCGGCAAAAGCCCGGCGGCACACACCGCAAACCGACAAAACTGCATTATGTATTATATCATGAAAATCCCCGTTTTGCAATACCCCAAAAGATATATTTAAGGTTTATCTCACTTTAAAAGAACCGCTGCAGATTATTTTTCCGTATTCATATATGATAACTGCGCTGTATTAACAAAGCAGCCGATTTCTTAATTTAAGATATTCTAGATAAAAACAGAGCCTTTTAAACGACGCGCGGGCCGCAGCCGCTTATGCGCAGCCCGCGCGTCCGTATGCTGTCAGTCATCCGAACTGACTTCCACGTTCCTGTACCGCTCCAGTCCGGTGCCTGCGGGGATGAGCTTGCCTATGATGACGTTCTCTTTCAGGCCTACCAGCATATCCGTCTTGCCCTTTATGGCAGCTTCTGTAAGCACCTTTGTAGTCTCCTGGAACGAAGCGGCGGAAAGGAAGCTCTCCGTAGCAAGGGCCGACTTGGTTATGCCCAGCAGCACGGGCTCGGCCACGACAGGGGCTATTTCTTCGCCCTCGGCGCGTCTGCGCTCGTACTCCCTTTCTATATCCACCATGTCCGACTTGTCTATCACTGCGCCGGCGAGCATATCCGTATAGCCGGGGTCCACTATCCTGACCTTGCGCATCATCTGACGGATTATTATCTCGACGTGCTTGTCGTTGATATCGACGCCCTGGCGGCGGTAGACCTTCTGAATCTCCTGCACGATGTACTCCTGCACCGACGCGGCGTCCCTTATACGCAGTATGTCCTGCGGGTCGGACGCGCCGTTGGTCATCTCCGCGCCCTTGGTTATATAATCTCCCTCTTTTACCTTCAGCTTGGCGCCGTAAGGTATAAGGTAGCTGTTCTCCTCGCCGGTCTCGGGGTTGGTCACAGTGGCGTACTGCGCGTTCTTGACCTGCTGGAACGAAACTACGCCGTCGGACTCCGAGAGTATGGATATGACCTTGGGCCTCCTGGCCTCGAACAGCTCCTGCACGCGCGGCAGACCCTGAGTGATATCCGAACCGCTGGCGACTCCTCCGGTGTGGAACGTTCTCATCGTCAGCTGAGTGCCGGGCTCGCCTATCGACTGCGCGGCTATGATGCCCACGGATTCACCGACATTGACGACCTCGCCCGTGGCAAGGTTGGAGCCGTAGCACTTGGCGCACACGCCGTACTTGCAGTTGCAGTTTATCACGCTCCTGAGCTGCACCCGCTCTATGCCCGCGGCCACTATCCTGTCTGCGTCGGCCTCGGTGATATAGCGCGTATTGGGCACCAGCACCTCGCCCGTATTCGGGTCGACCACGTCGTCGACCGGGAAGCGGCCGATGAGCCTGGAGGCCAGGTCCTCGATCTTCTCCTCCCCGTCCTTTATCTCCTGGACCCAAACGCCGGCCCTGGAGCCGCAGTCGTCCTCCCTGATGATGACGTCCTGAGACACGTCCACAAGCCTGCGGGTAAGGTATCCGGAGTCCGCGGTTCTCAGCGCGGTATCGGCCTGGCCTTTGCGCGCGCCTCTCGAAGAGATAAAGTACTCCAGTACATTGAGGCCCTCGCGGAAATTGGCGCGTATAGGCACGTCTATGGCGCGTCCGGAAGTATTGGCCATCAGGCCGCGCATGCCGCACAGCTGACGGATCTGGTCTATGCTTCCGCGCGCTCCGGATTCCGACATCATGTTTATGGGATTGTACGGATTGAGGTGCTCTTTGAGCTTCTGGGTGACCTTGGTGGTAGTATTGTCCCAAATGGCCACGGTCTGCGAATACCTCTCGTCCTCAGATATCAGGCCGCGCTTGAAGTTCTTGGTCACCTTGGCTACTTCCTTTTCCGCCTCGGCGATATACTCAGCCTTTTCGGGCGGGATCTCCATATCCGCCACGGAAATGGTCAGCGCGCCCAAAGTGGAGTATTTATAGCCCTGCGCCTTGATGTCGTCGAGCACCACGGCGGTCTTGGTTATGCCGTGTACGCGGATGCAGCGGTCGATG
>CALXAN010000129.1 GCA_944386305.1 uncultured Clostridia bacterium
ACCAAAAATGCACGCGCGCCGTATCAGGTGCGCGTGCGTCAAACTAACTCATTCGGCGGCATTATCGGGCAGGCGCTGCGCAAACAGCCACTCGAAAAAGCCGTCGTCTCCAAAAGCATTGTCCAAAGGAGCGAGGTGCCCTCCAGTCTCGGATTCGAATATCTCCACGTTTTCGTGTCCGGAACCCTTAAGCTGATAATACAGGCCCCACGACACCCAGTTTGAAACGATCTCGTCGTCCGCGGCGTGATAGATGCGGAAGCCCGTATTATGCAGCTGCTCGGGGTAGAGCAGTTCGCTGGCGCCGCACATGGGCACGGCGGCGGCAAAGGTGTCTGCAGGCAGGTTGTTCAGCAGGTCGCAGACCGTATAGCCGCCCATGGAAAGGCCCATTACATATACTCGGCGGGAGTCGATGTTGTAATCCTCTATTATCTTATACATAAGCTCCACAAAGGCGCTGAGCTGACGTTCGGTCCACCAGCCCTCCAGCGGCAGCGGAGTCATGGGGATAAGGGCATAGCAGGCGTAGTCGGCGCTCTCATTTTCGAGCCTGACCAATGGGTGGATAAACGGGCCGACGTTGCCGGCCTCCATAGAAGCCCTGGTCCTGGCGTCGTCGCCCAAACCGTGCAGGAATATCAGCAGCGGCAGGGGCTCGTCGTGTTCGCGCAGAGGTTCGTGGAAGCGGTAGTATATCTTTTCGTTGCCCGCCTCGTTCTCGTAAATCTCCGTGGTGGTGTAGTTATCGAAAGTCAGCACGCCGTTGCGCTCAAACTCATATGGGTCCGATTCGGCCGCCGTCGCAGGAGGGGCCTGAGTATCCGAAGAAGTGTCAGGCTGCGTCTGACTGCCGGTCGACGGCGTGTCGGGCTGCGCCGTGTGCGGCTGTTCAGGGCCGCAGCCCCCCAAGGCGGCAAGTATAAACGCCGAAAGTACGGCGCAGGCAAAGCTGCGGCAGACAGCCGCGGCGCGAGCGGAAAAACAACTCATATCCTCGTCCTCCGTATCTCCCTCTCGGCCCGAGGCCGGCGGGTATTTTGAGCGGTCGCATGCTTCGAAGTATTCGTCCGTATTCCTCTGCCGAAGCATGCGAGCCGCATAAAAATCTGCCTTAAATACAGCCATGTCAGTCGGCCGCAGTCAAGCCCGAAAGAATATGCCGTCCTCGAGAAGAAAGACGCCGTTTTTTCGGCAGCGCCTCCACGCCGGACGACGCACTGTCAAACAGCCGAACATCTGTATCAGTATTATATATTAGATACAAACCGACAGTCAATATATAATATATATTGTCACATATTTTTCACATTTTCGGTCATATAAGACAGAAAACGAGACGTTCAAAACGCGTTTTGTGATACAAAGCTCGTTATTATACTTTTAACCTTCAGTATTTATGTCTTTTTCAACCCCCGCAGCCTTTATGCATCTAAAATCCATTTATGTACTTTTAAATCCCGTCCCTATATATTTTTCAACATCCGCTTTCTACCGCCCGCGCCGTTTTTACTCATCGGCAGCCCTTCCGCTTCTGCACATTTTTCAAACCCGCGCCGACGCCATACTTTTTTTGAAACCTGTTTTACACTCTGCCGCCGTACGCGGTTATATAAAAGCGCCGACACTGAAAAATCCTGCGTTTTTAACCCCCGCGCAAAAAAATGCGCTGCGCGCCGGTTATATAACCGGCGCGCAGCGGCCTTATCCTATGAAAATAAGTTTTAAATACGATTTACAGCAAACCGATTTTCCTCTTTATTTTTTCGGCTTTCTCCTCTATGCGGCTTTAACGTCTGGTTTCTCCTCCGCCGCGCATTATTCTTCGCTCCGCTTCTTTTTCGCGCATTTATTTTATGACCGTTCCATTTTAAAATCTTCCGTCGGGCGCCTTACCGAATAGCCGGTTTGAAAAAAAATCATTGGGTGTACCGCTCTCTGAAAGCCTGCTCGAGTTCGGCGTTAAGCCTGGAGGATTCCTCCTGAGTAGGCCCGCAGGTCATGACATATATCTTGACCTTGGGCTCGGTGCCAGACGGGCGCACGACCAGCACGTTATTGCCGCTCAGCTGATAGTACATCACGTCGGATACGGGCAGTCCGTCCACGCCCTTGAGATAATCCTTGACGCACAGCACCTCCAGGCCCCCGAGCCTTTGGCAGCTGTCCTGACGCAGCCTTTGCATAAATTCGCGGCGCTCGCGCTCGCCGTCCAGCCCGGTCATATATATATTCACGGTATGCTCGGTGTGGTAGCCGTATTTTTTGTACAGCTCCTCCATGGCGTCGGCCAGGGTCATGCCCCTGTCGGCGTAATATGCGGCGGCCTCGCATATCAGAAGCGAAGCGCACACTCCGTCTTTGTCGCGCACATAGCTGCCTGCCAAATAGCCGTAGCTCTCCTCATAGCCGAAGATGAAAGTATGCTCGCCCGATTTCTCAAACTCCTCCGCCTTGCCGCCTATAAACTTAAAGCCCGTCAAAACGTCCGCAATACCCACGCCGTTGGCCCTGCAGACCTCGGCGGCCATCTCGGTGGTTACTATGGTCTTTACCGCGCAGGCATCGTCGGGCAGCCTGCCCGCGGCGCGCAGAGAGTTTATAAGATAGTCCAGCAATATCACGCCGGTCTGATTGCCCGTGAGCGCCACATATTCGCCGCTGCCGTCGCGCACGACCACGCCCATCCTGTCAGAATCGGGGTCGGTGCCTACTATAAGGGAGGCTCCTACTTTGCGCGCGAGCTTGACGCCCAGGTCAAAGCCCTCGCGGTTCTCCGGATTGGGCGATTTGACGGTCGGGAAGTCCCCGTCGAGCACCATCTGCTCCTCGACGGGTATTATGTTGCGGAAGCCTGCGCGCCTGAGCGTTTCGGGCACGAGTCTGTAGCCCGCGCCGTGGAACGGCGTATAGACGATGGGCATATCCGCGTTGCGCTCTATGGCGCGGCGGTCTGCGGATTGCTCGAGCACTTTCTGCATATATTTCTCGTCATAATCCCTGCCCAAAACCGTGGTAAACTCTCGGGTCTGACGCTCGTCCGCAAGCTTGACACCGTCGAATATATCCGTGGCGTCTATCTGCGCAGAGACCATGTCGGCCTGCTCGGGGCTGAGCTGGATGCCGTCCTCCCAGTAGGCCTTATATCCGTTGTACTCCTTGGTATTGTGGGACGCGGTGATATTGATGCCAGCGATACAGCCCAAATCCCTTACGGCGAACGCCAGCTCGGGCGTAGGGCGAAGCTCGTCGAACATATAGCTCCTTATACCGTTGGCCGCAAGCACGCGGCAGGCCTGCTCGGCAAATTCCCGGCTCATATGCCGCGAATCGTAGGCCACGGCCACGCCGCGCTCGCACGCGCTGCGGCCGTGGCCGCATATAACGTTTGCAAAGCCCTGAGTGGCATGTCTGACGGTGTATATGTTCATCATATTCGTGCCCGCGCCCATAACGCCGCGCAGGCCCGCCGTCCCAAAACTGAGCCGGGAGGCGAAACGCAGCTTTATCTGTTCGTCGTCGTCCTCTATACGGCGCAGCTGCTCGCGGGTATCGTCGTCTATTGCGGGGCTGCTGCACCATTGCAGATATCTGTCGCGATAAGTCATTTTACGCTCCCTCTGTAGATATATTTTTTTGCGGAGCCTCCGCCCCGGCTCCTTTGATTTATTTTCCTGCGGAGCCGCCCTCTGCCGAATCATCGAACGACTGCTCCTTATCCAAACTCTCCTGCAGCGCCCTGGCGAGCTGATCGGGACACGAGGTACCCTTTGAGCCGCACTGCACGCCCTTGAGCCTGGCGATAACGTCGGAGGCCTTCATGCCCACTACGAGCATGGATATGCCCTTAGTATTGCCCTGGCAGCCGCCGGTATACCTGCATTCGGTGATGACGCCGTCGTCGTCTACTGTCACGTCAATGGCGCGCGAGCAGGTGCCCCATGTCTTATACGATATCTTTTTCATACCTGTCTCCGTTCCGCCGCTGAAGTATAGGCGCGCATGGCCCTGCAGCGGCATAGCCGCCTTTTTTTGTTTAAAAGGCGTATGATCACTTATGATATTTTATGTTATTATTTATGGTATATGCTCGGTATATCTGCTCCAGCAGCATCACGCGCATCAGCTGATGCGGAAACGTCATGTCCGAAAACGAAAGCTTCAGATCCGCGGCGGCCTTGACCTCATCGTGAAGTCCCTCCGAGCTGCCGATGATGAAAGTAATGCACGAGGCCCGCTGCTCATAAGCCCTGATGCGCGCGGCCAGCTCCTCGGACGACATATGCTCGCCCTCCACGCACAGGGCTATCCTGACGCCCCTGCAGGCGCGCAGAATCGCGGCTTTTTCCCTATCGGGGCGGCTCTCCTCTATCTGCCGGACCGAAAGGCGGCAGAAGCGCGACAGACGCTTGGAATACTCGGCGGCCGCGTCGCGCAGATACGCCTCTTTGAGACTGCCTACGCAGACCAGGTTTATATGCATCATTACACGCTCACCGCCGTTTTTTTTGTTCTTCAGGTCGCCGCTCATGCTGCGGCGGGCTGAGCGCGCGCAGAAAGGCCGTCTATACCTCGTATTCTATCACGGCCGAATGCTCCGCGGCTGGTGCGAGGCGCACGCACAGCCTGTCCTGACCTATACCGTGCGCAGAAAGGATACCCCTGACCGTGCTCAGCGCAAGCTCGGGCAGGTTGTTCTCCCTGCTCAGATGCGCCAGCAGCACATTGTCGAGGCACCCGTCTATGCGGCAGAGCGCTTCGGCGCACTGCTCGTTGGACAAATGGCCGCGGCTGCCAAGTATGCGCGCTTTGAGCTGGGCGGGATATCTGCCCTTTTTCAGCATAGCCACGTCGTGATTGGACTCCAGCACGAGCGCGCGGCAGGACGAGATACGGCGCAGCATCTCGCTGTTGACCTCGCCCGTATCGGTCAGCACGCCTATCCTGACTCCGCCCGCGTCTACTATGTAGCCCACGCCCTGCACGCAGTCGTGGCTGGAGGCGAAGGAGGACACGGCGAACGGACCGTTGACCGCCTTTGCGCCCACGCTCATGGGGCAGAACAGGCTTTGGTCAACGTCGCGGCAGGAAAAAGCGACGCTGCGCAGCGTCGCGGGCGGCGCCAGCACCGGGATACGATAATTTCTGAGTACTGTAGAAAGCCCGCTTATATGATCAGAATGCTCGTGGGTGATAAATATAGCCTGTACTCTGCCGAAGTCCGAGCCTATGCCGTTAAGCTCCGCGCTCAGCCTGCGCACTCCCGCGCCCGCGTCTATAAGTATGCCTCGGCCGTCAGCTTCTATGTAAGTCGAATTGGCGCTGCTGCCGCTGAATAAAGTACAAAACCGGATCTTTGCCATAATTTCATTCCTCTGAACTCAATATACCCCGTCCACCGTCTGCATGGTTATGTCCGCGCCGAGGCTGCGCAGCTTGTCCACGATATTCTCATAGCCCCTGGATATATACGCGCGGTCTTCGACCTCCGTGCGTCCGTCCGCCATAAGCCCCGCTATGAGCATAGCCGCGCCCGCGCGCAGATCATAAGAGCGTATCCTCGCGCCCGTAAGGCCGCCCACGCCGCAGATACGGCATACATTGCCGTCCACGGACAGCTGCGCGCCCATGACGCGCAGCTCCTCCACGTATCTGAATCTGAAGTCAAAAATACTCTCCGTAACGACCGAATCCCCATCCGCGACCGAAAGCAGAGTGGTTATCTGCGGCTGCATATCCGTAGGAAAGCCCGGATAAGGCAGCGTCTTGACATTGACGCTGCGAAGGGGCCCCAGCCTGGTGACGGTGACGCACTCGTCGTCCTCTTCTATCTCCACGCCCGCCTCGCGCAGCTTGGCGGAAATGGAGTCCAAATGCTTGGGTATGACGTTGCGCACAGTTATGCGCCCGCCCGCGGCGGCGGCGGCCACCATATACGTGCCCGCCTCTATTTGGTCCGGTATTATGGCGTAGGAACCGCCCGTCAAGTCGCACACGCCCTTTATCTTGATCACATCGGTGCCCGCGCCCCTTATATCCGCGCCCATAGAGTTGAGAAAATTGGCCACATCGACCACATGGGGCTCCTTGGCCGCGTTCTCTATCACGGTCTGGCCCTCTGCGCGCACGGCGGCGAGCATGACGTTGATAGTCGCGCCGACGCTGATCTTGTCCATGTATATGGACGCGCCCCTTAGGCACTTGGCCTCGGCGGAAACGACGTCGTCGCATACGCTGACCGTCGCACCCAGGCGCTCAAAGCCCTTTATGTGCTGGTCTATGGGCCTTTGGCCGAAATCACAGCCGCCGGGCATGCCCACGCGGGCCCTGTTAAACCTGCCCAAAAGCGCGCCTATGAGATAATACGACGCGCGCATATCCCCAATGCCCTCAAAGTCGGATATGTCGTATACGTTCACGTCCGTGCAGTCCACACTGAGAGTAGACGCATCGAGCCTCTCTATACTGGCGCCCATATGGCTGAGTATATTCGTAAGGAACTTGACGTCCCTTATATCGGGGACGTTCTCTATGACGCACCGGCCCTTTATGAGCACGGTAGCCGGAAGAATAGCTACCACGGCGTTTTTGGCTCCGCTGACGCAGACTTCTCCGTACAGTCTGTGTCCGCCGTTGATCACATATCTGTCCAAACGAAACATCCTTTCATCTTACCATCTTATATATGAATACGGATCGAAATATTCCCCGCTGGAAGTATAGCACAGCGCAAAATGCAGGTGATTGCCCGTGGAGTTGCCCGTACTGCCTACGTAGCATATGACCTGGCCCTGGCCGACGCCGACGCCGACCTCAACGCCTTCGGCTATCCTGCTGCAATGCCCGTACACGGACGTTATGCCGTTGCCGTGGTCTATCTTGACGCAGTAGCCCAGGCCGTCCTCGTCCCAGCCGGAAAACACGACCGTGCCCGCGTCGGCGGCATAAATCTCCGTACCGCGCACCGCGGCGATATCTATGCCCCTGTGGAACCCGCGCACGCCCCTGAGCGTGCGCCAGCCGTAGTATGAGGATACGAACTGGTAGCTCTCCAGCGGGAATATGAAGTATCCGGACGGGGCGACCGTCTTGGTGCCGACGGTGACGCGCTTGGACAGGGGGCTGCGCACAAGCCTGCGCGAAAGCTCGGTCCTCGACGTCTCCACGCCGTTGACCTCCGTGATGCGCACCTGTACGTCGTACATGCCGTTGACGCCCTCGGACGTCACGGCCGTAAAGCCCTCGTACAGCTCGTCGCTCTCTACCGTTACGGTCGAATACGGAATGATTTCGCTGTAGCTGAACGTCTCGTCCACCGCCACCGACAGCATGTACCTCGGCGCGCCTACCTCCAGCACCGTGCCGACGGCCAAATTGTCGCAGTCGACGCCCGGATTGAGCAGCCTGAGCACGGGCACGGTTATGCCGTACATGGCCACGATGCTCTCGGCTGTGTCCGCCTCGCTGACAGTGTGCTTTACCGACACTGCGGGCGTGTTGAACAGCCTGACGATATTGGAATATCTGGTCACATACCTCGAATCATACTTATCCCTGACATACCTGAAGTCATTGACGAACGACCAGTTTGCAGAGCTCGGGTCGTCCACATATGCGCTCAGCAGATAAGACTCCAGCTCCAGCACCTCGGACTCGCGCCTGAGGCACCCTATCAGGCTGCCGTCGACAAACACGCCGTACGACTGGCCCATCTGAGCCGAAACATTCTCATACAAAGTCTCGAACACGTCTTCGGGACTGTCTATGCTGTCCTTTTCCACCACGACAAGCTGGGCCGTAGAATACGAATCTACATAATATACGTTGTTGTTCTCCTCATACAGCCTCTCGGACAAATTCTGTTTGACGTGTTCGAACACGTCCCCGTTCTCTACATATGCGTCCAAAGGCCTGCCGTCAAGATAGACCCTGAGAGCTATCCTGTAGCGGCTGAACCCCCATACGCACACGCATATCAGCGCCAGCCCCAAAACGGGTATCAGCACGGGCGCGACCACCCGCGCGGCGCCCTTGAGGGACATGTACGCGGCGCGGAATATAAATTTTATATTATATTTTATCCTGTATACTACCCTGGCCTGCCTTACGTTGACTTCTTTAACAGCGGCGTCCATATCGCTGACGATAAACTCCCTGACGCGGGCAAACAGCTTCTCCGCGCGCAGCTTCAGACCGCTGAAACGCAGGAGCCTGCGTATCCTGTCGCCCACGGACCTGCGGGGTCTGCGCCTGCCCGCGCGGGCGTCGGGAGAAATGACGGGCGCGTCGGCGTCGCGGCTGTAAGGATTGACCGGCTCGGCTTCAAAATGCTCCAGCTCGCGCCGTACCTGCTCTTCTATGACTTTATCGTCGTCGTGCGGCGCGGCAGAGCCCGCACCGTCCTGAGCGGAACGGTCCGACTGATGTTCGTCCGGCATAAGCGGCATCTCCTTTCAGCATCAAAGTCAGGCGGTCCGAACAGCCCGCATGCGCGGCGGCCGACCCGTACATCAACGTACAAAAACAGCCCTCTGTCCGCGTGACTTAAAATATATTATACTATAAATCTGTGATAATTGCAAGTTCACGTCCGGCATGCGGCATAACGCACAGCGCGGACCGTGTCCGCAAAGGGCACCCAAGCGCGCGGGCCGCACGCAGACATTTGCTGCATACGCAAACAGTTTTTGTAAATAATCTCAGATTTATACATCAACGTCCGGGCGTCGGCGCAAATCGGACACGGAGGGCGTCTCCGAATGCGCGCGGCGGCAGGGCTGAAAAAAAGCAGCGCGAATAACGCCGGCTTTGCGCGGCAGAAAGGCTGCAGGACGGTGCGGCGAAGCACCTGACTACGAGCGCACAAACTCAAAAGGCTTCGTCTTTAAACATATCGTAGACGTCGCGCCTGTTCAGCCCGTATCTCGAAGCCAAAGCCTTGGCCGCTTCGGAGCGCGTCATGCCGCGCTCGAGGCACTCGCGGTAAGCCTCGTTCAGCTGTTCGGAGTCTGCGGCCGGAGCTTTGGCGCGGCAGCCCTGCACGACCAGCACAAATTCGCCGCGCGGCTCGTTATGCTCATAGAAGCTCACGGCGTCGGACAGCGTGCAAGGCACGACCTGCTCGTATATCTTGGATATCTCGCGCACTACGGATATCTGCCTGTCCGAAAAAATCTGCAGCATATCCTCCAGGCAGGCCCTGAGCCTGTGCGGGGCCTCGTATATTATCAGAGTGCGCGGCTCGTCAGCCAGCTCGCGCAGGCGCGCGCGCCTTTCCGAAGCCGAAGAGCCCAAAAAGCCCTCAAAGCAGAACCGCCGCGAGGGCATGCCCGACATGGCCAAAGCCGTTACTGCCGCGCAGGGACCTGGAATCGCGCTGACCCTGAGCCCCGCGTCAAGACACTGTCTGACCAGCAGCTGACCGGGGTCGGACACAGCCGGCATACCCGCGTCGGACACCAAAGCGCAGCTTTGCCCGCCCGCAAGACGCTCGACTATCTGCGGGCCCCTGACTGCGGCGTTGTGTTCGTGGTAGCTCAGCATGGGCTTTTTTATGCCCAGCCTTTTGAGCAGCAGTCCGCTTTTGCGCGTATCCTCCGCGCAGACAAAATCAACCTCGGCCAAAACCTGCGCCCCCCGCTGCGGCATGTCGGACATATTGCCTATGGGCGTGGGCACTACATAAAGCGAAACTTTCTGCATGCTCATTCCCCGCACAGTTCGGGCCCCAGCACGGCCCGAAACTGCGCGGTGTATTCTCCCCTTTCGTCCATTATAAACAGAGGGCTGTCCACCCTCATACCAGCTCTTGCGCCCTTTACGGCCTCGCACAGCAGCAGGTACGGCTCTCTGTCGGGCTTGGAGCACACAAAGCGCAGCCTCTTAGGCTCCAGGCCCGCGGCCCTGGCGGAGCACAGCACGTCCGCGACGCGGTCTGCCCGATGCACCAGGCACAGCCTGCCGCCCGTATGCAGCAGATGTCCCGCCGCAGCCGTCACGTCGTCTACGGAGCACGTCTGCTCGCTGCGCGCGCCCGCGGCCTTTGAGGAGAGTTTGCCCGAACCTACCTTATGATAAGGCGGGTTGGCCGTGACCAAATCAAAGCTGCCGTGTGCAAACAGGTTCTTAACGTCTCTTATATCCGCGCACAGCACGCGCATGCGGTCCCCGAGCCCGTTAAGGGCCGCGCTCCTTTCCGCCAGCAGTGCCTGCGCGGGGGCTATCTCCACGCAGCATATATCCTCGGCCCGGCAGAAAGCGGAAACAAGCAGCCCCACTATCCCGCAGCCCGAGCAGAGGTCGCAGACGCGCCCAGCCTTTTTCTGGCATGCAAAGCGCGCGAGCAGCACCGAATCCGTACCGAATCGGAAGCCGCCTGCGTCCTGGTATATTTTCAATCCGTTTATATGCAGGTCCTCGAGATTAATCATGGCAGTCCGTGCGCAAGACCGCGGCGTATAAAGCGCCGCGGTCTTGCAGAAATCGTTATTCTTCGGGCTGAGCCGCGCCTACGGGGCATACGGACGCGCATGCGCCGCACTCTATGCAGGTCTCGGCGTCGATAACGAACTTGCCGTCTCCCTCGGATATCGCGGATACGGGACATTCGCCCTCGCATGAGCCGCAGCTGAGACATTCATCGGATATAAAATAAGCCATTGCGTTTCCTCCTTAAGACATTGATTGATAAAAGGGGAGATACCCCCGTTATTCGCATCTGAACGGGACGGCCGCGGACACGGCAAATCCGCCCCGGCAGCCGGCACAGCCGTCTGTCTATAATAATATCACTTTCCCGGGCAATAATCAAGTGCTTTTTTTATGTTTTCGCAGTCCGCCCGAACCCGCAGACCGCACTCCGGCGGCAGCCGCGCAGGGAAGGCGGCATACGAAGTCCCTTTCATCGGATATTCGGAGCCCTTCCTCGAGGCCTGAGGCCCCCGCCGAAAACGCGGCTTTAAGCAAAATAACTCCAATCTGCCCGCCAAACCCGCCGCGAACGTTGAAGCATTCTGCCACTATTCCTAAAATATTCCGGTCTGCAAAATCCTGCGCGCGGCCGTCTTACGGTCGGGCAAATTTATACTTGCCGAAATCTCGGCGCGGACAAAATTCGGCAGAAAGCGCTCCGCAAACGCCGCTTTTTTATTCTAAGCAATCTATCGATCCGACCCAACCCGACGCTCCGTAAAAACATCAGGCCCCTTGGCCATGCCAAATATATATTTCAATCCGCATCCAAACCCGCCGCGCCGAAAAAACCTTTTACTCTCAAGCCATGCCTTAAGTATACAAAAAAATTCTGCGCGCGGCTGATCTGCAGTCACGCAAAATTATACTTGCCGTAAGTTCTGTGCGGGCGGAAAGCGAAAAAAGACTCTTCAAACGCCGCCTTTTTACTTTAAACTATACCTAAACATAATCAATCCGACCTCACCGCCAAACGCCGAAAACCCTTTGCTCTTAGGCTATGTCTAATATAACCGGCTTTTCGCAAAAAAAACAACAGTCCCCAAAGCTCCGCCGATATTCAGCCTAACCTCGCTGCCAAGCCAACAAGGCTGAAGCCGCGGCGGCGTTACAGGTCAGCGCTGAAAAAACGACGTTTCTCAAAACCCCGTCGAAATCCCTTATCCCGCCGATATTCGGCCTCCTTCGCGGCGCGGGATTTTGCCGCTTAATCCGAGCGCATTTTTAAAGCGCCCCCTCTGCCCTGCGGCCTGTCCGGCGGGGGCGGAACCGCACATATCAGTCGGACGGCTTGGACTTGTCGTTCTGCTGAGAGTTTTTTGCAGCGCGGCTGAACTTCACGTCCGCCAGCGCGTACTGCCTGACCGTCGAGTCCGACTCCAGGCGCACCTTTACCGTATCGGAAAGGACGCTGATCTCCGTGACGCTGCCGCGCCCGTCGGGAACGGATACCTCCGAGCCGACGCGCGGAAACTTCTTAAGCGCCGATTCATAGAAAGGCTCCTCATAATTCAGACAGCATATAAGCTTGCCGCACGCGCCGGATATCTTCTGCGGGTTGGTAGACAGGGACTGGTCCTTGGCCATCTTTACGGACACGGGCACAAACTCGCTCAAAAAGCTGGAGCAGCAGCACTTCCTGCCGCACATGCCCAGGCTGCCCATCGCCTTGGTCTCGTCCCTGACGCCTATTTGGCGCAGCTCTATGCGGGTCTTGAACACCGAGGCCAAATCCTTGACCAGCTCCCTGAAATCTATGCGCCCGTCGGCAACAAAGCTGAATATGATTTTGCTGTTGTCAAAGGTGTACTCCACGTCTATAAGGGTCATGTCCAGGTTGTGCTTCTTTATCTTTTCTCTGCAGATATTAAAGGCGCGCTTCTCCTTCTCGCGGTTCTTGGCGTCGGTCTCGATATCGGCCCGGGTGGCTGCCCTTATCACGGGGCTCAGGGGCAGGAACTTCTCGTCCTCCTCTACCATGCGGTTGGCGATGACCACGTCCCCGATCTCGCCGCCCCGGACAGTCTGCACTATTACGCGGCTGCCCACGGGCAGCTTCAGCCCGCGCGGATCAAAGTAATATATCTTACCCACCGCCTTAAAGCGGACTCCAACAACCTCTATCATACTGCTCCTTTCCCTCGCAGATGTATTCGCATTCCTTTACCAGCAATGCGCTCCAAAGAGTAATATTTATATTATATTCGGTCTTTTCAAATACTTTGCCGAAGACGTCGACCAGGCTGCACAGCTTCTTCAGCCCCAGGTCGCGGACGGCGGCGTACTTGGGCCTGGGCTCCGACGCGCCCCTTGCGCAGATGCAGGCGCAGGTTTTAAATATGGCCGCCGTGCCCTGCAGCATATCGTTGAACTCGCTGCGCTTGGACTTAAGCTCAAGCATAAGCGTCAGCGCGTCGCTGTACCTGGCCTGCGCTATGGCTAAGGCGACGTCCATACATATAGGGTGCGGGTCCCCGTCCCGCAGTTCCCGCACGGCCCTGCCTATAAAGCCGCCGCTCTGATCCGCGGCACGGTCCAGGACCTGGGGGTCGGCATTGGGGAAACTGCGTCCAAGCTCGGCTCTGACGGCGCGGACGCTCAGCGGAGACATGGTCAGTCTCACGCACCTGGACGCCACGGTAGGCAGCAGGTCGGACGCCGAGCCGCATATCAGCACAAACACCACAAATTCCGGAGGCTCCTCAAGACTTTTGAGCAGCG